>JAZLAZ010000027.1:0-83621 GCA_045613445.1 Candidatus Enterousia sp. | reverse complement strand
ATTGGATCAAATGGCCGTATTACAGACGCAGGTTTAACCAAGGGTAAAGGTACAGCCGGTAACCAGACATGGTATGCCCAGTGGACAAGCAAGGCAGTAACATTGCCAACACCAAGTAGAACAGGTTATACCTTTGCTGGTTGGTATACAAATTCTGGACTGACTGGGACTTCGTATGCAGCAGGGGCAAGTTATACCCCAACAGCAAATGTAACATTGTATGCAAAGTGGACTGCGAACAATTATGAAATAACATTGAATGGCAACGGTGCGACCAGCAATGGAACAACCAAATTGTATCCAAAGTATAATACGGGTGTTTATACAGACAGCGATCGTTCAATTGCGATGAGCACAACTGCGAACGGCATCACAGTTCCAAGTCGCAGCTATACAGTTACATATAATGCAAATGGCGGTTCTGTATCCCCATCTAGTGCGACATCAACATATGAATTTAAGGGTATGTATGATTCGACAAGTGGCACAAGTCAATATATTGGATCAAATGGCCTTATTACAGATGCAGGTTTAACCAAGGGTAAAGGTACAGCCGGTAACCAGACATGGTATGCCCAGTGGAACAGCGCATCTGTAACATTGCCAACACCAAGCAGAACAGGTTACACCTTTGCTGGTTGGTATACAGCGGCGTCCGGTGGCACAAAGATAGGTGCAGCTGGTGTGTCATACACTCCAACAGCAAATATTACTGTTTATGCCCAGTGGACTGCGAACAATTATGAAATAACATTGAACGGTAACGGTGCGACCAGCAATGGAACAACCAAATTGTATACGACATACGCGACAGGTACATATCTGGATAGTTCACGTAGCAAATTGATGGATCAGGCGACTAATGCTATTACACGTCCAAGTCGTAGCTATACAGTAACCTTTAATGCTAACGGTGGTTCTGTAGCGAGTGGCACATTGACAGCCAACTATACATACAATGGGTTCTTTAGTGCGACGAGTGACGGTACTAAATACATTGGAAGCGAATTTTTGACTGCTGATGGTGTTACCAAGGGTAAGGGTACAGCCGGTAACCAGACATGGTATGCCCAGTGGACAAGTAAGGCAGTAACATTGCCAACCCCAAGCAGATCTGGTTATACCTTTGCTGGTTGGTATACAGCGGCATCTGGTGGGACAAAGATTGGTGCAGCAGGGGCAAGCTATACCCCAACAGCAAATGTAACATTGTATGCCCAGTGGACTGCGAACAATTATGAAATAACATTGAACGGTAACGGTGCAACAACAGCTGGCACAACTAAATTGTATCCAAAGTACAATACGGCTGTTTATCTTGACAGTTCTCGCACAAAAGCAATGAGCGAATCTGCCAATGCTATTACGGTGCCACAACGCGTAATGGCAACCGCATTGGATGCCAATGGTGGTTCTGTAACACCAACAAGTGTTTCTTCTACATATAAGTTTAATGGATTCTATGATTCTACAACTGGGTCAAATCAGTATATTGGTTCTAATAATTATATTACATCTGCTGGATTGACCAAGGGTAAGGGTAATGTCGGCAATCAAACGTGGTATGCACAATGGACCTTACAGCCATCAACATTGCCAACACCAACCAGAACGGGGTATACATTTAAAAACTGGAATACTAAGGCAGATGGTACAGGTACATCATATGCAGCAGGTGTATCAATCTTGTTGCCAGCGGGGACATTGTATGCCCAGTGGACACCTAATAATTATGAAATTGTGCTGAACCCAGGTACAGACGGTACAGGTGGTATGTCAAAACTGTATACAACATATGATACGAGTGTTTATACAGACAGTTCACGCACCAAGTCTATGGGATTGGCGACCAATGGTTTGATATCAGTTCCAAGTCGCAGCTATACAGTTACATATAATGCAAATGGTGGCTCTGTATCAAAAGGCAGTGAAAAAGTATCTTATCTGTTTGATGGATATGGTACTTCTGACGGTTCAAAGCGTTATGTTGGCATAGAATTTATTACAGAAGATGGTTTAAGTGCAGCAAAGACTAATGTAAATAACAGTACAACATGGTACGCGCAGTGGATCAGTCAATCTGCAACATTGCCAACACCAAGCAGAACAGGTTATACCTTTGCTGGTTGGTATACAAATTCTGGACTGACTGGGACTTCGTATGCAGCAGGGGCAAGTTATACCCCAACAGCAAATGTAACATTGTATGCAAAGTGGAACGCAATTGTTTATACTGTTACATTGGATTCTAAGTATTATGCAACAGCTAATACGGCGACAGGTATTGATGCAACAACAAATGCAGACCCTTCTATGATATATTTGAAATATAACACAGGCTGGTATACGACTAGTGCCGTAACAACTGCATTTAGCAAATTGACTGCGATACCAACATACAAAGGTTATATCTTTGGCGGTTTCTATACGGGCAAGGCTGGTAGTGGTACACAGATTATAGATGCCAATGGTGCTGTTGTAAGTGGTCGTTTGACAACATTTGCAGCAAACAAAACCTTGTATGCAAAATGGATAGTAAATTGTATACCTGTGACCTTTGATTTGAATTATACAGATAATTTGAATCCACCACAGAGCAAGACTTTGTGGAAGAAGGCTGATCTGACGGGTTGGTATGTTGATAATGCGTGTTCTTCATCATATACAGCTGCGTCTGACAAGGATTTGATCTTGCCTGGTGAAGAATACTTCTATGATGCAGATAGCAAAGAACCATATGTATTCCGTGGTTACTATGACAAGAAGCATGCGGATGCAACAGAAAATACTGTTATTGCGACACAGTACTTCCAGACGGATGGTGTATTATCAGCTGCGGGATCTAATCTGACAATCAACAGTCCGATAACAGTATATGCAGCATGGGCTACGCCATGTCAGAAACCTGCGAACGGCACATGTACATTGGAAGTAGAAACAGATGGAGATGTACATTATTCTGCGACATGTCAGCCTGGTTACACAGTATCTGGGTACGCAACATACACCCCAAGCTGTATTGCAAATGAATACACTGTTGTATTCAACAGCAATAAACCATCAACAGCGAGTGCATCAATCAGCGGTACAATGAGCAATCAGCCGCGTAAGTATAATGATGGTGTTGCATTGACAACCAATGCATATAAGTTGACAGGTTGGTCATTTACTGGTTGGAATACAGCAGCAGATGGCAGTGGTACAAGCTATGCGAACAAAGCGGTTGCAAATTTAGCATCAACATCTGGTGCAATAGTAAATCTGTATGCCCAGTGGACACCGTGCACATATACAGTAAAGTACAACAGCAATAAACCAAGCACGGCGACTGCATCGATTACAGGCAATACAGCCAGCAGCAGCCATACATATGAAACATCCAAGTCATTGACTGCAAATGGTTATAAGCTGACAGGTTGGACATTTACTGGTTGGAACACCAAGGCGGACGGTAGTGGTACAAGCTATGCGGATAAGGCCAGTGTCAATAATCTGGTTACAACATGTGGTGGCAGCATTACTTTGTATGCCCAGTGGACAGCATGCACATATACAGTAAAGTACAACAGTAACAAACCAAGCGCGGCGACTGCATCGATTACAGGCAGTACAGCCAGCAGCAGCCATACATATGATACTGCAAAGGCTGTAACATCAAACGGTTATAAATTGACTGGTTATACCTTTAAGAACTGGAACACCAAGGCTGACGGCAGTGGTACAAGCTATGCAGATAAGGCTAGTGTCAAGAATTTGACATCGACCTGTGGTGGATCTGTAACCTTGTATGCCCAGTGGACAGCAAGTTGTATACCTGTGACCTTTGATTTGAATTATACAGATAATTTGAATCCGCCACAGAGCAAGACTTTGTGGAAGAAGGCGGATCTGACGGGTTGGTATGTTGATGATGCGTGTTCTTCATCATATACTGCTGCGTCTGACAAGGATTTGATCTTGCCTGGTGAAGAATACTTCTATGATACAGATGGCAAAGAACCATATGTATTCCGTGGTTATTATGACAAGAAGCACAGTGATGCGACAAACAACGATCCAATAACGGTTCAGTACTTCCAGACGGATGGTGCATTATCAGCTGCGGGATCTAATCTGACAATCAACAGTCCGATAACAGTATATGCAGCATGGGCGACGCCATGTCAGAAACCATCGAACGGTACATGTACATTGGAAGTAGAAACAGATGGAGATGTACATTATTCTGCGACATGTCAGACTGGTTACACAGTATCTGGGTATGCAACATACACCCCAAGCTGTGTTGCTGATTGTAACAAGATTACATTGGATGCCAATGGTGGTACAGCAGGTACAGTTGGAGCATTATATAAGAAGACAGACGAAACTGGTTGGTATATAAACGGCAGCTGTACAACAGCATACAGCACCACGACAAATATTGTTCCGACACGCAGTGGTTATACATTCCGTGGATTCTTTGCAAGTGATTTGTCAGATGTAAGTGCTGACGATAATACAGCAACAGCATATTTGAACAAGAGTGGCGCAAGTACGACGAGTGGTACGAATTGGATTGTAAATACGGACAAGACGATATATGCAGCATGGGCGGCATCATGTCAGAAACCTGATAATGGTACATGCTCATTAGCTGTGTCAAACAGTGGTGCAGTTGATTATTCAGGCAGCTGTAATACAGGGTATACATTGGGCGCAAGCAACACATACAGCCCAACCTGTACAGCAAATAAGTACACAGTTGTATTCAACAGCAACAAACCATCAACAGCCAGCGCATCTATCAGCGGTACAATGAGTAATCAGTCCCGTGAATATGACGATGGTGTTGCGTTGACAGCAAATGCGTATGCTTTGACAGGTTGGACATTCAAGAACTGGAATACAGCAGCAAATGGCAGTGGTACAAGCTATGCGAACAAGGCAGTTGCGAATCTGACAGCAACATCTGGTGCAACAGTCACATTGTATGCCCAGTGGACTGCCAAGTCTTCAAGTGTGACATTGGATAAAAATGCAACAGACGCAGAAGCAGGTACAACAAGTGTAAATGCTGTATATGACAGTGCAATGCCAACACCAATCACATTGCCAACCCGTTCGGGCTATACATTTGCAGGATATTATGACACCGCAAATGCAACAGGTGGTAAACAGTACTATACATCTGCGGGCAAATCTGCACGCAACTGGGATAAAACTGGTTCTCAGACATTGTATGCCAGATGGACTGCAAAATGTAATGCGATTACATTGAATTCAAATGGTGGTACAGCTGGCAGTACAGATACATTGTATAAAAAGACAGATGCACCTGGTTGGTACAGCGATTCGACATGTGGTGTGGTACTGGATGCAAATGTGGCTGCACAATTGATTGCAACACGCAGTGGTTATACTTTCCGTGGATTCTATAAAGAACAAAAAGCGGATGTGACATCACTTGATGCAACAGGTACACAATATCTGCATAAAGATGGTACATCAACTGATGATGGTGCAAATTGGACCGTCAAAGCCCCTGCAACAATATATGCTGCGTGGGCCCAGAATTGTGCCGAAGTATCAAATGGCAAATGTACATTGAATGTGTCAAATGATGGCTCTGTTACATATATCACGAATTGTAATGCTGGTTTCGGTGCAGCAGGTGTTGGAACACGCGCGCCAACATGTACCAAGTGTTTGGCTGGCACTTTCAGCGCAGGTGGCACAAATGTATGTACTGTATGTAATGGCAATACATATTCTGGTGCTGGTGCAGCATCATGTACATCGTGCCCAAGCGGTTATTCAATCAGTGGTACAACAGCTGGTGACCATGATGTAAAATCAGACTGTAAGATTTCATGTAAGGCAGGTACACAGGTCGTAACAGCTGACGCATTGTGCACAACACCTGATAATAGCAACTATAACTGGGGATGGTACACAGGTGCACATACAGTATCTGCAGGTAGCACATCTGGTTCGAATGTTAAATCATGTGCAGTTGGGTATGAAACACCAAATACAACCACATATACTGATCATGATGCGTCTGGTGATTGTAAGGTGATTACATATACGATTACATATATGGATGGAAATTCGAAAATGTCTGGTTTGATACCTGTGACTTATACAATCGAATCTACACCAGTAACATTGCCAGTTGTTGCATACAAGTCATCATATGAATTTGTTGCATGGTATGCAAACAGTGGTTTAACGGGCAGTGTAGTTACAACAATCGCTCAAGGTAGTACAGGTAATAAGGTATTCTATGCAAAATGGCAAGATTGTCCAGCAGGTTACGCGTGTAATGGCAGCAGTGTGACGCAGTGTACAGGTTCAAACTGGGCTGGTGAAGGTTCTTCGGCATGTTCACCATGTCCATCTGGTTATACATATAATAAAGCAAGTGGTATGACCAAGGCAGAACAATGTCAAATCAGTTGCGCTGGTGGATCATATGTTGCCACAGCAAAACAACAGTGTGTAAATGTTGGCGAAGATTATTACAAGGGCGCACATGTTGTGAATTATGGTTCAACATCAACACGCAGTCAATGTTCATCAGATTTGACAACAATTGGTTATGGTGCTGGTGCGGATGAATCTGGCGACTGTGGACGCATACTGCATGTTGATGGACAAAAGCTGTATCTGCGCAGTGTAGAAAAGACAGATGTATCACTGCATGTAAAAGTTGCTGGTGTCACATTCTTTGGCAACATGGTTGCTGGAGATAAGTATATGAGTGATGGCGCCACCAAGACACTGAGAATCAAACATAACGGAAAGTTGTATTCTGTTTATGATGACAGTGTAAAATAATGAAAGAAAGGTGAAAGAATCCCCCGTTCGGGGGATTTTTTGTGTTTATAAAAAAAATCCCAGAATTGGGATTTATTTTAGATTTTCGGCGGCGCTGCGCGCTAATATATCAACGCGTTCGTTCATTTCGTTGCCATTGTGACCACGTACCCAATACCAATGAATTTTTTTGCGTGATGCCAAACGATCCAGTTCTTGCCATAAGTCTTGGTTTTTTACGGGTTTCTTGGTCGAAGTGCGCCAATTGTTTTTTTTCCAATTTTGCATCCACTGTAACATGCCGTTTTTAACATATTGGCTGTCTGTATGAATTTCCAGTTCGTTATGTCGATTGGCGGCTGTCAATGCGCGTATAACAGCCATCAATTCCATACGATTGTTAGTAGTGTTTTTTTCGCCACCACTGCGTTCGGCGATATTTGTGCCATCTGTAGCAATAAATCCCCAGCCCCCAGGTCCAGGGTTGCCAAGACAACTGCCATCTGTCCAAATTTTTAGCATTTTTATATAATCCCTTTTTATGCTATAATACCATACATGGTATATAATTCCAAAGATTTAAAAGAAATGGCGTGTTCTGTGCGCGCGTACGCGTTGCGGGCGCTGCGCAGTGCGCATAGTGGACATGTTGGAATCGTTTTGGGGTGTGCCGATATTATTACAACGATTTATGCCAATTGGTTGCGTCGGGGACGCGATAAATTTGTTCTTTCTGCAGGACATGGAAGTGCACTGTTGTATGCTGTGTTAAAATTGTCAGGTTATGATGTTGGTGATTTGGAATCTTTTCGTAAAGTTGGTGGTCTGCCTGGGCACCCAGAATATGGTATCGATGGCGTTGATGCAACAACTGGCCCATTGGGACAAGGTGTGGGGAATGCTGTTGGTATGGCAATGGCTGAAAAAATAAACAAAACCGATTCTGTTGTATATTGTCTGTGTTCTGATGGGGATTTAATGGAAGGTGTGGCGTCCGAATCGATTTCTTTTGCAGGACGATATAGATTAAATAATTTGGTGCTGTTGTGGGCAGATAATGGTGTCAGTATTGATGGTGTTGCGCAGACCGATGTGAATGTTGCAATGCGTATGATTGCGGCGGGTTGGAATGTGATAACTGTTGATGGTGATGATTTTGTTCGTTTGAATCGTGCGTTGCAAAATGCAAAAAAATCTGATGTTCCAGTGTTTGTTCAATGTAAAACACAAATCGGGCGTGGTTCAAGTTTGGCGGGCAGTTCAAAGGCGCATGGATTTGCGTTGGGCGATTCGGAATTAGAGTATCTGATTCAAAAAAATATATCGCCGATTGGGGAAAAAATGTGGTCACAGATTGCATATGTAAATCAAGATACTTTGTTATATAAAAACGAATCGGTTTTACCAAATGTTGTTTTGCCGAATGTAGGCGATTCGATTTCAATGCGACAATTGTCTGGTATTTATTTGAATTTATTGCTGAATGCTGGTGTAAAACTGATTGGTGGCAGCGCGGATTTAGGGGGCAGTACAAATACAATGGTTGAAGCATCACGTGCAATCACTGCAGATGATTTTTCTGGAAATTATATAAACTATGGTGTGCGTGAACATGCAATGGCAGCAATTATGAATGGTATGTCGGCATGTGGATTGTGTGTATATGGTTCAACTTTCTTGGTATTCAGTGATTATATGCGCCCCAGTATTCGATTGGCAGCGATGTCTGGGTTACCTGTGGTATATGTGTTGACGCATGATAGTATTGCTGTTGGTGAAGATGGACCAACACATCAGCCAATTGAACAATTACCATCATTGCGATTGATCCCGAATTTGAATGTATTTAGGCCGTGTAATGCGGTTGAAGTGGCCTATGCGTGGCGTCGTGCGTTGTCAGAGAAAAATAAGCCAACTTGTATTGTGTTGTCGCGTCAGGCGATTCGTTTAATTGATACACCGATTGGTGCAGATTTATCTCGGGGGGCATATGTGATTCGTCCTGCAATTGCAAAAAATGTGCGTGTTACATTATTAGTAACAGGCAGCGAGGTGCCATTGGCAGTACGGGTTGCAGAGAGGTTGGGCGATTCGGTTCAGGTTGTGTCAGTGTTGTCTGTCGCAGATTTTAGAATGCAGGATAATGAGTATAAGCAGCAGATGTTATCTGGGTTTGTTGTCGCAATCGAAACGGCTGCGACTGCACCTTGGTTTGAATTCGCAGATGCCGTGGTTGGTATTGACCGATTCGGAATTTCTGGAAATGGTGATGAGGTGTATGCAGAGTTGGGGTTTGATGTCGATTCGATTGTGCATGATATAAAAGATAAAGTTAAATGACAGAATTTATGTTTACATTGTCATCTGGTGCAGAAATTCCAGTTGTTATCACAACGCGGCGAGGATTGCGGAATATTACTTTGCGGCCAAAGTTTACCCCCAGACCGGAAATTCATATATCTAAACCATGGTTAGTGTCAACCAGCGCAGCGATTCGTTTTCTAGAATCTAAACAGCGGTGGATTGAATGTGTGTTTCAAAAATGTCCGCAAAAAACAAGGTTGCAATCGGGCGATGTCATAGAATTCTTGGGACACAGTGTTTTGCTGATGCATGATTCGTATGCGCGTTCGAATCGATTTGATACAGAAACGATGACTTTATATGTTGGGGGTGGGGTGGATATGTTTGAACGACGCGTGCGTGATTTTATAAAGAGTGAATTTTTGACAGAATTAAAAAAAACGATTCGTTCTGCACCGTCTGAATTACATCCAAAACGAATCGCTATGCGTGATACAACCAGTCGTTGGGGCAGTTGCTCTTCGACAGGAACAATGTCTTTTTCGTGGCGGTTGGCGTTTGCGCCAGTTGATGTTATGCGATATGTCATTATGCATGAATTGGCACATATGAAACATATGAATCATTCGGATGAATTTTGGATGACTGTGCGCGAATTGTATGGTCCGGGTGTTGAACGTGCAAAGCGCTGGTTGTCACAATATGGTAGTGAATTACATCGATATTTTTAGGTTGGTTTTATCAGGGGGTAGATTTTTTTGTATTGTATTTTAGAAAGTTGTGTTGGGTTAATAATCGTAGGAAATAGTGCCTGTGGTGGCGCATGGTGATTCGGTTTATAATGTGTATGTTCTTTGGGGCATATAACAAAATACAAATTTTAAAAGCCAAGGAAATATCTTTTCTTTCGTGATTTGTGTGGATGATATGCCCCACCTTTGATATAAAAAAACTTGAAAAATCATAAAGTTGTACTAAAATGCCAGTAAGATGTTAGATGAATTGAATATCTTTACTGTTTTTCGTCATGCCCATTTGGGTGGGTATTAGCATATTATTTTTTTTATGATATAATTGGCACGAAGATAATCGTGTCGCAAAGTTTCTTGTATAAACATAGGGATATAAAAATGGATTTGAAACCAACAAAACCTTTGTCGGGATTTATAGAATTGACACCAGTGCAGCAACGGTGTTTTGATGTATGTGCGCGTCGTATGCAGGATGTTCTGCGCGGTGCTGGTTTTGCGCATCTTGATTTGCCAGCGATTGAACGGGCCGAAGTGTTGACGGATAAAGATAATTGGGATGAAATCGAAACACAGATGTTCTTGTTCCAAAAGGGTGATACAAAAATGGGGTTGCGATATGATGGAACAGTCGGATTGTCGCGCTATGTTGCAGGAAATATGAATAATCTGGCTTTCCCGTTCCGTGCATATCAATTTGCACGAAACTATCGTGGCGAACGACCTCAGCGTGGTAGATATCGTGAATTCTATCAAATGGATTTAGATATTATGGGAATCAATTCATTGTCTGTGAATTATGATGCTGAAATTGTTGCTACTTTGTCGCGTGTGTATGAATCAGTAGTTGAATTTATTGGGCCGACATATGTGCGTGTTGGAAACAGAAAATTCTGGAACGCAATGTTTGATTATCTGGAATTGGATGAAAAGCAACGCAGAGATGCTTTCGTTTTAATTGATAAAAAAGACAAGATAAAAGGTTTTTTAGACGCGCTTAGTGAAGAAATTGGTGAAAAATCTGCTGGTGTAATAAATTCTGTATTTACAAATGGTTATAAGTCGTTTGTTGGAAAGTCTGACAGCTTGGATTTGGCTATTTCTGAATTGGATAGCTTTATGGATTTATTGTCTGCGATGGGAATTAAAAATGCAGTTATTGATTTGGGAATTATGCGTGGTCATGCGTATTATACAGGTGTTGTTTTTGAATTCTTTTTGGAAAAGTTTCCAGAATTAGGCGCAATTGGTGGTGGTGGTCGATACGAGGATTTGGCATCAAAGTTTTCTAAGACAAAGATAGTTGGTGTTGGGGCGGCTGTTGGTTTTTCTAGATTGATGGTTGCGTTGATGGATGAAAACAGGATAGATTTGTCGCAATTTGAAACGCCGGTGGATGTTGCTGTATTGCCGATGGGGCAAGCGTCAGTTGTGTATGCGATGGCTGTTTTAGGTGTGTTGCGCGATGAAAATATCGCGTCGGTGGCATATTTAGATGCAGAAAAGAAGTTCAAAAACCAAATTGAGTATGCTGATAAAATAAAGTCTAAATTCAGTATAATAATTGGTGAAGATGAAGTAAGAAATCAACTTGTGTCAGTGAAAAACATGCAGACGGGCGAACAAAACACTGTGTCGTTGTCTGATGCGATAAAAACAATAAAGGCGATGTAATGATTGTTGAACAAAAGTTAAAAGATATTCAAGTTAGATTCGCGGATATCGAAGCGCAGATGAATTCTGGTGATGTGTCGGGTGATGAGCTGACAAGGTTATCTAAAGAATATTCAAGGTTGTCGGAAATTATTCCGCTGATACATGAATATTTTTGTGTTGTGACTGGTATCGCAGATGCACGCGAAATGCAAAATGATGCAGAATTGCGCGATATTGCAACGGAACAGCTACACGAATTAAATCATGCGTTGCCTGATATCGAAAAGAAATTACAAATCGCATTGTTACCACGCGATGATGCGGATGACAATAGTGTTATTATGGAAATTCGTGCAGGGGTTGGCGGTGAAGAATCTGCGTTATTTGCGGGTGATTTGTATAATCAATATAAATCATATGCTTTGCGTCATGGCTGGAAAATTGAAGTTATCGAAGAAAATGCGACTTCGTTGCGCGGGTATAAAGAAATTGTTTTCAAAATCGACGGTGCAGGTGCATATGGACGCATGAAGTTTGAGTCTGGTATTCATCGTGTGCAGCGTGTGCCAGAAACTGAGGCTGGAGGGCGTATTCATACCAGTGCTGCATCTGTTGCTGTTATGCCAGAAGCTAAAGAAATAGATGTTGTTATCGAAGATAAAGATATTCGTATCGATATTTTTCGTGCGTCTGGGGCAGGCGGTCAGCATGTAAATAAAACTGATAGCGCAATAAGAATTACACATTTTCCGACAGGGATAGTTGTAACTTGTCAAAATGAACGCAGTCAGTTGCAGAATAAAATAGCAGCAATGGCAGTTTTGCGTTCTAAATTGTATGAAAAACAGCGTATGGAACAAGAAAGTGCCAGTAATGCATCGCGGCAATCAATGGTTGGTTCTGGTGATCGTAGTGAAAAAATTCGTACATATAATTTCCCAGAACAACGTGTTACAGATCATCGTATAAAACTGACTTTGTATAAATTAGATGATATTTTGGCTGGTGGTGTTGCATTGGATGAAATGATTGATGCACTGATTGCAGCAGATCAGTTAGAGAGATTGACGAATATGGAATAAAAAACGCCCGTTCGGGCGTTTTTTATTTGTTTAAAATATATATTTGATGTTTATGTTTCCAAACCAGCCATATATATCGCCATCTTGGCGGCCGATAGTTGCATGTATGTTGGTGTTGTAAATGTTTTTTGTTATACTTATCCCGTATTCAAAATGTTTGGTGTTGTTCAAGTTTGATATATCGGTGTTGTTTAGTGTTATGTCGCCGCCGTTGGCAAATGTCATAATATACAACAAGTTCATTGTTCCGTACCATTCATTAGCAATATGTTTTATTGCGTGGAAACCTGGTGTGACTTTGAATATGTTAAAATTATCGTTTTTGATAGTGTCGCCAGATACGGATGTGTAGTCTTTGGATTTTATCCATGTGTATTCAGCGCCCAGAACAGGTTGCAATGAAAATGTTTTGTCCAGCGCGATTGTATAGGATGTGCTGATTGTACTGCTGAACCAAAAATTCGTAAAGCTGTCTGAACCAAAAATGCTGTCTGCGGTGTTGTCAGATGCGCCGGCTGAAATGTGTGTTTTTGTAATCAGTTGATTGTATTTGAATCCGTTATAGATGCCTAAAAATCCGCCATTACTGTCGATGTGCAGGTTGTTGTACAATTCACTGTTTGTGTATCCTGTATTAATACCCCAGTTATGTTCGACGGGTCCGATATATGTTGTGTTGCCTGATAATCCGGCTATAATTAAATCGTTTCTGTTTTTTATTGGAGAATGATTGTCGAATTTTATTTTGTTGTCTGTATGTTGCCAGTTTAGCCAAATGTTTGATAGGGTGGCAATTGGTGTATCACCGCCGTTGCGTCCCATTGTTCCGTCGTCATTAAATTCGCCGTACATCAATTCAGAACCGTATATAGGTGCGTGGCCGTATAAGTCAGGTGAATTTTTTTGGGAGGATTTAGTATTTTTTTTGTTTGAATATATTGCGAATGCGTTAAAAGTGTTTTGTGTAATAGAATGTTGGATGTTTGAAATGTTGTGTGCGATTATTGTATTGGTGTATGCGTGATGTGTTGGTTGGTTTGCATGTGCGTATGTGCATATGAACAAAGATAAAGCTGTGATAGCGAAGTGTTTCATGTTGTGTTCTCTCTTTGTTGTGTTTGTTGTATGTTATTGTATCATAAAAAACAGTGAAATTAAAATGTTATTAGTGTTGTTGTTTGTTTTTTTGTCTTTTTTGTTGTGGAGGTTTATAAATTTAGATAACATAGTGATCGTTATGGAAAAAGAAAATGAAGATTTTATAGACAGACCAGTTGTTATGGTTGGCCTGATGGGGGCAGGGAAAACCAGTGTTGGTCGTGCGTTGGCACGTCGGTTGGGAATACCTTTTGTTGATTCTGATAAAGAGATAGAGGCTGCCGCAGGGTGCAGTGTTGTTGATATATTTTCAATGTATGGTGAAGAAGAATTTCGTCGTGTAGAACAGCGTGTAATAGAACGTATATTGGATACGCCGCCAGCGTTGAAGGTTGTTTCAACGGGCGAGGGGGCTTTTATTACGCCTGCAGTGCGTCAGATGGTGTTAGATAGGGCGTTGTCTGTGTGGTTAAAGGCGGATTTAGATTTGTTGGTTAAACGAACGAATTCACGTGATACGCGTCCACAGTTGTTGAATACGGATAGTCGAAAGATTTTAGAACAGTTGATATCTGAACGTTATCAAACATATGCGTTGGCGGACATAACGGTTGAAACAAGTGATGAAAATTTGCGAAAAACATTATTTAAAGTATTAAAGGGAATCGAGGATTATTCGAACAAGCAAGATAAGGAGTAAAAAATGGCTAAAAAGAATAACATATTCAAGGAATTTAGTTCTTTTGTTCAACGTGGTAATGCGATCGATATGGCGGTTGGTATTATTGTTGGTAGTGTAATGACCAGTGTTGTGAATTCGCTGGTAAAAGATGTTATTATGCCGCCAATAGGATTGTTAGTTGGTGGGGTTGATTTTTCACAGTGGTTTTTTGTTTTAGGTGGTGGTTCGGCTGGTGCGACATATGAAACGATTGCGCAGGCGCAAGCTGCGGGTGCGACAACACTGAATTTAGGATTGTTTTTGAATTCAGTTGTTAGTTTCTTTATTACGATGTTCGCAATATTCTTGTTTGTTCGTACGATGAATAAGATGCGTGATAAGAAGCCTGCAAATACGCATGCGTGTCCGTATTGTAAGTCTAATATAAGCAATTCGGCTACAAAATGTGCGTTCTGTTGTTCTGATGTTGAGCCGATGGAAATGAGTTCTGTTGAAGAAAGTGAATTGAAAAAAGGGTTGAAAACATTGAAGAAGGTTGCGACCGCTGTTGCGAACGATTCTGTGTCTAAAATTAAAAAGATTACAAAGCATTAGTATGTGTTTGTGATAAATTAAATAAATAAAAAACAGGCGATTTTTGCCTGTTTTTTTATTTTTTTATAGTGGTTATTTTTTTTTTTTTTTTTTTTTTTTTTTTTTTTTTTTTTTTTTTTTTTTGGCAGGGTGGGTTATGTATAGTTTGAAATATGTGTTTTATAAATGAGGCAGAGTGTTGTGTATGGGATATTTTTTTATGTATTTTTTTGTTTAATGTTCTGTTGAGGTGTGTGTGGCTGTAAGTAGGGTTGGTTGCTGTTTGTTTTGGTGTGTGTGTGTGGGTGTTTATAATTATTTGTATAAAATTGAATAAAAAATAAAAAGTGCAGGAAAGCTGCGGGGTGTAGGTTATTATAAACGCGTATAATGTATATTATGTATAGTTTATGGTGTGTAAGTGCGGCAAAATGTGTTTTGTTATATAATTGTATGATAATTTGTGATTTGTGTTATTTGTGTGATGAAAAAATATTTTTTTGAATTTTTTTGCGTCTGGTTGTAGTTGTGTTTGTATTTATGTGTTTTTAGATTTATATATTTGTGCTGTTGATAATTTTTTTATAATTGTTACCTGTATTATTTTGTTTTTTTGTTTTGTTTTTATTTGTGTGTCGGTGTAAGTCGTATTTTTTTTGTCTAAAAATGGTGTTTTGTGCCCTATTTTTGTGTTAAAACATGAAAAAAACGCAGATTTCTGCGGTTTTTAGCGTTTTTTTGTGTAAAGTTCACACTGTTTTACGATTTTAAGTCCATATTTTATCGCGTCTGCTTTGGATTTAAGGTATGGGATGTTTTTGGTTATGCTGTTGTGTTTGTATGTTTGTTGTGGTGTACCTGCGATGGTCGGTATGTATTGTTGCATAATGCCAAATCTGCCAAATGCAGGAATTGCATCGATTTTGCATTGCATATTACAACCGTTACAAATAATTGGCTTTGTGCTGTGTTTTGACATTGTTTTTATCGTTGTTTTTTGTAAAAGTCGCATCTTTCTGCGATGTGTCTGGCGTATACGATTGCGTGGATTTCGGTTTTTTGTATATGTGTCAGTTTTAATGTGCCATGTGTATCAATGTATCCGTGGATGGTCTGATTTTGTATTTTTGGTAAATAGCCGTCAGATTGTTTTGATGCGCCGAATATGCATTGTTTGATGCATCCTGTACATGTGTTGGTGTTTTTTTGTGTGGTTATAGTGGATGTTTTTGGATTGTATCGTTTACATGTTTTGATGATTGTTTTTGCGGCGTTTATCGCGTCGTTTCTGGTGTTGTATAAACGCAATGGTCGTCTAATGTTGTCTTTGATGTAATATACGATAGTTCTGCCATTGATTGTAGGTAAGAAACCTGTTTTTTTCTTTTCGGAAAATACAGCGTCCAGTTCACAATGTTGTTTGCAACCGTTGCATTTGTTTGTATTTATTTTATTTATTTGTGTGAACATGTTTTTACCTTTGGTAGTGGTCGCATAATTTTGCGATTTTTGCAGCGCGTTGTATTGCGCCAGATGCGTCTTCATAATGTGGTATAGTTTGTGTTATGCCACGCTTGTTTGTGTATTTTTTTATTGTTTTTGTGCCGATGACAGGCAAAAATCCGTCACGAAATTTGTTTAAGATACGTTGTGCGCCAAGTACGCATTTATTTTCGCAACCATGACACTGTGTGTCTGGTGCGGTAGATTTTGTTGGTGGTTCTGGTTTTTGATAGTGTTTGCATAATCTGGAAATTGTGCGGGCGTATGACAGTGCGACTTGTGCATTATGGTATATCGTGACCAAACGGCGTTTGCCGTTTTTGTCGGTATATCTTGTGATAATTTGTTTGTTGATAGTTGGTCGAAAACCTTGATAGTTGTCATATAAAATAACGGCTTGTGCCCCTAATTTGCATCTGCGGGTGCAGCCATTACATCTGCTGATTTGAATGGATTGTGTTTGTGTGAACATTGTGTTTGTTTATCGTTGGTTGTTGTAGTTGTCGCATGCAGGCAGAATTTTTTCTCGTAACAATGCGCATGCTTCTTTATAACTAGAACATGCTGTGTTAGAAAAGTGTATGTTGTCAATATCGGTGAATTCTGTTATGTCTTTGCTGTTTATTTGTGGGATATAAGAGCATGCAGATCCCCCAATGAAACCGAGATGTTCGTCACTTTCTCGAAGTACTTGTTTTCTTATGTTTAGCTTGCATGTGTGTGGACAGCCAAAACAGCGTAAAAGGTTTGTTTTGTTACTTTGTGAGAACATGTTATTCCTTTCGTTGTTTTTTTATTTTTGATAGCGTGCGCAACTTTGTGTCAATGTGTTTGCCCATTGTTGTGCTTCTTTATATGATTTTGCTGTGATTTTTTCTGGTGTTGTTCTGCAGTTTATTGTTGGGTAATATTTTGCAGGAAAAGAAAATAATTTTCTGCGCGCGCCTAATTTGCAATGGAAATCACAGCCATGACAATAAGTTGCTTCGGAATTGTTGGTTTTAATGCACATGTCTTTTGTCCTTTTTTATTGGTTCTTTTAATATAAATATAGACAAAAATATAAAAATGTCAAGTTGATTTTATGGTTTCTGTGTGATATTCTGTTGAGTATGAGATTAGATCAAGCGCTTGTTTGTAGACAAATGTACCCTACTCGTGCCAAGGCTGTAGCTGCGATAAAGGCGGGGTTGGTTTCTGTAAACGATAAAGTGGTGACAAAACCTAGTTTGTCGGTTTTGGAAACAGATGTTTTGATTGGGGGTGTGTTGCCCTATTCTGTTGGTCGTGGTTCGTTAAAGTTGGCGCATGCGTTGGATTTTTTTAATGTAAATCCGTCTGGATGTGTTTGTTTGGATGTTGGTGCCAGCACTGGCGGTTTTACAGAGGTTTTATTAAAAAATGGCGCATCAAAGGTTTATGCTGTTGATGTTGGTACAAATCAGCTGGTTCCAGAATTACGTACAGATGCGCGTGTTGTATCGTTGGAACAGACAGATATTCGTGAATTGTCACCGTTGTCACCGGTTGATTTGATAGTTGTTGATGTTTCTTTTGTGTCGCTGACAAATATTGTGTTTTTTTTGCCTGCTTGGGGTGCAAAAAATATAATTGTGCTGATAAAACCACAGTTTGAAGTGTCACGTGAAATTGCTGCAAGGTTTAATGGTGTTATAAAATCTGCTGAATGGCATGAATGGTCGATAAATCGTGTTACGGATGCGTTTTTAGATGCTGGGTTTGATTGTTTGGGTGTTACGGAATCGCCGGTCAAGGGTGGCAGTGGTAATACAGAATTTTTGGCATGTTTTAAGTTAAAAAAATAAGTTAGATATTTGAACTAACTTATTGATTTTTAATTTATTTTTTATTTTTTAGAATTTTGTAGAAAAGTTTATTTTTGCGCTATTTGCGTCACCGGAAATCGCAATATTAGTACCTGTGTCGTACTTGTCGACGAACGCCCATGTGAATAATGCTGCGACTGCTGCGCCACCCAGCACATCGTGCCAATAATGTGCATCGGCTTCTACGCGAGCCCACCCTGTTATGCCAGCCATAATATATGGAACTATTGCGTGTTTGAATCCGTATCGCTTGTGGACGAACATAGCACCGCTGAATGCAGCTGTGGCATGGCCACTTGGAAATGATTTTTTATCAGAGCCGTTTGGTCTTTCTTCAAGTTCTAGTGATTTGATGCCTTCGGCAGCCAGTTGTGCCGCGGCAACACTGGCAATCAGTTGTAGTGCGCCATCGAAATTGTCTTCGCTGGCGGTTAAACCCAGTGCATACGCTGGTGTCATAACCATCATCATATCGCCTAGTTTGCCAATGCTTGAAAATGGATTGGCGATAGCACTGCCTGTGGTCAATGTGCCACAAACAGAAATAGCGGCAAGAGTTCTAAGTCTTGACATATCTTTCCCTTTCCTTGTTTTTTTTGTATTAAAAAACCACCATAGTTATATAAGGTGGTCGGGAGTTAGAACAGTCAAACATTGAAATGACCTCGCTATCCTTGCGAATAACGACATCCCGACCACGTTGGTCGGGACATGCCAGAGGCAAAAAATCAATGTTTTGGTGTTCTAAGCCAAAGCCACTAACTATGTCTTTGTGAAAGATATATGAAGTATATCTTACACGAAAGTATTTGTAATCTAAATAGGATTAAAAGTCTATATCTTTTTAGATATATAATCTTAAAATTGTGTTGAAAAGTTTAGCGTTGCACCAGTTGTATCTGCAGAAACGGTAATATATGATCCGGTGTTGTATTTGTCTACTAATGTCCATGTGCATAGTGCAGCAACTGCAGCACCAGCGAACACATCGTGCCAATAATGCATTTTTGCATGTACGCGTGTCCATCCTGTTACGCCGGCCATAATGTATGGAATAACTGCAGGTTGCCATCCATATCGTTTGTGGATGAACATTGCGCCACTGAATGCAGCAGCAGTGTGACCGCTGGGGAAAGAGCGACGATTGGAACCGTTTGGCCGTTCTTCTAATTCAAAAGCTTTGATGCCTTCGGTGGCTAATTGTGTTGCAGCAAAACTTTTTATAAATTGAATTGTGCCGTCGAAATTGTTTTCTCGACTGGTCATGCCCAGTGCATATGCAGGTGTTATAACCATCAATAAGTCACCAATTCGTTCAATGTCAAAATCGTTTGCGTGTACGATATTTGGAATCGTTACAGCACACGCAATAAGTGTAAGAATAAATGGTTTTAAAATGAACATAATAGTTTCCCTGGATTTATGTTGGGATAATTTTATACGAAAATAGGAACAAAAGTCTAGGTGTTTTTATGTATGTGTTTGACATGTGTTAAAGTGATGTGATATACTAATAGGGTCTGCAGGTGTTCTGTTGATTGGGCTGGTAACCCACTATATAGCAAGCGTCAGAAAAGACGTAAAAACATATTCCAACTGTTGGTTGGAGTATGCGAATATATTGAATAAGCATGCAATTCTTGCTATTGTTACCAACTCCAACCACCTGATAAGTCGCGGTGGTTTTTTTTTATGTGTAGGGGGTGTTGGGTTGAAATATATTGTCTGTTGTTTTTGTTGTGTGTATATGTGTGGGGCGAATGGCGCCCTGCCCGATACGGTGCTGTGTGATGGCGGGTTTCCAACAATGGTGACCAGTGATTCTGATGGTACTGCAACATATGGATGTCAACGGTATGATAATGATAAGTGTATGACTGGTTATACGCGTCGCGTAATTTATCACAGTGGGGTGTCGTTTGATGGAAAGTGTGCCACAGCGGCGGCCCAAGGCAAAGGTGTGTATATGCTAATGGCTGAAGATAATGTGGTGTGTGATGATGGGTTTTATAATGGTAGTGAATGTGTGAAGTATACTGAAAATGCCGAATTGTGTCCGTCGGGTTATCGTGATATGTTTACGGCGGATACGGTTCGGTTGGCCTCTGATGATACAGAATGTCCGTCTGGTTTGAGTGTTTTGGGTGGGTATGATGGTTCGCATGTGTCGGATGAGCAGCAAATGTATGTTTGGTCGTATCCATATGTGGATGTTCCAGATAATATGATTGTGTTGCGTATGTGTGCTGTGGGCTATGAAATGAATTATTTAGGTAACTGTGTTGCATTGTGTAATGTTTCGGGGTTGCGCTATTTGCGGACCAGTACAGGTGTTATTGCACCGGTGTATAACAGCAAATTGACGACGCCATCGTTAAATATACGATCTGGTTCGTCGAAAACATGTTATGTGAACATGTTGCCGGAATCTGCTGTGGGGGCGATAAATGTTAAATATAATGATGCGCTGTATCATACGGTGAATTAGAGAGAGGGTGAAAATGAAGCATTTTTGTTTGTTGGCTTGTTATTTTTGTTGTTCGGGTGTTGCGGATGCGAAAATATGTATGGCTGATTATTCGATCTTGATTGTATTGGACAAGGATGCAGATGGGGTGGTTAAATATGGTGTTCCGTCTATTGATGGTATGAATTGGCGTATTGATGTAAATTATGACACATTGGCAACAATGTACGGTGCTCAGCGCAATATTCGTGGTATTGTGTCGTGTTCGGAATTTGCAGGCGGTGGTGATATGTATGATGTAAATACATCTGGTATAGTTGTGGCTGGTGATAATAGTGGTAAAAATTGCTGGTGTTCAATGTTGCGGCCGGCGACAACATATCCAATGTTTGTCCGTGTGTATGATGATGTTGATGCATGTGTTTCGAATTGTGCGCGTTTATGTACAGATAGTTTGATTGAAAGCTATGTATTCCGAGATAATTTTTTTGAGGCGGTTTGGTAATAATAAAAAGGTTGATAAAACATGAAAAGAATAATGATTATCTTATTGAGTTTATATTGTTTTTGCGCGAACGGCGCAACTGTGTGTGCGCGTGATAATAATGTTGTTATTGGTTTGGCGCCAAAGGCACCGACATCTGTTTCGTATGATAATGGTTCATATGAATGGCGTGTGTTTTATAATGGTTTTGGGACGGTGTCGGGGATTTCTTCGTGCATATCGCTGGATTCAGATACAACAAAATGTCCAAATATAGTGAATGGTGTTTTTTCACAATATGCTGGTTGTCCGTATGCGAAAAATGGTGCAGATACAAATGCGAATTTTCAGGGCCGTGATGATGGTAACAGATGCTGGTGTAAAATTATACATCCGTTTGAATCAAAGTGGGTAAATATATGGACTTATTCAAATAAGTGTAACGAAACCTGTGCGAAATATTGTGCAAGTGATGGAATGAAAGATAATTATAATAATTTTAGAGTATCGATTCTGGCGACGGTTGGTATGGATGAATAGTTTTTTTATGTAATGTTTTTCTTGAAATATGTGGTAGTTGTGGCTAAAATTCCTGTTGGAATAATTTATAACAACAGGGTTTGTATTATGGCAGATGATATCAAAAAAATTCATGAGCGTGAAATAAAATGGCAAAATAAATGGCGTGATGCACGTGCGTTTGTGCCAAAAAATGATGGTTCAAAGCCAAAATATTATAATTTGATCGAATTTCCGTTCCCAAGTGGGTCTGGGTTGCATGTTGGACATATGTTGCCGTATACAGGTATGGATGTTTTGGCGCGCTATCGTCGTATGCGTGGATTTGATGTGTTGTATCCAATTGGATATGATTCAATGGGGATTTCGTCTGAAAATTATGCAACAAAAATTGGTAAACACCCCAGTGAATCTGTTGCAGAATTGATTAAAATTTTTGAACGCGATATTTCTATAATGGGGCTGTCTTTTAATCCAGAATCAAAGCTGTCAACATCTGATCCGGAATTTATAAAATGGACACAGTGGATGTTTATTCAGTTTTTTAAGGCTGGTTTGGCATATAAATCAGAATTGCCAATGAACTGGTGTCCAAATTGTAAAACAAATCTGACAAACGAAGAACTGGAAGATGGTAAATGTGAACGCTGTCACGGTCCTGTTGAAAAGAAAATGAAATTGCAATGGAATCTGGCGATTACAAAATATGCAGACAGATTGATTGATGATTTGGAATTGGTTGACTATCCAGAACGTGTTAAAACAGAACAGATTAACTGGATTGGTCGTTCGCATGGTGCAGATGTGAAGTTTCAGGTCGGTGATGATGTTATGACTGTTTATACAACACGTATTGATACCATATTTGGTGTAACATTCTGTGTGTTGGCGCCGGAACATGCATTGGTAAAAAAATGGTTGAACGAAGGTAAAATTGAAAATTCTGATGCTGTAAATGAATATATTGCCGCTGCACGTGCAAAAACAGAAATTGAACGTACAGATGTTACACGTGAAAAGACAGGTGTGCAATTACGGGGTGTTATGGCAACAAATCCATTTAATGGGCGTCAAATTCCAATTTTTATTTCTGATTATGTTTTGGCAGATTATGGTTTTGGTGCAATTATGGCGGTACCTGCACATGATGGTCGTGATTGGGAGTTTGCAAAAAAGTTTGGTTTGGATATTATCCCAGTGTTGGCGGGTGGTGAACCAGACATTGTTTGGGAAGGTGATGGTGCGCATATAAATTCATCTTTCTTGGATGGTATGGGCAAAGAAGATGCAATTGCAGTCGCTATTAAATATGGTACAGAACATGGTTTTGCACGTGGCACAACCAAGTATAAATTAAAGGACTGGGGATTTTCGCGTCAAATGTACTGGGGTGAACCAATTCCAATGGTTCATTGTGAAAAATGTGGTTGGGTGCCTGTGCCAGAATCAGAATTGCCACTGATGCAACCATATATGTCTGATTATAAACCAACAGATGATGGCGAAGGTCCATTGGCACGTGCAACAGATTGGGTAAATACAACTTGTCCGCATTGTGGTGCGCCTGCAAAGCGCGAAACAGATACGATGCCACAATGGGCGGGTTCGTCATGGTATTTCTTGCGATATTTAGATTCGAAAAATAATAATGCGTTTTGTGAACCTGCTCAGCTAGATAAGTGGATGCCAATTGATCACTATAATGGCGGTATGGAACACACGACACGTCATGTTTTGTATTCAAGATTTTGGTACAAGGTGTTGTTCGATTTAGGTTTTGTTCCAGGCGTTGAACCATATAAAAAACGCACCAGCAATGGTTTGATTATGGCGGCAGATGGTACAAAAATGTCAAAGTCGCGTGGGAATACGGTACCAAGTTCCGATGTTGTTGAACGCAGTGGTGCAGATGCGTGTCGTTTGGCTATTTTGTATCTTGGACCATGGGAACAAAGTGCGAATTGGTCCGAAGACACATTGCGCGGTGTTGAAAGGTTTTTGAAACGTGTGGAAAATTTGGCTGATAATTTAACAGAAGAACCGATGACCGCAGAGCAAGAACGTTTGCAACATAAACTGATTGCAGATGCAACAGAACGTCTGGAAAGTATGAAATTTAATACAACAATTTCTGCAATGA
Source organism: Candidatus Enterousia sp. (assembly GCA_045613445.1). Classification (GTDB taxonomy): domain Bacteria; phylum Pseudomonadota; class Alphaproteobacteria; order Rs-D84; family Rs-D84; genus Enterousia. The sequence goes on along the minus strand of JAZLAZ010000027.1, from coordinate 59,716 downwards.
TGGAATATATCAATGCGTTTGGTGGTAAAATGCCCCGCCCTGCATACGAAACATTATTGCAAGTATTGAACCCATTTGCACCGCATTTGACCGAAGAAATGTGGGAAAAACTGGGACATGCGGATATGCTGGTGTTTGAACCGTGGCCAACATTTGATGCGTCAAAGTTGGTTGAAACGCAAATGACAATCGTTGCGTCGATAAATGGTAAACGCGCAACGGACTTTGTAGCTGCGGCCGATGCAGATGAACGGGCGATTGTTGATGCTGCTAAAATTGCTGTGGGTACAAAATTAGACGGTTGTGAAATAATTAAAACAATTGTTGTGCCAAAGAAGCTGGTCAATTTTGTTGTAAAAAAGTAAGGGTTTGTTAGTCTGTGGCAGAAGAAAATTATGATGTTGGTTTAGGGTGCTGGGATTCATTGGTTGCAAGGCGGCTGATGCGTCGTGGGCCTGTGGAATTACATCGTATGTTTTGTGATAACTTTTCTTTGGTGCGTATGGTTGTTGAATACAAATGGAAAACCGCGCCAGATGTAAAATTGGCACGAAAACTGCACAGGTTGTTACAGTGGATTAAATTGATAGATCCGGATCAATACAAACGATCTAGAAAACAGGTTTTGGCGGATATAAAGGCGGGGTCAAATGGTGATATCGCCGGATATCGTGCTTTTGTTAAATTGATTGATAATCCAAAATTGGACAAGAAAAATGATAGTTTTATCAATGAGCTGATTGCAAATAGTCCAAAAACAGAAGAAGCTGTATTAAAATTGTCTGAACGTGATAATGTGCTGAATAAATTTGGCTTAGATTATCGGTCTGATTATATTTATAATGATTCCAAGAAAGTGGATATTTTGTTGGTAAAGCTTGGGTGCTTGCGTGCTTTCTGTCTGTATGGTACTGAATTGGTATTTCAAATTTTGTGCTTTTATTTGAAATTGCAGAGTGATAAGGCAAGGCTGGAATTCGCAAATGTTTTGTGGCCTGATTATCCGGATATTGTTTCTGTGTATGAATATCGGTTTGAAGCACGTCAAAAATTGTTTGATGAAGCGATGGAAGTTTATTGCTCAACAATGGATGATGTGCGGGATGTATATCATGATTCAAAGAAACTCGTTGAACAAAAATATGAAAATATAAAAAAGTATAAAGAGTTGATAAAGTCAGGCCAATTGCCTGTATTCAAAAAGAAATAAAAATCCCCCATTTTGGGGGATTTTTATTAAATGCTGTCAGCGTTTACCCAACGACCATCTTTTAATAAGCCTGGGGCCATGCCTTCGTTTGTGCGTAATGCATCAATAACGCTACGTGCCTTGGTGGCATCCATGTTGATAATGCGGACTTTGAACAGGTCGCCTTCGTTGACGACGACTGCATCGCCGTATGTTTTTATACGGTTTGCTAATGCATCTGCGCTGTCTTGTGCATAGAAAGCGGCCAATTGGATGCTGTATGGGCCAGATGCTGGTGTTGCAGCAACTGTTGTTGTTTCAATCGGTGTCGTTGCTGTTGGCTGTACAACTGGTTGTGGTGTAGATGCACCCAATGTTGCGTTTTTAACAGCAGTTGATTGTTCTGGCATAACTTGAATTTGTACTTTTGCTTGACCGTTTAGACCGATTTTTTGTGCGGCTGCTGGCGATAAGTCCATTAAACGAGTGTTTACAAACGGACCGCGATTGTTTACGCGTACAATAACAGATTGACCGTTGTCTAAATTAGTTACACGGGCAATTGTTGGCAATGGTAATGTTTTGCTGGTTGCGACCATTTGATTTATATCAAACACTTCGCCGTTACTGGTTTTGCTGCTGTTTAATTCAGTAGGGATTATACCCGCGATACCTGTTTGATTGTATGTCATATCTTCTACAGGGATGTATTGTACATCATCAACCTTGTATGCAGATCCAACATAATATTTTGGTGCAGCTGCCAATAAATATGCGTCGTTTAGTGATTCAGCTGGCGCAGCTGTTGCAACCAATGGTTCTTCGCCAAAACCGTCTGCACCGTAATTAGTGCTGCGGCCTGTTGTACTTAGATCTGCGCATCCTGTCAGAATTGCGGTCAATGCCGCCAAAGAAACTAATTTTTTCATGATTTAGGACTCCTTCCATTACATTTATGATTTTATTTTATCATAAAAAAGACCTGTATTCAAATTTTATTTTTGTATTAAATTTTGCGGTCGATTAAATACGCAATTGGTAGATATATGATGCCGTATCCGACAATCGCCAATCCCAGAGTCCATATATTAGAAATAGTAATCATTGATAATATAGCACCTAAAATTGTGGCCAGTATGCCAAATGTAATGATTGCACGGATAGTACGGCTGTCGTGCTGCGCCAAACCGCGCTTGTGACACGCGCGCCCCAATAAATAGTTTTTAAGATAACCGCTGACAACAATGCCAATTGGTATCGCCAGATATCCTGTGACTGGGAATAATGCTAAATACAATAACGCAGCAACACTAAGTGATATTATACTGGTCTTTACAGGGGTTTTTACATCTTGGGATGCGTACAGTGTTTTGTTATATATCTGACTGATAAGCATCGCTGGTAATACAAATACTTGGATCATAATCGCCAGTGCAACAGCATGGGTCGATTCAGATGTCCATGCACCATATTCAAACAAGAACTTTATAATCGGTTCGGCCAGTACAAATAACCCCGCAACGCACGGTAATATCAACATCATTGAACGACGAAGTGTTGAATTTTGCTGAATATATACACTGCGCATGTTGTTGTTGGTCAAAGCGTTTGATATTGATGACATTAAAACTGTGCCAACCGCCAGACCAATCATCGCAAATGGTAATTGTACAATTCTGTCAGAATAATATAGCCATGATACTGCCCCGCTTTGGAAACTGGCAACCAGTGTGCCGATAATAATGGTAATCTGATAAAAACCATTACCAATAATGCTGACCCCAAGACGCTTGAACATGCTGCTGATTTTCGGTGTCCAACGCGGTTTTACTAAATACAGACCGAAATGTTTTCGGCGAATACGCGACCACAAAACACCAAACTGAATAATGCCAGATAATACAACTGTAATAGCCATTAGATATAGTATATGTGTACTGCCAAACAGCATGGCAAACAGTAATGTGCATATCAGCATAATATTTAATAGTACAGGCATAAATGCAGCCAGTAAAAATCTTGAAAATGCATTTAATATCGCAGATAAAAAAGCAGCGCCACATATAAAGATTACATATACAAACATTATGCGTGATATAATGATTGTCATTTCCATTTTGCCAGGTGTGGCATCAAACCCAGGTGCCAAGAACCATATGACTAATGGCATAAATATTTCAAACAGAATAGTTATGCCTAGTAATATAACCATCAGCCAAGAAAAAGCATTTCGTGCAAATCCTTCGTCTTTTTTAGAATCTGTATACATTGGAATAAATATGGCAGACAATGCGCCTTCGCCCAATAGATCACGAAACATGTTTGGTAACTTGAACGCAGCCAAGAATATGTCGGACAGACGCCCTGCTCCCAAAACGCGCGCAATCAGCATGTCACGAATAAATCCAAATATGCGACTGATTCCAGTCATTGCGCCAACGCCGAAAATATGTTTGCCTAGTTTCATAGTTTAGATTATACTGCGTTATGAAATTGAAAATCAAGACAGGATTTAAGTTATGAAAAAAATTGTAATGCTTATGGTGTTGACATCTGTTCTGACAGGATGTGCTGGAACAGAAGATTTTGTTGTTACAGAATTGCCTTTGGTGGATATATATACATCTGCGTATGAAGAATTTAACGATGAAAATTATGAACAGGCCGCTGCAGATTTCTTAAAGGCAGAAACACAATATCCGGCCAGTCCGTGGGCTGCAGACGCATTGATTATGGCAGCGTATTCGCAGTATATGGATGGGGATTTCCCTGGTGCAATATTGGCCACAGACAGATTTATGCGCTTTCATCCGGGACATAAGGATGTTCCGTATGTAATGTATTTGCGCGGAATGTGCTATTACCGTCAGGTCAGTGATGTGCGTCGCGAACCAGGGATGAGTGCGTATGCGTTGCAACAGTTTCAAGCACTGGTAAAACGTTTCCCGCGCAGCCCGTATGCAAAAAATGCAGAAAACAAGATTGTTATCTTAAAAAACTATATCGCAGGTAAAGTTATGTATTCTGCACGAAATGATATGAAAAAAGAAAATTGGGCCAGTGCAATAAATCGTTTACAGTCTGTTGTGACAGATGCCCAAGAAACAGTTATGACAGCAGAGGCAATGTATCGTTTGACAGAATGTTATACTGCGATTGGGTTGCCAGAACAAGCAGATGGATATGCGCAGATGCTGAAACTGAATTTCCCAGATAACGAATGGACGAAAAAATTACAATAAGAGGCAATGGGGGTAGAATATGCAAAAAAACGAAAAAAATGATGCTTTGTATAAAAAGTATACAAATTTTACTCGTAAAGATTTAATGTTTTCGAATTTTGTTCAAACGAATATTGCGGGTGCAATTGCGTTGTTTTTTATAGGAAATGTTTCTTGGATGTTTTTGCAATCTACACCGGATACAATGCTGTGTCGTGCGAAAAATAAAATCTATATGCCGTATAAAAAGGCAATCCATGATGCATATATTCCTGTGGATAAGTATATTGTTGATGATAACACATATAAAACAGGTGAATTAAAAGTCAATCCAAATCCTGGATTTCGTGCGCATGGTACTTGGCTGGCAAATCTGCTGTTGTCATTATGGTGGTTGTCTGTTACTGCATGGTATTTTAAGCAAACAAAAATGGATTTAGATACAATTGATATGATGAGCGAGTTAAAAGAACTGCAAGGAAAACATCGTTTAAGTGATACGCAAGTTGCAAAATTGGTGGCGGCATCTGGGGATATTATTGGTCGTATGTCTGCGAAAGAACGTGTTTATTTTGATATGTTATCAAGTGGTAAAATTTCTATTAAAGATGATAAAGTATTTACAGATATGGCTGTTGCAATTTTAGATGGTTATTTAAGAACGCATGCGGCTGAAACAGAAAATGTGTTAAAAATATATGAAAATAACAAAGATATAACAGCAGGTTTGAAAAAAGCGATTGGATGTAAAATGAAATAAAAAAATCCCCCAGTTTGGGGGATTTTTTTATTGAAATAGCATATGTTATTTTAATAAAATGTAAACTGAACTGACAGGGATGTCGGTTCGGGCCTTGATAAGCTCATACAAAGTCGGTGCGAATGCATCGTAATCCGAAGCAATTCGGTGCCATCGCACCGTTTTTACCCTGATTGTGGTTGGGGGGCCTGTGGTGTATGTTCAGGGAAATTTCCTAAAGACCATGGGGGCATTACTTTGTATGTTTATCAACCTTCCCGACCGTCATTTTTGTGGCGGTTTTCTTTTGGGGTAATATTTCTGACCGAAACCTTGACAGTAATTATTGCCCCACCATTATATCGGGGGGTGTATGATAAAAATTTTATGTATATGTTTAATTATGCTATGTTCTGTTGCACATGCGGAGTCAATAAAGCCGAAGTTTACGGTTGTGACCACACCTGATACAGTGGAATTCAGTTTTAGTATGTCGGCACAAGGTTTTTTTACGGTGGATTGGGGAGATGGAACTGTTGAAACGATAAATAGAACAGATACGATTCAAACAGTGTATTCGCATATATATGACATTGCCAATGAGTATATAATTGGATTTGATGGTGTTGCAACTGGATATACTTCTGCTACAGCGTCAATATCGTTTGCGAATAATTTGAATATCAGTCGTTTAGAGGGCTCTTTGACAGCGTTGTTTCCGACATTACGTAATAGCAGTGGTACATATTTGCCAGTCCGATTTAACGGTGTTTTTCAAAATTGTAAAAATCTTGTATCGATTCCAAAAAATTTGTTTGCGGGTGATTATTATGGATTTAGCAATATGTTTGCGCAAGCATTTGCTGGCTGTGTTGGGTTGAAGGAATTGCCAGAAAATTTGTTCCCAAATTTTATTGTAAATATTGGTGATGCGATGTTCAAAGAAACTTTTCGTGGTTGTACGGGTTTAACAACTGTGCCCGCAGATTTGTTTTCTGGTGTTCATGGCATTGGTTATAGTTTGTTTTCGTATACATTTGCAGAATGTACTAGTTTAGTAAATGTGCCAACAGGATTATTTGCAAGTATTACGGGTATAAATAATTCTGTGTTTTACTATACTTTTTATGGGTGCAGTAAATTAGAAAATATCCCAGAAAATCTGTTCGCTGGTATTACAGTAGCGGGGGAATGGTTGTTTTGTGCTACTTTTTCGGGGTGCTCAAATTTGAAAAAAATTCCTGAAAATTTATTTTCTCATGTAACAGGTAATGCACGTGCTGCATTTTCACATACCTTTTATGGATGCTCAAAACTGACTGAAATTCCAAAGAATTTATTTTTGGGAATTAGTGGTTCAAGTATTGGGATGTTTGAGAATACTTTTAATGGATGTACAAACATAACCGCAATACCAGAAAACTTATTTGCAGGAGTGTATGGTGCAGCAGATTCAATGTTCAAAGGAACTTTTAGCAGATGTTCTGGGATAAAGTCGATACCAGAAAATTTGTTTGCCGGTGTAAGTGGAATTGCAAAAAGTATGTTTTATTCAACTTTTTATTATTGTTCTGGTTTGACAAAATTACCTGAAAAATTGTTTGGAAATATTTCTGGAACCTTAGATGTTGAAATGTTCGGATATATGTTCGGTGGATGTTCAAATTTGTCTGGTTTTGTGCCAGATACTTTGTTCGCTGGGTTAAATAATGACAATAAATTAGGGGTGATGGGTGGTATTTTTAATGCGACTAGTTTGACTACCAAATGTCCGCCAAGATATTATCAGTATATTACTGGGTTTGAACAAGATTGGAACAAAAAAGTTGCGTGTGCGCCGTGCCCTGATGACTTTCCGAATTCTGTTCTTGGCGCAACAGATGCTCGTATGTGTTATCGTGGGAATTTGCGAAAGTTACATGTAAATGATGATACGGTGGGTTTGTTGTCGTATAAAACAACTGAACCTGCATTACATGTCGTTGTTGATGATGCTTTGTACTATGGGGCAATGACACCAATTGAAACAAATATCATGCGGGATAGTACAAATAAACTAAAAATAAAATATAACGATATGATTTATCATGTTTATGATATAACTACGATTGTGCCAATGTAAAAAAATCCCCCAGTTTGGGGGATTTTTTTATGATATCTTTTGTATGCGACGAATGCGACGCTCTGATGCATCAAATGGTGATTCCAAGAATGCTTGGACACACAGAAATGCAACTTCGATATCGATATCATCTGCCGCCAATGCAATTACATTTGTGTCATCGTGAAAACGGTCGTCGCGTGCCTGATTTGGTGTATTGCAACGCGATGCGCGAATGTGCTTGTATCTGTTTGCAGCAATCATAATTCCTGCTCCTGTACCACAAATAATAATGCCACGGGAATCTGGTTCGTTCAACATGGCATCCGCCAGTGTCGCCGCAATATCAGGATAATCAACAGATGTGTTCGGGTCGTCAACGCCCAGATTTACAGTGTTGTATCCGGCTGCGGCCAACATTTCAATCAAGTATAACTTTAGACCGACCCCACGATGGTCTGCCGCAATAAAAACACGTGATACATTTTTATTCATTGGTTTTTCCTTTTTTATTTTCCTTGCGTTTCGATAATTTACAATCCAGACCTGTGTTGCCTGTAATGTTCAATGTGTTGTATGCCAGTGTCCCTGTCATTTTTGCGGCATTAAAAATATTGGCTGTGTTGACCGTTGCAGAACCATCCAGTGTGCCATGTAAAAATAATACAGGTGCATTTATGTCACCAATAACAATCCCACCACGACCAATAACAACTGTTTCTGCTGTGATATTACCAACAACTTCACCATGAATTTGTACATTATGGTCTGTTTTTATGTCGCCTGTTAGTTTGCAGCCTGCCCCAATGACGGTCGGCGATTGTTTTTCTGATGCGTTTGTAAATGCCAGCATTTTATTTTTCCCCTTGTACGAATTTTGTTGGATCAAATGGTGCGCCCTTGTATCTGATTTCGTAATGCAAGTGCGGACCAGTTGAACGGCCAGAAGAACCAGCCAAACCAATTACTGTGCCTGGGCGAACCCAGTCGCCACGCGATACATTTATTTGGGACAAGTGTGCATACAGTGTTGTAAACCCAAGTCCATGATCAATTTCAACGGTTGTGCCATACCCAACGCGTTCGCCCGCAGATACAACACGACCTGGGGCGACAGCCATCAATTCTGTGCCGATTTTTCCTGCAAAATCAATGCCACGATGCTTTTTCGGTTTGCCTGTAAATGGATCGTTGCGTGTACCATAATTTGATGTAATTCTGGATTTAACAGGCTTGCCCAGTGGTAAAACTTCATTTAAGCGACGCAGACCGTTCCAGCGTTCCAAACCATCTGCTAGTTTTTGATATTTTTCATCTAAATCTTTGTTAAATTCAATAGGTGTAAATGCAGATCCGACCAGTGGATTAGAGTATTTATTTACACTGCGTATAAGTGCTTTTTCGTTTAACCCCAATGTCGAAAGAGTGTTATTGATTTGTTTTATATTTTTGTGTAATTCATCAGTGTTGGTCTTGGTTAAACTGCCCACAGTATCAACGATGATGTTGTCTGCTTCGGCAATTTGTAACATTGCTTCTAGCATTTGAGTGTTGCGTTTCTTTAATTCGTCATTTTCAGCGCGTGTCAGCTCATATTCAGTCGATAGTTCTGACATTTTTGTATGTTCTGGGGTGTAATCTTCGTCTTTTAACATTTCGACAATGCGTGTGCGCAAGAATTCTAATTCGCCCCATGTCTTGCTGCGACTGTTCATCAATGATTCTTTTTCTTTGTCTGTTTTGTCTTTGGCATTCAGGATTTTGTCGTCGATAATGTTCAAGTCGCGCGCCAATGTTGTGTACTTTGCCAGGTATGTTTGTAAGTCTGTCATGTGACGTGAATGCGTGTCACGAACTTGTTCCAGCTGTTGTGTGCGCATTTGTAATAATGGACGATGGTACACAAAAACATATGTAGACCATGTTGCCCATAAAAATAATCCAACCTTGCCACAAAAGCGTGTAAAACGCCAAAAACTGCTTTGTTCGTACGAATACACATTACCGTTCGGGGTGTCCATTACTGTAAACTGACGCGGTGGGAAAATGCGTGAAATTATACGCCATATCGCACGAAATGGCGATGTGACAAATGCCCACAGTGATGTAAAATATCGTGTTATAAAGTTTAACATGTCTGGGATATTTTAGACAACGCTTCTTCAATAGTCAAGCCATCACGCAAAACTGGTTCATAATTCATTGATAATCCGCGATGAACAGAACTGATACCGCGTGTGCCTAAGCGGCCAGATATTAAAACGCGTTCGGCAGTATCTTTGCCACCAAATAATGGAAATATTTTAATGTCGGCCAGCTTTTTTGTCATTTCTGGTAAAACAATCGCAATTGTTGTTGCGTCTGTGATTATGCAAAATGTTCCCATTGAACGTAGTCTGCACATGCAACGCGCAACCCATCTGGTCAAATCAACATTATGATGCGCATGATGACGCGCTGGTGTGCCTGTAAAATAAGGAGGATTCGTGATGACTAAATCAAATGTGCGTTCGGTTTTCCATTTGAATATATCCTCTTCTATCAACTCTATTGTGCGATTGTTTAGTACGATGTTCTTGCGACATTCGTCCAGCATTTCTGGTGAATTGTCAATGCCTGTAATTTGGGCTTCTGAATTGTGTGCTAATAAACACAATGATACGCCGCCTGTACCAATGCCAACATCCAGAACGGTTTTTGCGTGTGTCGGTGCAAATGCGGCCAACCACACAGCATCTGATGTCGGGTTGTAAAAACTGCGGTGCATTTCGACACGACCACCCATCAAGGTAAAAATTGCTTGTTTTGTACTCATTGGTATTTATAATAAATATAAAAAGTTAAAAGGCAAGTATATGTTTGATTATGTTTCTGTTGTGCAAAGCGCAGTTAGTGCATTTAATAATGCTGCATTGGTTGGCCCTGCGTTTTTATGGTGGGCTGTTTTGATGTTGCCGTTATTCTATATGGTTTATTTATACGCGGGTGATTTTATCAAACGCATCGGTTGGAATCGTGATAATTTGTTGTCGCAAGTATCTGTTTGGACTGTAATTTTTATTTTTATATGGGTTGTCTTGTTTGGTGGTAATTATGCCGTTTTGCGTGATGATTTGTCTGTTTTGCCGATGTTGACTGCAGTTATTGTATTTTTGTCAGCGTTATTTGTGTCTTCACATGTACGCGAATATCCCTTGCCACACAAGGGGTGGAAACAATGGTTGGTTGTATTTGTGGTTTTGTTGTTTGTTGGCATGTCGGATATGCATGCGTGGTGGGGGCCAATATTGCAAATCAGCGCGTTGTTTTTAGGTGCTGTTTGCGGTCGTGTCGCAGGTGGAAAAATGCGGCCGATGGGCGGTTGTGTTTTGGTTATGATGACAACAATGATGGCGATATTGATGCAGCCTGAATTTTTTAGATTTGGTCAGTTGGGAAATTTGACAGTTTGGCATTTATTATCTGTGTTGGTATTTGTTGTTTCGGCGGTTGGAGCAGTTGTGGCGTCAAATGTCAAGCCGTTGGGTAAAATTCATAAATCAGTGTTTGTAAAATTAAAGTGGTTGGGACGTGTTTTGACTTTGTTGGCGATGTCATTGTTCGTTTTGACCGAAGCTGTGCCTGTTTATGCTGGGGTAATGGTAATATGTGCTGCGATGTTTGTGTTGTCTGTGATTCATGCTACAAATCCACTGTATGGACTGGGAAATAAACTGTTTGCAATCAGTTTAATCAGTTTTGGTATTATTACAGTAATGCCTGTGATATGTGCGATGGGATTGATTTTTTGGAAGGTTGTTTCCAAAGATACTTCCAAAGTAGATTTCTGGAATGATTTCAAGGTGTTGTTATAATTTGTTATATTTATTGAATACAAATTCTTGCCACAATAGTATATTATTCAGCATGTTTAATATATAGTAAAAGTGAGAATTATTATGCAAATACATCCAACAGCAATTATTCAAGAAGGTGCAAAATTGGGCGCAGATTGTAAAATTGGTCCATATTGTATTGTTGGCCCAAATGTCGTTTTGGGTGATCGTGTTGAACTGATTTCACATGTTGTTATTGATGGTAAAACATCGATTGGTGATGATTCAATTGTCTATCCTTTCGCAGTGCTGGGCGTAATGAGTCAGGATTTGAAATGGCAAGATGAAGCTACGATGACCGGATTGCGTATCGGTAAAAGATGCAAAATTCGCGAATATGTTACAATACATTCTGGAACGCCGGCATCTGATGGCACGGTAATTGGTGATGATTGTCAAATTATGGTAAATGCGCATGTCGGACATGACTGTAAAATTGGAAACAGTGTTGTTATGTCTAATTTGGTTCAGGTTGCTGGACATGTAGAAGTTGAAGATTTTGCAATTTTGTCTGGTGGTGCAATGGTATTGCAATTTGCGCGTATTGGGCGTAACGCATTTGTTGGCGGTATGTCTGGGGTTGGAAATGATGTATTGCCATATGCAATTTATGATGGTGCGCGTGCTGTATATCGTACAATCAATCGTGTCGGTTTGATGCGTCACGGTTTTTCAAATGAAGATATGCATGCAATTCATGCTGTTTATTCTGCTGTGTTCCGTGCAGATGACGGTACTGTTGCAGAACGGTTGGCCAAGGTGCGCAAAGAAGTAAAAAACAACAAGTATGCAATGGATGCAATTGATTTTATTGAAAATCGTTCAAAACGCGGAATTGGTACAGCCAAAAATGCAGAATAAGAAAAAACGCATCTTTATAATTGCTGGTGAAGTTTCTGGTGATGTTTTAGGCGGGCATATTATGTCACATGCTAAATCGGCTGAATTCGTCGGTATTGGTGGTGAAAATATGCAACGCGCAGGGCTAAAATCATTGTTCCCGATGGGTGATTTATCTGTTATGGGAATCATAGAAGTTTTAATGCATGCAAAAACATTGACCCGTCGTATTAAACAGACGGTGGATGCAATATTAGAATGTCAGCCAGATGTTGTTCTAACTATCGATTCTCCTGGGTTTGCAAGAAGCGTAATCAAACAAGTGCGTAACAGTGATGCAGGCAAGGCGTTGATTAAAAATGGATTAAAGTTCCATCATGTTGTTGCGCCTCAGGTTTGGGCATGGCGATCTGGGCGTGCAAAAAAATATGCAAAACTTTTTGATAAGTTGTATGCTTTTTTTGATTTTGAAGTGCCCTATTTTACCAAGTATGGTTTGGATACAGTTGCGGTTGGGCATCCGATTGCAGATGGTTTGATTGGTAAGTATAAAACAGAAAATGCAGATAAAATTATTACTCTTATTCCAGGCAGCAGAATTAGTGAGGTTAAACGATTGTTGCCGTTGATGCGTGATGTTGTGGACATGTTGGTGCGTAATGGCTACAGTAAATATCAATTCGTGATACCAACAGTTGAAACGACTGATGATTATATCAGACAGGTAGTGAAAAAATGGCCTGTTAAACCACAGTTGATTAGTTCGTCTGATAGATATAATGTATATGCCAAAACATATATCGCGATTGCAGCCAGTGGCACCGTGTCAGCGGAACTGGCAATGTTGCATATTCCAACTGTTGTTGTGTATAAAATGAATCCGATAACGACTTGGATTGGGCGCAAATTGATTCAAGTAAAGTGGGTGTCACTGGTAAATATTTTGTTAAATTGTGGTGTATATCCAGAATGTTTGGGCGGGGATGCAAATGCAGAATGTGTTTTGGAAGCAGTACAACAGGTAATAATACCGTCAAAGCGCAAAAAAATGGTAGAAGCATTGGCAGGTGCAGATGATTTGTGGCGTAAACCAGATGGGGGGGCGGCAGCTTTGATTGCGGCAGATGTATTGAAATAAAAAAAATGTTGGATTTGGGTAGCAAAATATGTTATGATTATGAACATAAGTTCAAGGAGAAAGAATATGCGTTTTGTATCAATGGTGTTTTTCTGCATGTTTTGTTTTTGCGCATTTGCACAGGTCGGCAGTGTGCCAACTGTGTCGTATGTCAGCAATGCTAGCAATTTAACCAAGGGTACGGTAAATGTTGAACGCTTGCCGGTTGGTACGGATGCGCGTTCTGTGGCTGCTGGTAACGATAACAGATTTGATAGTGTACCATTGGGTAAACCAGAAAAAGTTCAGCCTGTTGAAGGTCGTGCATTGATGTGGATTGAATAAAAAAGATTTAATAAAAAACACCCAAGTGGGTGTTTTTTTATTATCTTAAGCCTTTTGCACGACAACATGCAGATGCGGCAGATTGCCAACTGCTGTGTGCTGTGGATGGATTACGCAAATCACGCCATGGTTGCCAGCCGCTGCAACGCTTGTTATTCCCGGTGCCGGTACATTTTGCGTATCTGCGTAAAGAACATGTTTGATTCGATATGCGACCCGCATCAGTTGTGCATTTTACAACAATATTTTGATTCTTTGCATCGTTTTTACCCAGTTCTTTGGATGATAAAACCTGATATGCATTTGCAGATGCAATTGTCATTATTACAGCAATTGTAGACGCTAAAATCTTTTTCATGTTTTAACCCCTTGCCTTTCTCATATTCATTATAGTTAAAAATTATAAAAAATACAATGGGAATCTATTTGAATTATTTTGTTGTCCATGGCGTATCGTTCATAATCAGATAGTATAATTCTGGATTGGCCGAACCTGGGTTGCGTATGATAGGCTTTGCAACATATATATCAACATTACATGGACGGTTTGTGTTATTTTGAACATCCATTAAATCTTCGTGGAATTTTGCAGCAAAGTCCATTGCTTGCAAATATGCTGCGTCATCATCGGCGGGATTGGTCGAATCCCCAGACCACATCAACCACATTCCATAATTTATTTTATCGGCTTGACCGCCTTGCAAATCGTCTGCGGATAATAATAACAAAGGTTGAAATTGAATATCGTTTGTAAATTCGCCTGTGCTGGTTTCTGTAAAGTCATACATCATGCCACCAATAAATTGTATGCCACCGTAAATTGCACCACCAAATGTTTCCATTTTTCCCAGCATGCCAATGTTTTTCAATGTTGAATGAAACAGCCAATCGTTTACACGGGTTGACACTTTGCTGGCGCGACCTAGTTTTGCACCTTTTGCAATCAATTTATTGCCTGACATGGCGGCGTTTGCACTTTTTGCAACCTTGACGCCGCGTGCGATTATATTTCCACGCTGTGCCTGTTTTAACGCTTTGATTCCGTTCAAAGTTCTGCGATATTTATTCAAATCTGAAAAGGTTTCGGATGTCTGCTTATATTTTTTTACATCATCGATTGATTCTAAACCCTTGATAGCATCTTTTAATTTATCAAGTTCGGCTGTTTTTTCTGCGATTTTTGCAGCATCGGTAACTTTGTCTAACTTTTTTATTTCATCTGTCAGTTGTGCTGCGCGTGATGTATATTTTATGTAATCACGAACAGAATCCAGATTGCGTAATTGTTTCAGTGATGTGGCCATGCCCTTTAATGCGCGTGATGCACGGGCAGATTTTGTGGCGCCTGATATCAATACGCCACCGCCCATGGTTGCAACAGTTATTGCAACATCCATTGCGATTTCTGCATATCCAATCCATGCCAGATTTGCATCACCTGCCACATAATAGTCATTTGAATCATTTTCAATATCAACAGCCTGTTTTACAGCACGATTGATTGGTTTGGAATCACGGGCCAGTGCGTGTTTTGTTGTACAACCACGATTTTTTGGGTACAGGGCGTCAATATTATCATGTATATATTGAACTGATATGGTGTTGTTTTTATGTTCACCAACAAAATTGTTTAATGCACCAGATTCAACAACCATTATTGCATACCATGCAGGATCTGTATTTGTCCATATTGTTCCATCCCCCATTTCGCCGATGCGTGGGTTTGCGTCATAAGGTGGCAAGTCGCGCTTGTCTGCCAGTGCCAATCGTTGTTTTAATATTTTTGGTTGGGTTTCATAATTTATGACGACTTCGCGCCCCATTGGAAATACATA
Source organism: Candidatus Enterousia sp. (assembly GCA_045613445.1). Classification (GTDB taxonomy): domain Bacteria; phylum Pseudomonadota; class Alphaproteobacteria; order Rs-D84; family Rs-D84; genus Enterousia. The sequence continues at coordinate 44,454 of JAZLAZ010000027.1, read as the reverse complement.
TTTTATGGGGGTAAATTTTATCGTAGCGTTATCAGAGATATTTAATTCTGGACATTTTAAGATATCGGATACAGTATCTTTGTTTGTAAATATAGAATAAATCCATTGTTTGATAACTTCTTCGTCATCGGATTCGTCAATTGTACTTACAGTTTGTGCCAGTTTTGATGCGTAAATTTGCGTTGCACATGGTGTTTCGATCTGAACCGCATGCGATAATGATGGCAGTAAACATATTGAGATAAAAAGACAAACGATTCGTGATATCATTTATTTTGTACGAACTTTTAATTTCATGTCGTCATTCATCAATATATAATATATTGATCTGGCGCCAGGTATTTTTTCTGGGTTACTGATTGCTGGTTGTACAACATAGATATCAACATCGCATAATGGATCGGATGCATTGATAGAATTGATGTCTTTGGTCAATTCTTCAGCAAATCGCATTGCCTCGTTCAATGCATCGTCTTCGTTGGCACCGCCCACGGCATCGAATTGTACCCATGTGCCATGTGATATGACATTTTCGCGTCCTTCGACATTGTCGTCGGATAATAATCCAAAACTGTTAAATCCAACATCACCAGTTGTCGGATCTTGTAACACAGCAGAACTGTAACCAAATCCTTTTAGAAGTTCACGTCCGAAATAGTTTAGTCCAACCGCACCACCAACAACCCCCAGCGTTTTGAAACGGGTTGCCCATGTTGCACCACGTCCCAGATATTTAGATGTTGTTGGTTTTATGTTTTTTACCCCAGCTGCAACCAAGCGCCATGGTCTGTACAGTGATGATGTCCATGTTAGTGGTTTGACGGTAGATTTTGCTGTTGCTAATGCTCTACCAATAGCTTTCAATGTATTTGCGTTTGGACCTTTTTTTACGGTAATGCCAGCGTCCGCCAATGCTTTTACTGCATCGGCACGCGACTTTATCGCAGCAGTATCTTGGCCGCTTTTTGCAGCTTTGGCCAATCTGATAGCGTCATCTATTTTGCTTCCATTTTTTGTCAGTTTTACAGCCTTGATTGCAGAACTGGATGATTCGAATATTTTTAATGCATTTGATGATATACGTACCCCCCTTGCAGCAGCAACAGCACCATGTGCTGTTTGTGCACCAGCGACTGCGGCCTGTCCTGCAGATGCGGCCTGTCCTGCAGCTGCTGCGGCGCTGGCCTCGGCACTAATCCCCATGGTTAGCAATGCCAATACAACTTCGCCAACAATTGTTGCCCATCCCCAATATACATCTTGGCCATCATATACATAAAAATCACTGCCTGACCAAAAACTGTCTTGTTCGCCCATTGTTTTATGCGCAGCACGATTGATAACATCTTTGTCGTGCGCGGTATGATTAGAGTGTGTACAGCCACGTCTGAGTCCAAGTGCCCTGTCTGAATTTGCGGGAAAAAATTCATCGCGATGCGATTTCATATATTCTGTCGATACAATTGGTAAATCAAGGCTGGCATATCTGTCAAGACTGCCTGCTTTTACAATTAAAATGCCATACCATGGCAGTAAGGCTTCGAATTCGTCAGGAATATCTTCGGTTATCAATGCGGGAGTGTTGGTTTCTGCCGGTGTTGCTGGTGTATTGCTACCCGTGTCAACCGGTGATGGTTGGGCGTTGTTTGTTGTTGTAGAATTATTTGTTGTTGCGGAATTATTTGTTGTTGTGGTTGCTGGTCGATTTATGCGATTGAGATATGTTTTTTCGTCTTCAATTTTTATTTCATGAAACACCTTGGTGTCTTTATATGGTTCATATCCAGCCTGGGCGTTTTCCATGCGTTCTGAAAAAGATAAATCGGCATATGTGGTTGGAAAATTTGCAGCATATACACCAGAATTGCCAGCACCGTTTAATGATTGTAATTCTTGTAATTCCTGTTTGCGTTCCATCATGTCGGTTGCCCAATCAGGTGCTTGGGGTGCCAATGGATTTGGAATTTGGATTGCTGTGCCAGATGCGTTTGGATTTGGCATGACTGCATTTGGAAATGCTGTTGCAGCACCATGTGGCGCAGCATTTGCGTATTGTGCAACATAATCATTAAACGCACCGTCTAAATAGCCACCGCATGCAGTTGCATAATTGCCACCAGTCATGCGCGATAACTGCAACATAATTGCAGGTCGTATATCGCTGATTTGTGCATCAATACAGTTGTTCATGTTCATACATTGAACTGTGACCAAACTGGTTACGATGCGTTGACATTCATCTGTGTTTACATCTGGACCAGTGGCATATACCGGTTGTGGCATATTTGTATTATGATATGGTGAATTTGGATTCCAAAACGGGTTCGTAGAATAATTCTGAACATTCTGAATCACGCCATATTTTGAAAATGGCGTTACTGCATGTGCAACTGCACAAAGCGCAGATAATCCAATGAAAATACAAAGAAATTTATTGAAACTGTTTCTCACTTCCGGTTCCCTGTTTGATTGATTATAACAAAAACAGATTTATAATAAAAGATAAAAATCCCCCAAATATAAAGAATGGTGCAAAAGGGATATATTTTTGTTGTTTTTGTCTTGACCATATCATGCCGGAAATGCATGCGATGATCAGTGCAATTGCCAGTCCATTTGTGCCCAGCCATATCCCGCCTACCCCTAATAATTTTAGGTCGCCCATGCCAATCGGTGCATCGTTAGATTTCTTTGTTTTTTCAAATATGATTCCGATAATGGCCGCCATTGTATAGCCAAATATAGCGCCAATAGTTGCTGTTTGAATGTTTGTTGGAAAAGAATAAAATGATATCAAAGTCAACCCAATCAGCATCAATGGAAATAAGTATGCGTCTGGTATGATTCTGCGACGCAGGTCAGCAATTGATATTTTAATAGACAAAAATGCCGCAAAAGCTAGTAAAATAATGAAAAAGATATAAGAAATCATATTTTTCTCCCTTGCGTTTCGAATCGGAATTATGTTACAATTATATTATAATGTAATCTAAGGGTTTTGTAAAATGAGCAAAGGTTGGGATAACGCAACATTAAAAAAGTTAAAAGCATTGACTGGCAAAGGACTGTCTACATCTGAAATTGGTAAAAGACTGGGGATGTCAAAAAATGCAATTGTGGGTAAATTAAACAGACTTGGTTGGAATGCCAAGGCGGGTGGTGCATCAACTGTCGAAATCCCAGAAAAAAAGACTGGAATCGTAAAAAAAGTGGCCAGTACAGCGAAGACTGCAAAATCTGCAACAGCTGAAAAGAAAACGACTGTAAAATCTGTCACGAAGAAAGCGGCGGTGAAACCTGTAGAAAAAGTGACAGAAAAAAGTACTGTTAAAAAAACGACAGCGACTAAAAAAGTTGAAGAACCAAAAGAAAATACAAAAAAAACAGTGACTGCTGTTAGAAATGATGCCAAGAGTTTGGCTGTTCATCAGCGTATTATTCAACATTCACTAGAAATGGCTAACTTGAAGCCTAATCAGTGTCGTTGGCCAATCGGGGATCCTGATTCTGAACATTTTCATTTCTGTGGGGAAACGGTTTTTGTGGGAAAGCCTTATTGTTATGAACACTGCAAGCAGGCATATCAATTTGCACCACCAAAAAAGAAATAAGACAGGGGTTTGTAAATGACAAACGAGAGAGAAACATTTTTTCAACCATTGACATCAGTCGATTATAGTATCGCAGGATATTCTTTTCGGGCGTATTATGACGCTGATAATAAATTGGTGTTCATCATAGATTTCTTGGTTGACGATATTAAACCGAATGTATTGTTGGTTATAAATCCTGTTGGGGACCGCAAGTGGGATGATATTCTGGAAAATGACTATGGTGTCGATTTAGAAACAGTTCGCCCAAAGAAGGATAATAAATATCAAAAACTGGATATTGAGTATGCAGGACTGGCACAATACGATGACTTGATTCATGCATATGAATCAGATGATGTGTTAAATGAGCCGTTGCATGCGTTGGTTGAATTTCGTCATGTCGCAGCTAAACGCGCGGCGATTGAACGCTTGGGGGCTGCGGAACTTACTGTCAGTCGCAGTCGTGAAACGATTGACAAGACAAATGAAAAAATTATCGAATTGCAAAATCGTATAAAGACTTTGCGTCAAAAGCTGACAGATGCGAAGCGTGCGATTGGTAAAGAACCTACAAAACAGTCTGCTGCCAAGATTTTGCGTATTGAGTCCCAGATTGATTCTGTGAATGATAAGCTGAAACGGGCAAAAAAACGTTTAACTAATGCTCAGAACAGACTGGCGGCTGCGCAAGATGAAATTGATGTTGCACAGTCAATATTGGATAAGCTGAATATCAATTTGCCTGTTGTGCCTGCACCGGCGGAAATTGTTGTTGCGAAATCTGCACCTGTGCCGGCAGAAATCACAGAAACAAAAACTGAAATTATTGAAACAAAGGCAGAAACGATGGCCGAAGAAGTTAAACCGCTGTTTGATACTAATCCGGATATTATCGATGAAGAAATTGCGTTCAAACCAATTGATTTTAATGCACCAGCAGTGATGCCGGAACCGGTTGTGCCTGTTGTTGCACCTGTGGTTGAGGAAAGTACCCCTGCCCCAGTTGTGCCGATGATTGAGCCTGTGGATGTGCCAGATGTTGAGGTATCTGAACAAGAAACATTTGTTCAACCATTGTCTTTTACGCCACCAACCGATTTTAGCCCAGATGATGTACATGTCGATGTTCAAGAAGAAATTGAAACTACACCGCTTTTTGATGGGTTTACACCGATTCCAATGGCTGATGTTCAGACAGATGAAGTTTGGCAAAAAAAATCAGAACCGGTTGTAATGCAGGAACAGAAACCTGTTCAGGATGTGCTGGAACCTGTGGTTGCGCCTGAATATGCATCAGATGATATTGAGCCTGCGCCTGTTTCATCGGATTTTCGTCCTGTGTCACCAATTACAAACGAAGTACCAATGGCTGTGACATCTGTTGGAAATGATGTAAATCGTGTTAAACCGACAATGTTATATTATGTTTTGTTGGGTGTTTTGATTATATTGTCTGTTTTTACATTGTGGGTGTATCAACGGTCTATGAATGATACAATGCCTGTGTTGGGGGCTAAAACAGAACCCGTTGTTACAGAGGTTGAATCTGTCGTTGATGTAGAACCTGTTGTGGTTGAACCGGCTGTGGTTGAATCTGTGACCGTTGAACCTGTGATAGTGCCAGAAATTGAACCAGTTGTAGTAGAAGTTATAGAACCAGTGATTGAATCTGCTGTGGAAGCAGAAATTGTACCCGTGACAGAGCAAAAAACAGAGCCTGTTATTATTGAAAAAGAACCGATAAATGATGCACCAGAAATCGTTAGTCCGTTTATAGAATTGGAGACTTTGGGGCCTGTGATTGGACCAATGGCAGAAGCGCCAGTTGAAGAAAAACCATATGTTCCAACAGAAGATGAGGTTTTGGCTTCAAAACCTGCATATGGTGCGGCTTCTCGTTCTGATGAAATGTTTGTTGCATCACCAGAATATGAAACAGAAACTGTTGTGCAAAATCCTGTTGTTACAATGGATAAGCCTGAGATTGTTACAGAATATACCGATGAACTGATTGTCGAAGAAGAAACATGTTCTGATGGAAATCCGCCTGATATGTATGGTTGCTGTACAGGTGAAGAATTTATTTTGTTCCCAGATGGTGAACGGGCCTGTTGTGCAGAAAGTACCGGGGAATGTTTCCCACCTATGTAGGGGTAAATAAATTATAGTAATTTATCTAAAAATAAATCGGAAATCTTATGTAGCGTCTGTTCACTACGATTTCCGATTTCTTTTTATTTGCATAATTTTGATTTATTTGTGTAGCTGTAACGCTACTACTTCATTTAGAAATATTGCCCGTTTGGTGTAATCTAAGTATTGTTTTGCGCATATTTGGGCGTATTTGATTGCTTCTTTTTTTGATTTGTTCAAGGCTGTTTCTACATTGTTATTGTCTTTTTCTTGTCTGACCACTGCCTGGTTGCCTTTTATCAATTTGAAATTATCTTTTTCGTCATAATAACCGAATAAAATTTTATTGTTTATGGTTGGTTTGGTGGTTATTATCCAATTGGCGTTTGCTGTAATAACGGCCCCCAGTTTACAATGTTGGTTGCATCCGTCGCAAAATTCGTGTTCCATTGACATATCTTTACCTTTGATTTTTTGTGATTGTATAATAAAAACAGCAGATGTCCACAAAAAAGCCCCAGTTTTTGGGGGATTTTTTTATCGGGCAACATCACCGCGCAAGCGTTCGTGACAGATGTAATCGTTTAATTGAAAACCATCGTGGGCATGCCAATTCAGCATGCCTTTCCAATTTTCGTTCGGTATTTCAACAGTTGGTAATTTATATGGTGTGCGTGCGATTTGTTTGTGTGCTTGATCGATATGATTTTCGTAAATGTGAACATCGTGCAGTTCGCCACGCAATATACCCGGTTGCAGCCCTGCTTCTTTGGCGTATAACATCAATAACAGTGCATATGATGCAATGTTATACGGAATACCCAGAAACATATCGCATGAACGCTGGGTCCAAATCAAATTCAGTTTATTATTGTGTACCAGAACCTGATGCATAATGTGACATGGCGGTAATGCCATTTGATGTTGGTCAACTGGATTCCATGCGTTTACAATGATGCGACGGTTGTTTGGATCTTTCTTTATTGTGTTTATTGCATTTGCCAGTTGGTCGATACCAGGTTGCTTGATGTCGTAATTATCATGTGTGTTTTCTGGATTCCATTGGTATTTTCCGCCAAAGTGGCGCCATTGCCATCCGTATATTGGGCCTAAATCGCGTTCAGATGACATAAGTTGATTTTTTATCTCTGTTTTTTCTGCGTCAGACAAGTTTGGGTTGGTTTTGATGGCTTGTTCGTATTTTTGTTGCCATTTTGTTGGGTTGGACCATTCGTCCCAAATGTGGCACTTTCTGTCAATCAACCATTTTTTGTCTGTTATTCCGTGTATAAAGAATTCTAGTTCTGTTGCGATATTTTTTAATCCCATTTTTTTTGTTGTAACCAATGGGAATCCAGTTGACATATCGTGTTCAAATGTTGCGCCCCATGGAATACGAAGAGTTTTTATGCCTGTGCGATTATCAGACATTGTTCCGTTGTTTAAACAGTTGTTCAGGATATCAAGATATGCTTTCATTATTTATAAATCTCCGAAAAAAACGCACCAGATGGTGCGTTTGTTGTTATTTTACAGATGCCTGTTTGAATAAGTCGTCTGCGTTGACTTTCTTTTCTTTTGTTTTTACATGTGTCAGCATTGCATCCAGTGCTTTGCGTTCAAACAACATGCCACGCAACATTGCCAATGCGTTCTGATTCTTGTTATAGAATTCAAATACTTGTTTTGGGTCTGGGTAACGTGATGCTTCGGCCCAGATGGCTTGTTGCAGATCTTCGCGTGTTACTTCGACCTTGTTCTGGGTGCCCCATTCTGCCAAGATTAAACCCAGTTTTACACGGCGTTCTGCTTCTTTGCGTTCTGCTTTTTCATCCCATTTGTGTTCACATTTTGCATCATGGCAATGTGCGTGTGAACGTTCAAATTCAGATTTTGCCATATTCATTTCTTGTTCGACCAATGTTTCTGGCAATTCTAATTTTACTTTATCAGCCAAGATATCCAGTAATTCGTTGCGCATATCGCGTTGTGCAGCTTCGACATATTGTTCGTTGATGATTTTACGAATGTGTTCTTTTAATGCGTCAACTGTTTCTTGACCGACCTGCTTTGCCAAATCATCGTTTAATTCTGGCAAGATATGTTTGCGGATTTCATGAATTTTGACTGCAAAACGTGCGTCTTTGCCAGCCAGGTTTTCTGCATGATAATCAGATGGGAATTTTACAATTACATCAAACTCATCATTGATTTTGTGACCGATAATTTGGTCTTCGAATCCTGGGATGAACGAACCAGAACCCAAAATCAGATGATGTTTTGTTGCGGCGCCACCTTCGAATGCGTCGTCGCCAATAAAGCCTGTAAAATCGATTACAGCAACATCGCCGTTTGCAGCCTGGTATTTTTCGTCCTGTTTTTCAGCAATACTGCGACTTTTACGGATGTTTTCCAATGCTGTATCAACTTCTTTTTCATCCAGTTCTGCAATTTTTTTTGTTACAGTGATTTTTTCTAAATCAATTTCTGGCAATGTTGGCAAAATATCAAATTCCAAAGAGTATTCAACATCTTTGCCGATTTCCCAACCAGCCAAGTCAGCTTTTGGTGCGCCGGCCAAACGGATTTTCTTTTCAGCGGTATAGTTGTTCAAATCTTGATTCATCAATTTATCGATTGCTTCACCGTATGCAGATGCATTGTATTTTTGACGCAAGATAGATAATGGAATTTTACCGGCACGGAAACCTGGCATTTTAGCCTTTTTGCCGTATTCTAATAATATTTCATCTGCGGCAGTCTGTAAATCAGCGGCAGAAATCAAGCCATTGACCGAATAATGTAAATCTTTGATTTTTTCTTTTTTGAACATATGTTTCCCCTAATATTATTTTTATTGCCCCGTGATTATACAATGTTTTTGATTGAAAGCAATAATAAAAAAATCCCCAAACGGGGATTTTTTTCTGAACCAAACGATTTAACGTTTAGAGAACTGAGTTGAACGACGAGCCTTGCGGTAACCATAGTGTTTACGTTCAACAACACGGCTGTCGCGTGTCAAGAAGCCAGCTGACTTCAATGCTGCGCGTAATTCTGGTTCTGCTTTTTCCAATGCTTTGGAAATGCCGTGTTTTACTGCGCCTGCTTGACCAGACAAGCCACCACCTTCAACCATTGCGACGATGTCGTATGCAGATTCGCGTTTTGTGATTTCAAATGGTTGTGCAATAATCATTTGTAATACTGCGCGACGGAAGTATTCATTTGATGCTTTGCCATTGATTGTGATGTTGCCTTTGCCTGGCATCAAGTATACGCGTGCAACAGAATCTTTACGTTTGCCTGTTGCGTATGTTGCGTCGTTTAATTTTGGTGTTGCAACTGCTGCCTTTGGTGCTGTTTTCTTTGCAGGGGCAGCTTTTTTAACTGTCTTTGTTGCTGTTTTCTTTGTTTCTGCCATTATTCGCCCCTTTTGTTTTTACGGTTCAATCCTGCGAAATCAATAACCTGTGGGTTTTGTGCAGAATGTTTGTGTTCGCTGCCTGCGTACACATGCAATTTTGTCAGACGTTGATTCGCCAATGCAACTGCTGTGCGGCGGCCCATCATGCGTTTAACTGCGTTGAAAACCAATTTTTCTGGTTTTTCATCACGCATCTGACCCAATGTGCGAGATTTCAAAGAACCTGTCCACAAAGAGTGCCAGAAGAAGCGATCTTTGTCAGCCTTGTGACCAGATAATGCAACCTTGTCAGCGTTGATGATGATAACATGATCGCCACAATCCATATTTGGTGTCCATGTTGGTTTATGTTTGCCGCGCAAGATGTTTGCAGTGTATGCTGCCAAACGACCCAGCGTGCAATCTGTTGCGTCAATCAGATACCATTTGGCTTCTAATTCGCACTTTTTTAACGATTTTGTCGCTGCCATTTTTGTTTTTCCTATTGTTTTATTGTTATAGCGTCAGGCATTATGACGCAAACCAGCAGAAAAGTCAAGAAAAATCAATGCGGTATTATTGTACCGTATGATAATTATAATAAAACGCCCGTTTGGGCGCTTTATTACATTTCATTCGGAATTTTTAGACCCATTAAATCAATAGTTGTGGTCAGTGTTTCGCGTGCTTTGTGAACAATATATAGACGCCCTGCCCGTACTTCTGTGGGGATATCATCGCGCAAAATGGGGCAGTTATGATAGAATGTGTTTATCAATTGACACAAATCATATGCATAATTTGCAATCATGTCCGTCGCACGATTTTCAAAAGCAGTCAAGACAGTGCGTTCAAAATCAAGTATCCCAATCAGCAGATTGCGTTCATCTGATGTTATTGGCATATATGTTGACGATGCGTCAAATGTTGCGCGTTTCAATACGCTGTTTAGGCGCACCGCAGTATACAAAATGTATGGCCCTGTTCTGCCTTCGAAACTGGTGACAGATGTTGGGTCAAATATATAATCAGAACGAACATCGTGCATTAAATCGTTGAATTTAACGGCGGCTAATGCAATCGCACCGATTGTGTCGTCGTCAAGTGTTTTACCAGATTCAGATACGCGTGCTTTGACTGCGTCGTTTACTGCGTCAATAATGTCGTCAAGTCCTGCGGCGTTGCCATCACGCGTTTTGAAAGGTTTGCCATCATTGCCATTTATTGTGCCATATCCGATATGTTCTAAATCTGAATAGTTGTATATTCCAGATAGTTCTGATGCACGAAATAGTTGTTCAAAATGTAAGCCTTGGCGCAGGTCTGTAAAGTATATGATCTTGTCTGGATTGTCAGTTTTTTTACGGCAATATACAGCGGCTAAGTCAGTGGAATCATATGTGTCTGCACCACGTGAATCTGTCCACATATAAGGTGGCATTGGTTTGTTATCTGTTTCTTTCTTTACAATAATAACTTCGGCGCCATCACTTTCTTGGATTAAATTTTTAGCGCGCAGAATTTTTTCAACTTCTGGCAAGTATTGCGCGGCATTGCGTTCGCCCAGATCATAATCAAAAGGTAAAATATTCAGACGCTGGACTGTTTCGTTCATCATTTCCAAAGAAATTTTCAAAAACTTTTCATACAGCGCAAAGTATCCTGCGTGACCGTCTTGGAATTTTGCCTTGATTTCTTGTGCATGTGCTTGAAATTCAGGGTCTTGTTTTGCCAATGTACTGGCAGATGGATAATATGTATTCAGTTCAGATGGACTAATTTCAAAATCTACGGATGTTTTTGGATCAAAATTGTCTTGGAAATATGGTAATTCTGGGTGCAGCCTTTCAATCCATGCAATTACCAGCGCCATTGGTTTCCCCCAGTCACCAATATGATTCCATGAAAAAGTTTTATGCCCTAATAATTTGGCAATTCGATTAAATGTATCTCCTACAATAGATGTGCGCAGGTGTCCAATGTGTAATGATTTTGCAACATTGTATGCGCCGTAATCCAAATCAATTGTTTGTATTGTGGTTGATTTTGGGTTTTGTGGCTGGGTTACAGCAGACCAAATGAAGTCATCTTTTAATTTGATGTTGATGAATCCAGGGCCTGCAACAGATGTTTCTGCAATAAAATCAAGTTCATTTAATTTGGGCGCAATTTCTGATGCAAGTTCGCGCGGGTTTTTGCCAGCAGATTTTGCCATAACCATTGCTGCATTTGTTGAAAAATCCCCAAAATCACGATTCCTTGGTACTTCCAAATTTACAGTTGTGCCTAATTTTTCATTTATTGCGTTTGATACATATTTATATAAATTCATCTTTTTTTGCCTTTTACATTATATCGGTAATACTATTCTAGCTTTTAATCCGCCCAGTTCGCTGTTTTCTAAGAATAATTGACCGCCATGGTTTTCAATTGCTGTTTGGGCAATAGATAACCCCAGTCCTGTTCCGCCAGTGTCAGAACTGCGCGAGTCGTCCAAACGTACAAATGGGCGTAATGCGTCTTTTTTGCGTTCATCTGGTATACCGATGCCGTCGTCTTCGATAATGATTTCAACACTGTCGGTTGAGTCTATTTCTGTGATTTTTATCTTGGATTTTGCGTATCGTGCAGCATTTTCAATTATATTTCCAAATGCGCGTGCTAATGCCATTGGTCTGGCATAGAATTGTACGGGTGTGTCAGGAAAGTTTGTAATAATCTTTTTATCTGATGCTGCGTCGCGTGCAATTCGTGTCAGCATTGGTGGTAATTCTGTTGCTTGTTCGATTTCTGGGGTTTCGCCACGCGCAAACGCCAGATATCCATTTACCATTTCTGTCATACGATCAATGTCACGGATTAAATCATCATTAGATGCAGTGTTGGTTTCAACGGCCAAGCGCATACGAGTCAATGGTGCTTTTAAATCATGACTGACTGCATTTAACATGTCTGTGCGAGTACGGTTGTATCTGTCCAGTCTTTCTTTCATCGTAATCATGGATGCTGCGGCTTCACGAATTTCTTTGGAACCACTGGGTACAAACCCTGGTGCGTCCAACCCGCGTCCGAAACGATTGGCGGCACGTGCAATGCGTCTGATGCTGCGTGTGTGCATTATGATAAATGGAGATATCAATATTGATACAATCAATATAGAACCCAACAACCAGATTATAAATACTTCGGTGCTGGTTGAATATATGCGGTACAGTGATGTGCCAAATGTTGCAATCTGGTTATCTTTGGTTGGAACATCAATAAATACCAGTCGTTTGCCCTTGTCCATGTAAATGTTTGCAGGACGCTTTAACCGTTTTGACAATTCAGATGCCAGTTCGCCTGTTTCATGTGCATTATTATCATTGTGCTTTGGGCGATTTAATTTCTGATTTATACTGAAATTGATGCCAATGTCACGCGCCAGTTGTTGGGATTCTGAGATTTTGTTTTGGTCGATAAAGTTCATCATAGTTACAATTTCGCCAGATAGTGTTCGGGCCAATGTATTATGAACACGTGACCAATGGTTGCTGAAAAATGCGTTCGCAACGATTATTTGTGCAACGACCAGCGGAATTAAAATCATCAATATTGTACGCCATAAGAAACTGCGTGGTGTCAATCTCATATTGTGTCCTTGTTGGTTGTGTTCGTTGTTGTGTCTAATAATTTATAACCACGACCACGAACAGTTATTATATCTAGGTTTGATAATACTAAATTTAATTTACTTCGCAAGCGTTTTGCGACCATCGCAGATGCGGGCACAATATTGCCTGTGGGGTTGGTCAAATTTTGTAACAGTTTCTTTTCTTCGCCAGACAACGCCAGTATATGTGATGTGTTGTTTGCTGGGTTGGTTATAAAGAATTCGTTATCTGTAAAATTTAATCCATTTGGCATATTTGATGGTGTTGCAGTAACTTGTGATATTATGTTGTTCAAGCGCAGTACCAGTTCACGCATTTGAAAAGGTTTTGCCAGATAATCGTTTGCACCATGGGACAAACCATCAATTGTGTTATCTGGACCTGTCATCGCTGTCAGCATAATTACAGGTGTTTTATTGCCACATGTGCGTATCTTTTTCAAAAAAGTTAAACCGTCCATGCCGGCCATCATACGATCCAGTACAATTGCATCAACACGTATTCTGGATAAAATTTCGTCCGCAATTTCAGCTGATTTGGCCGCGACAACATTAAAGCCGTCTTGACGCAAACCCTTGGATAAAGTGTTGCGTAAAATATCGTCGTCGTCTATAACAAGTATGGTTTTGTTCATCTTTTCATTGGTTCAACAGCGTATTCGCCAGGCTGAATTGTGCGCGCGCCGTTGGCCGGTATGCTGTCTGTGTTATATGTAGATGCACGGAATTGCATTCCACCAGTTGTAAATTCTGTCTTGAACAGTGCATATCCTGTGCCACCACCTGTGGTTGGTCCCTGCATTCCCAGTGAATAATAACCACCCAGAATACCATAATCTAAATCAATGTAATCCAAGCTGACAATCAATGATACACTGCTGATGCCGTCGCTGGTCATGTTACATGCAAATTCACGATTTGATAATACTGCTTCGGAATTTACAGGAACCATAATGTCCATCACAGTTGGTTCGCATTTGCGATCAATACCATTTACCAAAAATTCATATGTCATACCAACAGTTGCCTTGGATAAACCAGTAGAAACGCTGACTTGTGATATTGTCGCCTTTGGAATTTTGAGCATTGCATTTGCAATACCGCTGCGGACAGGAAATGAAATACCAGATTGCAGACAGTCGCGGGAAAATGGGTCTGCTTCGCAAATATAAACGCGAGAATGGGCGTTCATCATGAACATGTTGGCCAAACTGTTGAATAAAAATGAACGGGTAATACGGTCGTTCAGACGAGTGCAACCAAAGTTTCTGCAAATTACCATCGGACGATCTGCAAACATCACACCAGGGTGTGCTACAGATTCTGCATTGCGTGCATCAATTATGTTTTGGTCGTAATTTAAGCTGTCTGCGCGTTCCATAAATTCTGTTTCTGGAATAAAGTTTGGATCGTCTGGATATGCATAATATGATTGCACAGGTGTTTCTGTATAGATTGTCTGAAAATCTTGATACATAAATTCATCCTGAGCATAGGCGGAAAAACCGCAAATTACTGCAAAAACCGATGTCAAAAACAGTTTCATCATGATATGACCTTTTGTTCTCTCAGGTAAATCTTAGAACATTTTAGATATTTGTGTCAAAACAAAAATATTTTTATTGAAATTTGTGTTCGCTTTGTTCTAAGTTATCTGTGAATTAAATATAAAGAAAGGTATAAAGGTATGGTTGATATCATTATTTCAGGAGAAACTGGTAAATTACATGCTGTGTATCATAAGTCTGCAAACGAGGCTGCACCGTTGGCTGTTGTTCTGTCAGGTAATCCACGACAAAAATATCATATGAATGATCGTGTATCGTATGCGATGTTTCGTGCGTTTATGGATATCGGTTTTTCTGTGGTCAGATTTAATTATCGTGGTGTCGGCGATTCCGAAGGTGTGATTGGTACAACATCAGAAAATATGCTGGATATCGCAACTGTTATCGATTGGATTCAAAACCATAATGAAGATAGTGATAAAATTTGGTTGGCAGGTCATCAATTAGGCGCGTGGTATGTGTTGCAGGCAATGATGCGTCGACCTGAAATTTCTGGTTTTGCACTGGTGTCGCCTGATGCGTCGGTTTCAGATTTTGCATTTTTATCGCCACGACCAAATCGTGGATTGTTGTTGCAAGGCGCATCAGAATCTGATGATGCACGCGCGTTTGGATCGCATTTAACACAGATTTTGAAAAAACAGGCGCAAATCGATTTGGAAACAATTCGGGTCAAAGGTGCGGATTCGATGTACAGCCAGCCTGCTGATTTGCGTCAAATGTACAATGATTTGAAAGCATATGTTGGTCGCGAAAACGAAGAAGATAAGTTGTTGTAATCATGCAAAACAAAGAAAGATTTTTAGATGCAAATATTCCAGATGATATGGCTGCAACAATTCGTCCGCGCAGTTTGTTGGACTTTATTGGTCATGATAGTTTGAAACAAAATCTGTCCGTGTTTGTGTCCGGTGCCCGCAGTCGTGGCGAAGCGATGGATCATGTTTTGTTATATGGTCCCCCAGGATTGGGGAAAACGACATTGGCACACATTGTTGCCAATGAATTAGGGACTAATTTTAGGGCGACTTCAGCGCCAATGTTGACAAAACAAGGTGATTTGGCGGCTATTCTGACAGCGTTGGAACCAATGGATGTTTTGTTTATTGATGAAATACATCGTTTGCCAACCGCGATTGAAGAAGTTTTGTATTCTGCAATGGAAGACTTTAAGTTGGATATCATGCTGGGCGAAGGTCCAAGTGCAAAAAGTGTGCGTATCGACCTGCCTCCGTTTACATTGGTTGGGGCAACAACGCGAACTGGATTGCTGTCTAACCCATTGCGTGACAGGTTTGGTATCGATTTAAGATTGTCTTTCTATTCACCCGAAGATTTGGCTAAAATTATAAAGCGCAGTGCAAATATTTTGGGTACACCAATTGATGATGATGGCGCGTTGATGTTGGCGCGGTCCGCACGCGGAACACCGCGTATTGCCAACCGTTTGTTAAAACGTGCACGTGATTTTGCATGTGCGCTAAATAAACAACAAATCACAGCAGATATAATAAAAACCACCCTGTTCCAATTACATATCGATGATTGTGGACTGGATGAAATTGATCGCGAGTATATGAATACAATTATCAAATTTTATGCGGGTGGTCCGGTTGGTATTGAAAATTTGGCCGCCGCACTGTCAGAACCATCCGATACAATTGAAGATGTTATTGAACCTTATTTGATGCAATTGGGGTTTGTTCAGCGTACGCCACGTGGGCGCGTTATTACAGATTTAGGATATGCACATTTGGGGTTAGAAAAGTAAATAATATGCATAACTTAGTGGATTTTTTTGAGATTGCCGAACGGCTTGAATGCGAGTATCGATTGACACGGAAAAGTGATGGTAAACAGCAATCTGTGGCAGCTCATTCTTGGAATATGGCGATGATGGCAATGGTGTTGCGACCGTACTTGAAAAAATCGGTCAATATGGAACGGGTTTATGAGTTGTGTATGTTGCACGATTTGCCTGAAGCAATTGCACATGATATACCGTTGCACGAACAGACGAATTCTGTGCGTATACAAAAGCAGATTGATGAGAGTGCTGCAGTTGCAAAGATTGTAGAACTGCTAAGAGATGATGTTGTTCGTGTGCGTTTTGATGAGTATGATGCACGTCAAAGTTATGAATCTAGACTGGTCAAGGCATTGGATGTTTTAGATACAGCTGTACAGCATATGTGTGCCCAGAATTTGGCATATGTTGGTGAATATGCTGATGGTTTTTATTGGAAAATGTTTTTTGGTAACGAAATTGCGACTATGTTTGATTTTGAACCTGCTTTGCGTGGCATATTTGATGAAATTCGTCATCGTGTCGCATTGCGATTAAAAAATGAATTAGGTGTTGACGAGAGAGATTTGATAAAATGAAAATACATAAATTCCCATTTACAATTGCGTATGCGGACACAGATGCAGAAGGTATTGTTTATCATGCCAGATATCTGGAAATTGCGGAACGTGCCAGAATGAATTGGTTGCATGGTTATATGGTAGAAAGTGAAGATATTGGATTCGTTGTCCGTGAATTAAATATAAAGTATATTCAACCATTAAAAGTTGCAGATGAATTTATCGTAGAAACAAAAATGACAGATGCTGGGGCTGCAACTGTCAAGATAGAACAAAAGTTCGTGAAAAATGGGGTTGAATGTGCTATAATAAACTTAAAAGTGGCGTATTTGGGGGCGGATATGCGTCCAAAACGAATACCAACAAAGTTGATTAGTGGTTTGATTTAAGGAAAAATAAAAAAGGAAAGGAATATGGAAAATAATTTTTCAATGTTAAATTTATTTACTGGTGATTTAATGACATTATTCGTGTCGTTGGTTTTGGTTGGTTTCAGTGTTTGGTCTTGGGCGATTATTATTGAAAAAATTCGTTTATGGAAATCTGTTAAAAGAACACCTGTTTCTGTGAAAAATAATTGTGTTTTAGAAACAGTTGCAGATAAAATAATTGCGCCCTTTGATAAAAATTTATGGTTCTTGTCAATGGTCGCCTATATTTCTCCTTTTATCGGTTTGTTTGGGACTGTGTGGGGGGTTATGGATTCTTTTGCAGCAATTGGCGTAAATCAATCAGTCAGTATTGGTGTAATCGCACCTGGGTTGGCGGCTGCGTTGGGAACAACTGCGTTGGGATTGATTGCAGCAGTGCCAGCAGCAATTGCTTATCAGTATTTTGCAAAAAAGTCGGATGATTTATACGATAAATTGACCCAGGATGTTTGCGAATTAAAGTGTAAAAAATAAGGCAGAACAATGTCCAGAATAAGAAAAAGACAATCTGATGGCAGTATTCAGTTGACACCAATGATTGATGTTATGACAGTGCTGTTGGCGGTATTTATGGTTACAACACCAATGATGACAACCGGTATCGATTTGGAACTGCCCCGTGCTGGTGCTTCTGCTATGACAGGTAATGATCACGCAATTCAAATCAGTGTGGATTCTAGTGGACGCTATTTCTTGTCAGAAACGCAGTTGTCGCGTGATGAAGTGGTAAAACGTGCAGTTGCAATGCGTGGTGAAAATCCAAATTTGACAATTATGATTAGTGGTGATACGCATGCAGACTATGGTGCTGTTATGTCTGTGATGGGAAAATTGAAGGATGCAGGATTTCAAAAAGTTGGATTGCGAACACAACCGGAATAAAACATGGGTAAATTTAATCAATTTTCAACAGAAAATTTACTGATGTCCGTTTGTGGACATTTGGTTTTAGTGGCGATAATGATCACTTCGTTCGCTGTTGTTGTAAATCGCGCAAAATTAGTTGTGCCAGATAGAATCCAGATTATTGAAATAGACTTGGATAAGGTTGTTGTGTCTGGCGATGAGACAAAATTGTATAATACTGGTGTTCCAGAAAATAAGGCAGAAAAAAAACAAGATACTAGCCCAGAAAAAAAAGAGGTGCCGGTTGAAAAAACTGAAATAAAAACAACGACTTTGGTTGAAAATGATATAAAAGAGATTGAAAAAGAAAAACAAGATAAAAAAACAGAACAAAAAAACGAAAATGCGCCAAAGAAAAAACGTGTAATTAAAGTAAACCGCGAGGTTTTGTCTTTGGATAGAACATTGACAATATCGGTTGTTGATGCGTTGCGTGTTGCAATGACGCGATGCTGGGTGATTGATAATGGGCGGTCTGATATTGCTGATATTCGTGCAGTGGCACATTTGAAAATGCGTAAAAATGGTACTGTTCAGGGTGTTTGGTTTGAATCTGCTGTGCGTGCAGAAACAGATCCAGCGTTCGCATATGTGTTAGAAACCATTCAGGAAGCAATTGATACATGTCAGCCATTTCGTATGTTGCCGGTCAATGAATTCGAAAAATGGCGTGATATTCAGTTGACTTTTTACCCAAATCAAGGCAAAGTCATGTAGGAGATATGTGGGCCGGCGGGGTGGAGAGATAATATAAAACCAAAGGCACTTATGAAATGCAGAATTACTTTCCGATAAATTGGCAGCACGCAACAGAAAAATTTGTTCATAATGCACACAATGTAGGTGATTTGAATTGGTGTGTAGCAAAAAATCATTCGTATGATATTCCATATGTTATCATCGGTGATGGACCAGAAAAGGTAGTGTTTTATTCTGGTGTCAGTGGGCTTGATGCGTTTTATGGTAGTGCTGCCCAGAATTTGTTCTTGGATAAGTTTGCACCGAATTTATCGTATGATTTGCGTAAAAAGTATACAATTGTGTTGATTCATGTCGTAAACGGTTGGGGAATGGATAACGGTATGCATGAAACATGCGATTCAAACGGTACATTAGTAGATTTAGGTAGAAATTTTGTTCCAGATTTTCAACATAAACCATTAAACCCATTGTACAGCGCTGTGCATAAATATTTGGTTAAAAAACCACATGCCGAAAAGATGAATCATATTGATATTATACGACAACGCGATATGATTTTCAAAGAATGGAGTGCGATTCAACAGGGGCAATATAAACAATCAACAGGATTATTTTATGGCGGTAATGCCCCAACTATTGAAAACAAGATGCTGTTGTCTGTGTTCGATAAAATTGCAGAAAATGCAACTGGTTTGTTTCCGATAGCGATGGTTACTGGTAATGAATTGTATTACAGATATAACAGTGTTCCAGGTGACGGCCAATTCCACAGCCCATATGGGAATCATTACAACCAACACAGATTCTTTGAGCGATTTTATTATACAACTACACAGTTGCCGTTGTGTATAAATGGTGGTTTGTTGCGTGTGTTGGAGCAACGTTATGATATACCACACAATCGTGTCTATGGTGCAGATTTTTGTGTTTGTACAGATGTAGATGCAAATAAGGCCCAAATGAATAAATTTTATCATATGGGAAACGCTAAATATGAATACAGATATTTCAAGGAAGTTAGCCCGCAGACCAAGAGCGCACTGAAACAGATTTTTTGCCCATCAGATGCAGAATGGCGTCAGGCTGCAATAGAGACTACATATGATATGTATAAATCAATGTTCGGATTTTTGGAATTTTGCAGCAAACAAAAATAAAAAACACGCACCCGTAGGTGCGTGGTGAAGATAAACATATAAGCCGGGTTCTGTTCTGCCGGTATTCAGTATATTTTCGTATACCGTATAACGGTAGTGGACATGATTAGTCTGCATATTGCATTACTGCATATGTCAAGCCTTCTACCCGCCCCCGATGTGGGACGCATATGAGGGGGTCTATTTGAAGTTGCTGCACGCAGAGATTGCCCGTTTCACTCGAATTAAATCGTTTCGTCACTGTTGCTCTTATCGTCAGGTCGCCCTGCCCGGTATATTAGCCGGTGCGTTGTCCCATGCAGCCCGGACTTTCCTCTGATAAACATCAGCCATGTCCAGTCTATCTTGCGTGGGGTATATTATCATTATTCTGGTAAAATTCAATATTTTATTTCTTTTCGCCCATGTGTTTCGCAGATTGTAATGCATGTCGTAACGCTTGTTCGGCAATTTGGCGAATTTTTGGTGCAAATGTTCGCATGTTCATTGTGTCTGCAACAGTATTACCAAAAATGTGCGCAATGTATTCGATTTGTGTTGGTGCAATTATATAAACATCGCTGGTAATTGATTCTGGATTTAACTGCTGTACAGCTGGTTCTGGCATATTTATCCCCCCATTGGTAAAAAAAATTGTTTTGTACTTGTTTAATAAGTTTATTGTCATTATATCATAAAGTGTCTTGACCGCAAGACTCAAAATTGCTATATATTTCGTGATAAGTTTAAGGAAGAAAAATGGTAAAAAATATTATTGGTAAATTATTAGGGTCTGCAAATGACCGTTTGGTTAAAAGTTATGATAAAACTGTGTCTTTAATCAATGATTTAGAGCCGAAGTATCATGCAATGTCAGATGAACAGTTGCGCGAACAGACAAATTTGCTGCGGGCAAGATTGGCAGCTGGGGAAAAAGAAAAAGATATTTTGCCTGATGCATTTGCGTTGGTGCGAGAAGCTTCTGTTCGTACAATTGGATTGCGACATTTTAATGTTCAAATGATTGGCGGGATGGTTTTGAATAATGGGCAAATCGCAGAAATGAAAACTGGTGAAGGTAAAACACTGGTTGCAACATTGGCTATGTTCTTAAAGGCATTACACGGTAAAGGCGCTCATTTAATTACTGTCAATGACTATTTGGCGTCGCGTGACGCAGAATGGATGGGCGAAATATACAGATTCTTGGGTATGTCTGTGGGTATTATTCAACACGATATGACAGATGATGAACGCAGAGATGCATATGCATGCGATATTACATATGTAACAAATTCAGAATTAGGGTTTGATTATCTGCGTGATAATATGAAATTTACAAAAAAACAACAGGTTTTGCGCCCGTTCTTTTATGCGATTGTTGACGAAGTTGATAGTATTTTAATCGATGAAGCACGTACCCCGCTGATTATTTCTGGTCCAGCAGAAGATACCAGCGAATTATACGCCAAGGTTGATGCGGTGGTTGCACAGTTGACAGATGTTGATTTCAAAAAAGATGAAAAAGACAGACATGTTACATTGACAGAAATTGGTGTTGATAATGCAACTCGTTTGTTAAAAGACGCTGGTTTGTTGACAGGGGATAATTTATATGCTGCGGAAAATGCTGCCTTGGTTATGCATATTCAACAATCGTTGTTGGCACATCATTTGTTCCAGAAAAATGTAAATTATGTTGTCCGTAATGGTGAAATTTTAATTGTTGATGAATTTACAGGTCGTGTTATGTCTGGTCGTCGATTTGGTAAAGGGTTGCATCAGGCAATCGAAGCCAAAGAACATGTGAAAGTTCAGCCAGAAAATCAGACTGTGTCTAGTATTTCATACCAAAACCTGTTCCGTTTGTATCCAACATTGTCTGGTATGACCGGTACAGCAATGACCGAAGCATCAGAATTTGAAGAAATTTATAAATTGCGTGTAGTTTCAATTCCAACAAATCGTCCTGTGGCGCGTATAGACCATCATGATGAAATATACTTGAATAAAACAGAAAAATATGATGCGATATTAAAGCAAATTTCTGATTGTGTACAACGAAAACAGCCTGTGTTGGTTGGTACTGTTTCAATTGAAAAGTCCGAAGAATTGGCTGCGATTGTTCGTAAACAATTGAATATCAATCCTGCGGTATTAAATGCAAAACACCATGAATCTGAAGCAAAAATCGTTGCTCAGGCCGGTGCGCCAGGTGCAGTTACAATTGCAACAAATATGGCAGGACGCGGTACGGATATTAAACTGGGCGGTAATGCAGAAGCGCTGATTGCAGAATTAGATTCGACTGCGCCAGATTATGAAGATAAAAAGAAAGAAATATATGCGACAATCGAAACTAATAAAAAACAAGTTTTGGATGCTGGTGGTTTATATGTAATTGGTACAGAAAGACATGAATCGCGTCGTATTGATAATCAATTGCGTGGGCGTTCTGGTCGCCAAGGTGATCCAGGTGATTCAAAGTTCTTTTTGGCGTTGGATGACGATTTAATGCGTATTTTTGGTGCAGCGCGTTTACAGGGGATGTTGACAACGCTGGGGTTGAAAACAGGTGAAGCAATTACTCATCCATGGATAACAAAGGCATTGGAAAAAGCTCAAAAACGCGTCGAAGCAAGATATTTCGAAGCGCGTAAAGAATTGTTGAAATATGACGATGTTATGAATGAACAAAGAACTGTTATATACAAGCAACGCGATGATTTGATGGTTTCAGAAGATTTGACACCATTGGCACATGAAATGATTGCTGATGTTGTGGAAATCATTTGTGAAAACAGTATGCCAGAAAAATCAACATCTGCGGATTGGAATGTAGAAGCAATTCATAATGCAATGTTGCGAGTGTTCGCAATGGATATTACAGATATAGAAAAATGGAAAACAGACGATTTAATTACAGAACGTAAAGCTTATGAAGCATTGGTAAATTTGGCAAATCGTCGTTATGAACAACAGACTGCTAAATATGGCCCAGAATTGATGCAAATGGCATCAAGACAAATGATGTTGGGGGCTTTGGATGCCGTGTGGAAAAAACATCTGCAACAGATGGATTACCTGCAAAGTGCAATCGGTTTGCGTGGTTATGCCCAGAAAAACCCATTGTATGAATATAAACGCGAAGCACTAGATTTGTTTAAGAATACAGTCAATAATTTCAAAATTATGTCTGTGTCTTATATCAGTCGTATGGAATTGACGCGTGAAGATGTGGCTGCTAAACAAGTTGAACAAGAAAAACATGATGAAAAACTGAATCAGGCCATTGGTAATGGTCGCAGAAATGCGCCTTGCCCATGTGGTTCTGGGTTAAAATATAAACATTGTTGTGGCAAGTTACATTAAAAAATAAAACCCTGATAATTAAACAGGGTTTTTATTTTGCTGAAACATAGGAAAGTTTTTCTTGATAAAATTGTGCTAATTCGTTACAATTTTTAACGATTTTAGGGGATGTAAATGTATAAAATACCGTTTTTTATCAGTAATTTAATTTCTTGTTTTATTTATGGATCAAAAAATCGCCAAAAATGGCGTGGACGAATAAATACTTTGTTATTTCGTCCATTTGTTATTCGGTTCGTAAAGAAAACATATGGGGTGCGTGTAAAATCTGTACGTTTTATTCGTCAGATTACACTGAACCGTATGGTATGTGTTGTAAATGACAGATATTTTGTAAAAGTTTTCAGAAATGTGACTATTCAACAGTTAAAAGATTTTGAATTTTTATCAGAATATGTCGAACGACGAATGAAGGTCACTGTGCCTCATGTGATTGTTCATAAAAAAATACCAATGTATGTGTGTGAACGCGTTGCAGGAAAGTCAATAACTGATTTTGATAAAAAGTATGTCGCAGATAATTATGATAAAATATTAAAACAAGCACATGGCGTTATTCGTCAATTGCAACGCATCAAGGTAGATGATATACCAAATAAAGAAAGATTTATATACAGTCTACAACGAAGAACGGTTGAACAGCCGTGTCGCAAACCAAAACAAGTGCTGGCACATTTTGATTTGAATATGTTAAATTTCTTGTTTGATGATGAATTAAATATTTGTTCTGTTATCGACTGGGATACACTGTCGATTGCGAATAATCCGACGACTGATACGACAATATTTTTGAAGTATTGGAATCGATATAAAAGTAAATTGAAATAGATATCGCCTTTGGGCGATTTTTTATTGTTTTTTAGGAAATATTGGGTTGCCTTGGGTGTGGCATTTTGCTATGGTATTTAGCATGGAAAATCAATTCATTCATCTTCGTACACATTCAAGGTTTTCTGTTGGGGCCAGTACGCTGACAATAAAAAAAATACCGGCGTTATGTGTGGCGGCTGGGATGTCTGCGTGTGCGCTGACTGATACAAATTTAATGTCTGGTTGTGCAGAATTTTCAGATGTTATGCCAAAAAATAAATTACAGCCAATTATTGGTATTGAGATATCATTGAATCATCATAATGTAGATCCAAAAATTTTGCGTTCTGAATCTTTGTCAAAGATTGTGTTGCTGGCACAAAATCACGACGGTTATCTGAATTTGTGCGAATTGAATAAGGTCATGTATATGCGGGCTGATAATCATCATTTGGGGGCGTATATAACAATGGAAGAATTGATTGCGCACAGTAATGGACTTATTTGTTTGTCAGGGGCGCATACAGGACCAATTGGTATGGCATTGTTAAATGGGCAAGATAGTCAGGCGCAAATGTATGCCAATGATTTCTTGAAAATGTTTGGTAACAGATTTTATATTGAAATTCAGCGACATGGATTGGATGCAGAAATTAAAACAGAACCAGGATTTTTGAAAATTGCTCAAGAATTAAATATCCCAATTGTTGCGACAAATGATGTTTGTTTTGCGGCAGATAATGACTATGAATCTGCTGACGCGTTGGGATGTGTACTGGGCCAGACCAAGGTGATTGATCCAGAACGACCACGTAAATCATCAGAACAGTATTTTAAATCATATGAACAGATGTCAAAAATATTTTCTGATTTGCCCGAAGCAGTTGAAAACACTGTTCGTATCGCAAAACGCTGTGGTTTTATGGTAAATGTTCATGAAAAACCGCTGTTGCCACGATTTGGGGATGATTTAGAAACAGAATGTCAAATGCTGCGCGATAATACGATGGCGGGTTTAAAGCGCAGATTGGAACAGCATAATATTACTGATACGGCACCGTATTATGAACAGGCTGAATTTGAACTGGGTGTTATTATTGGTATGGGATTCCCAGGGTATTTCTTGATTGTTGCGGATTATATCGATTGGTGTCGGAATAACGATGTTTTGACTGGGCCTGGGCGTGGTTCTGGTGCTGGGTCTATTGTTGCGTGGGCGCTGGGGATTACAAATGTTGATCCGTTAAAATATGGATTACTGTTCGAAAGATTCTTGAATCCTGATCGTATATCGATGCCGGACTTTGATGTGGATTTTGAACCAACAGGTATCGAACGCGTTTTGGCGTATGTTTGTGATAAATATGGACATGATTCTGTTTGCCGTATTATAACTTTTGGCAGTTTGCAGGCGCGTGGCGCAATTCGTGATATTGGACGCGTGTATGGTATGCCCTATTCTAAGTCAGACAGATTATCTAAACTGATTCCACAGGATGCCAAAACATTGAAAGATGCGGTGGATATGTCTGGTGAAATACAGGAAATTTTGAATAATGATCAAGATTTGAATAAAGTTGTAACCATTGCCGAAGAACTGGAAGGCTCGTTGCGTAATTTGGGACAGCATGCGTGTGGTGTGGTTATTGGCGACAGACCAACAACCAAGATTGCACCAGTGTATCGTGATCCTGCGAACCCATTGCCATCATGTCAATTTGATGGAAAATATTTGGAAAAATCTGGGCTGATAAAATTTGACTTTTTGGGATTGGAAACGCTGGTGGTGTTAAAGTATGCAACGCGTTTGATTCAGCAAACGCGTGGGATCAATATCGATTTAGATCAAATCCCAACAGATGATCCAAAAACAATGAAGTTATGGCAAGCAGGACTGACCGAAGGTATATTCCAGTTCGATGCGCCGTTTGTTAAACAGACCCTGCGCAAGATGCATCCAACAAGTTTTTTGGAAATTTCTGCACTGAATGCATTGAACCGTCCGGGGCCAATCGCATTTATTCCTCAGTTTATCGCTCGTATGCATGGTGAAGAACAGATCGAATATGTTCATCCAAAGGCAGAACCAATCTTAAAAGAAACATACGGCATTATCGTTTACCAAGAACAGGTTATGCAGTTGACACGCGCATTGGCAGGATTTACCCGTGGCCAATCAGATAATGTGCGTAAGGCAATGGGTAAAAAACTGATTGAAATGTTGAACGAACTGGAAGGTAAGTTTTATGAGGGGTGCGAAAAAGAACAAACACTGGATCGTGCAACGGCAAAAGATTTATGGGAAAAATTTAAGGAATTCGCAAAATATGCGTTTAATAAATCGCATGCTATCGCGTATTCAATCGTTGCAAATCAATGTGCGTATTTAAAAGCAAACTATACCCCAGAATTTTTAGCGGCTTCAATGTCCAGTAACTTGAATGATACAGATCAGTTAGCGTTGTTTGTTGATGATGCTAAGTCTAATTTTGGAATCCAGATTGTTGCACCAGATATAAACGAAAGCGAATCGTTGTTTACTGTGCGTGACGGAAAGATTGTTTATGGTTTGGCAGCGTTAAAAGGGGTTGGAACAGTTGCAACTGATGCAATTGTTGCAGAAAGAAAAGCAAATGGCAAATTTAAGAATTTGACCGATTTTGCCAAGCGTTGTGCACCGATTATGAACAAACGAATATTGGAAGCTTTTGCAAAAACAGGTGTGTTGGATTCTTTGGAATCAAATCGTGCCGCGATTTATATGAATGCAGATGCAATTTTATCGTATGCTGCAAAATCGCGTGATGGTGCAAATATGCTGTCATTGTTTGCAAATACTGTAGAAGATGATGTTGTTGAAGATAGATTGCATAAAAACATGCCAAAAACAACGCCTTGGACATTTGGACAACGGTTGGAACACGAATTATCTGCACTTGGGTTTTATATTTCTGCGCATCCGTTGGATCAATATAAGCATTTGATAAAATCAGCTGGTTTGGCAACCAGTGCAACATTGGCAACATTGGGGGACAGAAAATCTGTTCAAATTGCAGTGAATGTGAATTCTTTTGGCCGTCGTCGTACCAAGACAGGTAAAGAAATGATAACAATAAATGCATCCGACAGTTTAGGGAATATCGATGCAGTTGCATTTGGGGATTCTGCGATTGAATTTTCTCAGATTTTGTCCAGCGAAACGGTTGTTTTGATATCAGGAAAAACATCAAATCGTGATGATCGCGTATCTGTATTTGTTGATTCTATTATCCCATTGACGCAGTGGGTAGCAAAAATCGCTAAAAGAATCACAATGGATATTCGGGATAAGGCTGTGTTGCAAGATGTTAAAAAGGCTATTATTGCCCTGCCACGCGGTTATACGCAGGTTGTATTGAATTTGCATGGCGCTGATAAAGTGGCAACTTTGGCATTGCCTGGGGGGGTTGAACTAGGAAATACGACAATCGCAGATTTGGCTGCGTTGGGACTGCGGATAGAGGTGGAATAATGAAACATGTACCTGTACTGCTGGATTGTGTATTAAATGCTTTGGGTGATATATCTGGCAAAACAGTTATTGATTGTACTTTTGGCGCTGGTGGTTATTCACGGGCTTTTTTGAATGCTGGCGCAAATGTTATTGCTTTTGACAGAGATTCAAATGTTGTCGCAGATGCAAATGAAATGCAGCGCGAGTTTGGAAGTCGTTTTCGCTTTGTGCCAAAGACTTTTTCTTGCATATCTGAATTAAAGTCGTCTGTTGATGCAATTGTGTTTGATTTAGGAATATCTTCGATGCAGATAGATGTGCCAACGCGTGGTTTTTCGTTCCGTTTTGATGCGCCATTGGATATGCGTATGTCTAATGTTGGTACCACTGCAGCACAGTTGATAGAACAGATGTCAGTGGCGGAATTGGCAGATATTTTGCGTAAATATGGTGATGTAAAAAAAGCAAATATATTGGCCAATGCGATAAAAGAGGCAAAGCCACAGACAACATTTGAATTGCGTGATTTGATTTATAATCCAAATGATGTTGCACCGGTTTTTCAAGCGTTGCGTATCGCCGTGAATGATGAAATGGGTGAATTAGAACGGGCTTTGTTGGCGGTGCCTGAATTATTAAATTCGGGTGGAAAGTGTATTTGTGTGACTTTCCATTCATTAGAAGATAGGATTGTAAAGAATACCTTTCGTGAATGGACAACACCATTAGGTAATCCGCGATTACCTATGTTGCAACCTGCCCCATTTGATATGATACGGGCGCAAACACCGTCTGATATAGAACTGGCAAATAATTCGCGTGCCAGATCAGCGCATATGCGTGGTGTAATAAAAAGGAATTATAATGAAAAACATTGATTTGAAACATATGGTCGAATGTGCGGATTCTGCAAAAAAAGTCAATGCGCTTGATTTGTCTTCGGATCAGGATTTGACAATCGGTATGATGAATTTGTTGTTTATCAAAGACTATTTGAATAATGATTCTGATTTATCAAAAATAGTGCACAATATACAATCAAAGCTGATGGATAAAATTGTAAAAAAATCAGATAAAAACAGATTGTTATCTGAACAACTGTTGTTAGAATCGATGCGGCTGATGGTCGATGGTGATAAACAGTTGACATGTGGGAACAATGCTGAAGCTTATAAGTTATATGACAGCGCGTATGAAAAATATTCGTTATTTTGGGGAATCAATATGGAATTGATTGATGCTGGGGATATAAAGTAAAAAATTTGCTGTTGATTCAAATGTACAAAAAATGATAAAATACAATAAAAGAGAGAAAGAAAGTGAAGGCCATGTTTAAACATTTTTATCGGTTTCCTGCGGTTTTGACAATGTGTTTGTGTGCGACATCTGGGGTTGCAGATCAGGCGCCAAATCCGCGCAGTGCAGTTTCTGCTGATGTGAATGCAGTGCGAAATTCATCGTCCAGGGTTATGACGCGTGGTGATGGTTCGTCGGCACCTGTGGTCAGCCGTGGTGCTGTCAAAGCCCGTAATTCTGGTAGTGTTACAGCGCGTGGTGCGACAAATAAATCAACTGTGGCCAGAACGGGGCGCGATGTTACGCGTCATGCAACTGTGTCGAATCGTTCGGCAACGACAACTGTTCGCAGTGCAACCAAGGCGAATCCGGTGCGTAGCGCAGTTGTTGGGATGAAAAACAATGCGCGCAGTGCTTCTAAATCTGTTTCAAATATGGGGATGGCACGTGTAGCAAATATGGCGCGTGCAACAGCTGTATTTAACGATATTTCTAAGATTGGTGGTGGATATGCACAGTGTCGTGATTCTTATGCGACATGTATGGATCAGTTTTGTGCAAACGCAAACGATACTTTTCGCCGCTGTTATTGCAGTGAAAAGTTTACTCAGTTTCAAGAAACCGAAGCTATGTTTGAAGAAGTAAAAACATTATTACAGCGCTTTGAAGATAATAATTTGAATGCCGTTGATAAAACTGCTGCAGAAGTAAAGGCAATGTATACAGCAACTGTTGGCGAAGCTGCAATTAAAAAAGATGTAAGTGGCGCGCAATCTGTTTTGAATGAGATTGGTGATTTGTTGTCTGGTAAAAAGAAAAAAACAGAAGAAAAGAAATTAAATACCTTGGATTTTAGCAGTTTAACAAATGGCTTTTCGATCGACATGGATGATTTATGGGGTGGTGGTTCTGTTGATTCCATATTTGGTGGCGGTTCCAGCCGTGGTGGTCCAAATATGACAGAAATGTCGGGACAGCAATTGTACAATGAATCAAACAAACAATGCTTAGAAATTATTGCTGATTCTTGTTCTTCAAATGCAATATTGAATATGGCAACCAGTTCATACAGTTTGATGATTACTCAAGATTGTAATTTGTATGAAAAGAAGTTGGATACTCAGCGTCAAGCAATTATGAACACTGTACGCGAAGCGGAAAAAATGTTGCGCGATGCTCGATTGGAAGAATATCGTGCACATAATTCGGCAGATGTGAACGAATGTATTTCCAAGGTTCGCAGTGCAATGTTGCAAGATACTGCATGTGGTTCGGATTATAACCGTTGTTTGGACTATTCTGGGCAATATATCAATCAGACAACAGGTGAAGCAATTTATTCCCCATTGTTGTTCAAATTGACAGAAATGATAAATCTGTATTCTTCAGGTTCTGATTCATTTGGTGATGTATTGACTAATAATACAGAATTCAATAAATTCTTAGATTCGAAAAAGATGTTTGCAACAACAGCATTGGATTCTTGTCGTGATATTGCTGATACAGTTTGGACAGAATTCAAACGTACTGCAATTATCGAAATTGCCCAGGCTCAAGATGAAAAAATCGAAGAAGTCAAATCGACTTGCGTTGCAACAATGGGTGATTGTTATGACAAACAATCTGGTGCATTAAAAGATTTTGATACAACATCTGCACAGTCTGCAGGTGCAATTGCGGCCAATGCTGCGCGTGCAATGTGTTCTGACAAGGTTGCAGCTTGTGCTGCATTGTATGGAAATGGTGCAAATTGTAACTTTGATAATCAAGGTCGTGTCTTAAATGCAACACAGTGCGGATTATCGGAATTGTTGGCGTATGTTGCAACAGTTGACAGTACCAAGATAGCAGAAGGTTGCGCAGATGCGATGGCAAAGTATGCTCGTGAAACATGTGCGCCTGCATCGTCAGATTCTTCACATCAATATCCATGGGGCTGTCGTTCAATGAAACCCGCGGATTTAGCCGCTAGTTTTGACTCACGGGCGACTGTATATTGTGCTGTCAATAACACGGATGGTACATTAAATGATACTTTAATCGATCCGAATACAACTGTTACAAGACTGGTCGATACAATTTATGCCGAAGTGGGAACAATGTTGGCGGATGAATGTGATAAGTTTGGTGGTTTATGGGTCGATGCAACTTGTGAAGAAGATACCGGTGCAACAGGGACTGGCAGCGATTGGACCAAGAAGGTATGTAATATGGGATCAGCGGGTTCTGATGGTGCAAGAACATTAAATGGTGCAACCGAATTGAAATTCTATGATGCAATTGGGGCAAGTGCAGATAAAATTGCTGGATCGTATGGTACTTGTTATCAAAATTCTGTTCAAATTCAATGTGAAGCCCAAGGTGGCGAAGAATATGCAGTGTATGATGCGGAAAAAGATCAGTGTATATTTACAGAAAAATGGCATCAAGAAAGATGTGCATGGATTGGCGGGTATTATGAAAATAACACTTGTTATTATGTTCAGGGGGAATAAGAAATGAATAAGATATCATTCGTTGCTTTGTTGGTTTCAATTTCATTTGTTTCTGATGCCCTTGCTGCAAAAGAAGATGGTGCTGCATATCGTACAAAATGGGAAGTGTCTGCCAGTTATCCAACATGTAAAGGTAGTGGTGCGGATGCTGGTTTTGATGGCAGCAGTGAAAATATTAAAACAAATCTTAAATGGCGTAAATATTTAGCGGCAAGTTTTACTGAGTCTGGTAAGGGGGATTTGGGATATGGTGCATGGTATTGGATTGCACATGAAATGAATGATCATGGATACAGATTCTGTAAGACTGCGGTTGGTGCAGATCGGAACGGAATAACAAAGTCACCATTTACAAACTATGTTGCCAAGGCGGATGCCAATAAAGATAATGGCGAAAATTGTTTTTGGTTGTGCGAAAAAGGTTATTATGGTAATAAGTGTGCATCATCAACCCCATCTGCAATAGAACCTGATAGTGATGGAAGTGATTTCATAATAATTCAAAATCGTGCAAAGATTGCAGCGGGTTTAAACGCAAACCCATTAGATTCTTCAACTGTTGCAACATTGAAGAAGGGCGCAGGTCAAAAAAACAGTATTCCAATGTTTTTTCATGGAAATTATACAGCGTGTTCTGGTGGTATACAGGTTGACTTGCGTAAAATGTCGAAATCACAAGAGCATGATGTTGTTCTGGCAATTAAAAATATTGAAACAGATGGTATTGCGCGCGTAACATATACATTACAACCAATGGTTGTTCGCGCGGCAAGTGCCAAGAATTATGCTGACACAGGTTGGCCAATGATTTCATGGACTGGTAAAGAATCCAAAGATTATTGTCCAAATGAAAAGTTTTTACATAGTGATGATGGTGGATGCATCGGATACAGCCAAAAGACGGCGGATGTACAGGATGTCAGTCACACTGAAAAAGCTGCCTATGAATCGGCATTGGAACAGGCAAAAATAATTGAGTTGTCTGGTTTGGATTTGTTGTGTCCGGGTTTTGATAGATCAAAGTACGACAATAAAATTCACGAATTAAACACCAATAAGTTTGAATATAAGAATTGGCGTACAAAAGAAGCTGGTACAGATGCACTGATTGCAGACAAATGTAATTCTGCGTGCAGTCAGAAGACAGGTGACGAATTACAAATATGTTCAAAATCTTGTTCTGATAGATACAATCAGTTGTATGCAAGCGCAGATGCAACATGTACAATTTTTGTATGTAAAGATGGTATGGGATACGCGTCTGATCCAAAAATTAGCGGTGATTACACATGTGTAAGTTGTGCAATATCTGCGGATGCAACAATTCATCCAAAGCGTTTGGGACTGGGGGCGAATGGTATGTGTATCACATGTGAAATTGGTAAAGTATACAGTGATGGTCAATGTGTTGATGCAACACCATTGAATCAGCGTGAATTGGTCGGTGTTAGCGAATCGATTCTGTCGTTGGATGAACAATGTTGGACCAAGGCTAATCCAGATGAATATAAAAAATGTATATCTGAAAAATAAAAAATCCCCAAAATGGGGATTTTTTATTTGACTGTAACTTTTATTGGTTGTTCCCTGCCCCGAAAAATATTTGTGTATTATTAAATGCCTTCGGGTAAATATGCAACATCAGGTATGATATCGAAATTGCTATTTTCTAAATTGGGTTCAGAAGTGCATTTTATTTGTAAGGTGGCGTTTTCTGTTTTTGAAATATAATATACACAAACCTGATTCTTGGAAGATATGGCAACGCCCTTATCAGTCCATTCATTGTTAGCGTTTTTGTATTTTTCAACGCATTTTGTGGTATAATTATTTTGGCTGCGACGCGCACCATTTGCCCAACATGAACAAATACCCCAAGATTCTGTGTCAACATTCATATCATAGTCGCGTGGGCATATATATTCGTTCTGTTGGATGTTATATAAGTTTTTGTATACCACTGTATAGTCTGGCAGCTTTCCAAACTTGCATGTTCCATTGTCATAAATTTTGTCTGTAATTGCATTTTGATATTCTACAAAACGTCCTTGAATATTCATACATTGTGTAGACAAGACGGATAATACTTGATTATAAACTTCGGTGGCGACACCTGATGAACGTGAAAAACGATTGTTTGGTGCCGATGTAGAATTTTCTGCATGTGTACCGTATACAACATATTTGTTGTTATTGTTTTCGTCTGTAACAATATATTTGTTAAATCCACCAAATGTTTTTTCCATTATTTCAGTTTTGCTGCAAGATGCAATGTCTGCCAATTGTGCAGCACATGTTGACACATAGGATGTAGCAGAAGGCAGCTGGTATTCATATGTATTTTTACCGTTGCTATCTTGTTTTTCTATTACGTTATATTCATGTAATGCAAACCAATCCGGTGCATATCCTGGTTGGAACAGACCGCTGTATGGATAATAAAAGTTTTCATAATTTGTCCCACCGTATTTATCAAAACATTGTTTTGCGACAGCGCGACAAGACGCCAACATATCAGTTTGTTTCTGAGATTCGATGTATTGTGCAATAATTCCAAGATTTGGATCATCTGGATCTTTGAACATGCCGTCACATGAATCTATATAATCTTTGCACATTTTATCAGTCAATGCAATTTTGTCAGGATTGATTACGATTTCGTTGCCATTGGTCAATACACTCATAGCGGTGGTTATTGATTTATTTGCGTTTATATAGCAGGATGAAACGAAATCAAAACAAGCTTGCTTGATTTCACTAACTTTTGATTGTTGGGCATAATAAATATCTAATAATGCCTTGTCTAGATAATTGGCCCATGCAATGTCAGCCTGTTCTGTACATTTGTTCAATGCTGGTTCTGCGAATTTTTTAACCCGATTTTCAAAGTTTTGAATGAATGTGCGATTGTTGGACAGTTTGGACAGTTTTTGATTCGCAGAATCAATACCGTCTGCAAATTTTAACAGTTCGCCCAGTTTGTAAAAGTCAGATACGCCAGTGATTGGTTTACCTGTTGATACATCTATGTATTCACCGTTGTCCAAGCATTTATGATAGTTAGCACCGCAAACTTCTTCGCTGAGTATTGCAGATTCGATTTCATTGATACATGTTGTTAAATTTGAAGAATTGTGTTTTTGACGATTTTCAACACGTGCCAAATCCAACATTGCGCTGCCTTCGCGGACAGCGGATTTTAATTGTTTTTGTGTTGTTTCAATTGCTGATTGTACTGTATTGCAATCTTGTTCGACGGCCATTAAATATGCGGTTACTGCACGTTGTAATGACGCGTCAGAACAATCTTTTTTGACGGCCTGACGACATTGTGGATATACAGCGTTATACAGCGCAACACCATTGTATGCTGCGATTGCCTGACCAGCATCTGCCATGCCAAATGCGTTGGCGGTATCAAAAGATATATTGATACTGTTGAGATCAGAATATTTTCCACCAACATTGGCGTCTTTGCCACGAATAGAGTTCATGATTGCCTGTAATAATGCCTTGGATGCGGATTTGTCACTGGTCAGAGCATTTTCACCTTCGGATGCTTGCTTCATCGCCGCTGCCTGAGATGCTGTCATGCCAACTGCATCAAGACTTTCTGTAAATACTGTCAATTGTTCGTTTGCGTCTTCCAAAGTGTTGCGCTGATCAATCATGTTAAACACACGATCACTGCATGAACAGCGTCGATAATCATCGTTCTTTAGTGTGCAAAACTGATCCATACAGGTAAAGTATGTGTTTTTACATTTTTCGTATTCCGCACCGGTGCGTGTATCAGATATTGCGATTGTGTCACCTGCACGTGATATAACAGACTTTGTCGTTTGTATCGCAGTACGTGCAGTAGTTGTTCGCTTGTTTGTTGCGGGTGTGCGTGGCGACAAAACAGTTTTTTTTGTTGTAGCGCGCTTGTTTGTTGTGGCAACGCGTGATTGTGTTGGTGTGCGGTCTGTTTTTGCACGTGGCATACCAGTAGCATCACGAACAGCTGCATCAGCGACACCAATACAGAGTAATAAATTTGTTGCAAAAACTAGAATTTTCTTCATCTCTGGTAAAATGTTAGCAAATTTGTGATTTTCTGTGCAAGCGAATAATCAAATTTTGCCAATGTTTTATGAAAAAATAAAATCGATTTTCTTGTTGCAATTATATTGAATTTGCATTATTATCAGTGTCGCTGTTATGGGCGTATGGCGGAATTGGTAGACGCGCTAGTTTCAGGTACTAGTGGTAGCAATACCTTGGAAGTTCGAGTCTTCTTACGCCCACCATGCTTTTTGGGGTTGTAGCTCAGTTGATAGAGCGCTACGTTCGCATCGTAGAGGTCGTGGGTTTGAGTCCCATCAGCTCCACCAAACATGTAAGTCTTCGGGGATATGGCGGAATGGTAGACGCTGAGGACTTAAAATCCTTTGGTCA
Source organism: Candidatus Enterousia sp. (assembly GCA_045613445.1). Classification (GTDB taxonomy): domain Bacteria; phylum Pseudomonadota; class Alphaproteobacteria; order Rs-D84; family Rs-D84; genus Enterousia. The sequence continues at coordinate 8,654 of JAZLAZ010000027.1, read as the reverse complement.
TTGCGACCGTGTGGGTTCGAGTCCCACTATCCCCACCATAGATAATAAAAAAATCCCGATTTCGGGACTTTTTTATTTTGTTATTCTTGACCGTTTAATGCCTTTAACATTTTCATAATTGCTTCGCGTTGGCTGTCGTTTGGTAATTTCCAATATAAATTTATCAATTGTAAAGATTCATTTTTTGATAGTGGATCGTTCGCAGGTTGATCACTGACATAATTTTTTGGTAATTTTCCGTTTCTGGATTCGTGATCGATATGTCCAGGTAATCCATGAAAGAAAAATGCAATCGGTGTTTGTAGTGCAACACTTAAATCAAATAGACGCGATGCAGATATGCGATTGCCAGCAGATTCATATTTTTGAATTTGCTGAAATGTAACACCACAGATTTTGGCCAAATCTTTCTGAGACATACCCATCATAACGCGACGCAATTGCATGCGTTGACCAATGTGTTCGTCTGTAGATGTTGGTAAAAAAGGTTTGCCACTCATATTGTATGTTTCCTTGGTTTAAGATATACATCCTAATGTTATACATTTTTTCTTTTGCTTTTGCAATTAAAAAACAGTTGTGATACCCTGTTATGGTAAGGAAACAAAGGAATATTTATGACAAAACCAATCGTATTATGTATCATGGATGGTGTGGGTATAGCTAAAGAAACAAAAAGTAATGCCGTCGCACAGGCAAATATGCCTTTTTTTAATAAACTGTTGAAAGAATATCCACATTCTGAATTAAATGCCAGTGGTATATCTGTTGGATTGCCAGACGGTGTTATGGGAAATTCAGAAGTTGGACATATTACAATTGGGGCTGGACGTGTTGTCAATCAATTCTTGCGTAGATTTCAATTGGAAGATTGGACAAAGAATCAGCCGTTAAATGATTTTGTGCGTTCTGTAAAAATGTCTGGCGGGATTGTGCATGTTGCAGGTCTGATGTCTGACGGGCGCGTACATTCTGATATAAATGATATATTGACGATAATAAAGTATGTTACAGGAACTGGATTGCGTGTATGTTTGCACTTTATCGCAGATGGTCGCGATACGCCACCGCAATCTGCACAGCAGTATATCGATTTAATAAAATCAGAATTGGCTGCAGAATTACAAGATAATAGTGTGTTTTTTGGTACCGTGTCGGGCAGATATTATGCCATGGATAGAAACAATAATAACGAACGAACAAAAATGGCTTTTGATGCAATTGCGTTGGCGCAATCTGATAGTATTGCACCGGACATTGATTCTGCATTAAAAACAGCTTATTCAAATGGCGAAACAGATGAATTTATTAAACCAATTGTAATTAGTGGTGATATGCCAATTACAAATAAAGATGGATTTATTTTTGGAAATTATCGTAGTGATCGCGCCAGACAGATAATGCGTACGATATTGACCACTGGGGCAAAAATTTTATGTTTTTCACAATATGGTGAAGGTTTGAATGAGCGTTGCCCTGCACTGTTGACGGATTTGGTGGTTGAAAACACATTGGGGGATGTTTTGGCAGAAAACGGTCTGCGACAGTTGCGTATATCCGAAACGGAAAAATATAATCATGTAACTTACTTTTTTGATGCAGAAAGAAATATTGATTTTGTTGGCGGTAAAAAGATTTTAGTGCCTTCGCCAGATGTGGCGACATTTGATATGAAACCTGAAATGTCCGCAAGGGAAATTACTGATAAATTATTGGCTGTATTGCCAGAATATGATGTCGTTATTTTAAACTATGCAAATGGTGATATGGTTGGACACACAGGGAATATGATAGCAACGATAAAAGCATTGGAAATATTAGATGCACAATTGGCGCGTTTGGTACCAGCTGTGTTAAAAATGGGTGGTGTCGTATTGATAACTGCAGATCATGGAAATGCAGAACAGATGTCTGATAACGGTTTGCCATGGACGGCACACACAACGAATCCTGTGAATTTTATTGTTGTTGGGGACGGCATTAAATCTGTGCATAATGGTGGATTGGCAGATGTTGCCCCAACAATTTTGAAAATCTTAGGGATACAAAAACCAGCCGAAATGACTGGTAATTCGTTGGTGTGATAATATTATTTTTCTTTAAAGTTTATCAGCATTTTTTGTATTTCAAATTTCATCTTGGCACGGGTCACATTATGAATAATTGTATTATGTTTTGTGTGTAACAACAAATAATCGCCACGTTCTGCTTTAATTGGACTTTTAATAGTGCGCTCACCCGTTTTGTTGCCATAAACAACTAACTTATCAGTACCTTTTTCCAAAACAACGACATAATCATAATTATGTTCATTGTATTTGAGAGTTCTTACCCAGTAATTATTGTCGTTCATTTTGATAATAGAGCCAAATCCACATGGGTTTGCTTCGTATCTTGTGTGAAAAATTGCTGTACGAAAAGGATTTTCAGATGTTGCATCTAATGATATTACTGAACATCTTTCTGCGGTACCATTGTCGAAAGAATCTTTGTCTATCATAAAATAGTGTGTTGTTTCTTTTTGCATTTTACGTCCTTTTTCTTATTTCGTTGTTTTTGAAAAAAAACTTTCAATAATTGTGCGGATTCGTCTGCATATTCTGGGACTTGATACACTTTTGGTTTCCATAGGTGTTTGTCTGTTTCATAAATGCGTGCGTTTGATGTAATTCCACCGCCCTTTTCATCAGTTGCTGCAAAGTAAATGTTATTTATGCGTGCCAAAGATATTGCGGTTGCACACATCGCACAAGGTTCCAAAGATACATAAATATCACAGCCGTCTAAAAATTTTGTTCCCAGTTTTTTACAGGCACGATTTATTGCGACTATTTCTGCGTGTAATGTTGGATTTTTGCGCATTTGTACCTGATTTTCACCACGCGCAATTATTTTGCCATCACGAACAATCACAGCGCCGATTGGTACATCGTCGTGTTCAAATGCTTTTTTTGCTAAAACAAGGGCTTGATTCATAAATTTCATGGTTTATACTTTACAGCATGGATTCAAAATTGCAAATTATTTCTGGGATGTTTCATGGACGACGCTTGAAATTGCCACCAAATGCACGTCCTACACAGAATATGGCGCGAATTGCGTTGTTTAACATGCTGGAAGGTATAATTGCAGACCCATATTCCCAATTTACTGTTTGGGATGCGTTTGCAGGTAGTGGGGCGTTAGGAATTGAATGTCTGTCACGTTATCCACAGTCTTGCGTTTTGTTCAGTGATGTTGCATTCAGTTCTGTACAGACTGTGCGTAGTAATTTGGCAATGTTATCTGTTGGTGGGCGGGCACAAACATATCATGGTGATGCAATTGCCGCCATTCCACAATATGCCCCAATCTCAGATGTTATTTTTGTTGATCCGCCATATACAATGGCTAATTTAGGTGTGGCGTTTGTAAAACGGTTGGGGAAAATTGTTCGCACAGGAACAATTGTTGTTTGGGAACAAGAGACATCTAACTTCACAGTACCAAATACGATGAAATGGGGTGTTCTGCGTGACAAAACATATGGTCGTGCCAGATTTTTGATTCTTGTAAAAAAATAGTTGCATACAGTCTGTATTTTTTTGTAGCCTATTTACCATAGATCTTTAAGGAACGAGAGGAAGTCGGAATTTAATGCGTGTTATCGTCATATTTTTGGCGGTGTTTTTTGTATTGCCTGTTTGGGCAGCTATTCCGTCTACCAATTATGTGAACGAAGCTATTGAAACGCGTGTCGGCGTTTCTGCGGATACAAAACAAACAATGGCTGGAGAATATACTGTAACAGGTTCTTTAAAAGTGCCTACCCAGCCATTACCGTCACCAGAATAAAGAATAATATGAAAAGGATTAGTGGTTTTTTGTTGATCCGCCATATACAATGGCTAATTTAGGTGTGGCGTTTGTAAAACGGTTGGGAAAAATTGTTCACACAGGAACAATTGTTGTTTAGGAACAAGAGGTATCTAACTTCACAGCACCAAATACGATAAAATGGGGTGTTCTGCGTGACAAAACATATGGTCGTGCCAGATTTTTGAATCTTATAAAAATACAGTTGCATACAGTCTGTATTTTTTTGTAGCCTATTTACCATAGATATTTAAGGAACGAGAGGAAGTCGGAATCTAATGCGTGTTATCGTCATATTTTTGGCGGTGTTTTTTGTATTGCCTGTTTGGGCAGCTATTCCGTCTACCAATTATGTGAACGAAGCTATCGAAACGCGTGTCGGTGTTTCTGCAGATACAAAACAAACAATGGCCGGAGAATATACTGTAACAGGTTCGTTTAATGTACCTACCCCACCATTACCACCAGCGGATTAGTGTCATGAAATGGTTGTTTGCTGCATTTATTTGGATTCTTTCTGTTCTAGATGTGCGGGCTGCGCAGATTGTGAATGTTGATTATGTTCATAAGTTGATTTTGCAAAAGTGGAATATCGTTGTCCCTATCAATGAGCAGTTGACTGATACTAGTGTAGCAGTAAATATGAAGTATTTATTGACTGCAATAGATGTCGCAAACTATAAGTTAAATGGTTGGCCGACAACTAATTATGGCGAAACAGAATACGCAACAACTGCCGCCGCAGATACCATCGCAGCACAACAAGCAGTTGATACACTAATCAAATTCATTGGGTTCCCATTCAAATTAAATACAACTGACACAGCCAAAGATATAGAATTTACTATATCTGCCAAGGGAAAATTCTATGTAAAATGGGGGGACGGACACGAAGAAGTGTTAGATAAACAAAATACTAACGAAGTTCTGTACAGTCATAAATATGATACACCTGGTAAATATATAGTTGAATTAGATGGTAAAGCAACCGCATATAATAACGGTGGGACAACAGCTGCAATCAGTTTTAACAACAATCAAAATATCGCTGGAATATCTGGCAGTTTGGGTCAAGTTTTTTCAACATTGGCAAATGGAACACAGCCAAAGTTCTATTATACATTTGGAAATAATTCAAACTTATCTGGTACGATACCGCCATCGTTGTTTTCAGGGATTTCTGGCAAACCTGCCAAAAATATGTTTTACGGAACTTTTTACGGGGATAACAAACTGATTGGTCAAATCCCAAGCGACTTGTTTGCCGGCATCACAGGTGAACCAACCGAAGGCTTGTTTTACAGAACATTTGAAAATTGTTCCGGAATAAGTGGAGAAATTCCTGCCAAATTGTTTGCTGGAATTTCTGGACCACCTGCACGCGATATGTTTCACTCGACATTTTCAGGCTGTTCTGGGCTGACTGCGATTCCAACAGGATTGTTCGCAGGTATTTTTGGTGCGCCTGCCCAGCGTATGTATAATGCAACTTTTTCAGGTTGTTCTGGATTGACAGGTAACATACCAGCAGGATTGTTCGGTCGATTTAACGCAGGACCACAAGAATTGATGTTTGGAAATACTTTTTATGGATGCGGCCAGTTGACAGGTGAAATTCCTGGGGATTTATTTGCTGGAATTACAGGCGCGCCCGTAAAGCGTATGTTTGAAAGTACATTTAATATGTGTGATAGCTTGTTCGGGCAAATCCCACACAATTTATTCGCAGATATAGAAGGCGCACCTGCAGAAAAGATGTTTTATAATACCTTTGCGGGATGTGCAGGATTGACTGGCGATGTGCCAAGTGGTTTGTTTGCTAAAATATACGGAAATGTTGCACCACAAATCTTTTATAGAACATTCTTTAACTGTTCAGGTCTGACTGGCATCCAAGATGGTGTGTTTGGTGATTTAACAGGAACACCACAGGCGCAGATGTTCGCAGAAACTTTTTATCGTAACTATTCCTTGACGGGTGATTCTGCAAAAATTGGTGGCAAATATTTATATGAAATTTGGCCGGACGCATCAAATTCACATGTCGGTAAAATGTATTCAGAAGATACAGGACTGGCAGATTGGTCATCAATACCAAGTGCATGGAAGTAAAAAGTCCTTGATTTTTCCAATGTTTTAAGTAATAATATGCCCCGCACAGCACCCTTGGAGGCTGTGTAAGAGTAACAAAATGCTATAAAAAGGATAAAAAATGGCAATCAATGTAAATGCAGAAATTCGCAATGTTGCTGGCAAGGGGGCCGCACGTAGCATCCGCAATAATAAAAATATCCCTGCTGTTATCTATGGGGAAAAGAAAGCCCCTGTCGCAATCGAATTAAATGGTCATGAATTTGGGATGTTGTTGAACACACCAAGTTTGCGGACAAAATTATTCCAAATCAAAACAGCTGAAGGTACAGAAGATGCAATGTTGATGGATATTCAATATCATCCTGTATCTGATGCGCCAATTCATGTTGATTTTAAACGTATCGATGTAAAAAAACCTGTAAATGTCGTTGTGCCTGTCGAAGTTGTCAACGCTGAAACATCAAAAGGTTTGAAATTGGGTGGAACATTGAACTTTGCTGTTCGTAAAGTTGCTTTGCGAGGCTTGGTTGATGCAATGCCAGAAAAAATCGTTATTGATTTGGCTAACTTGACAATTGGCGATGTAGTTCACGGTTCAGACTTGGTTTTGCCAGCTGGTATTGAATTGGGCTTGCATCAAGCAGAATTGGCATTCGCAATTATCGGTGGAAAAATGCCAATGGAAGAAGATGAAAAAGCAAAAGCTGCTGCAATGGCTGCTTCAAAGAAATAATCTTCTGATTATATTGCAAATTATCCGTCCGTCATGGACGGATTTTTTTTAAGAAAATATGTCTGTTGCCCCTTGAAAACATTTTTTGCATAACTATATGGTGGGTAAGCGAAAATTTTAAGGAGTGAAATTATGGGAAAAGTACTAGGTATTGACCTTGGAACAACTAATTCGGCCATGGCGTTCATGGACGGAACAGAACCAAAAATTATTGAAAATTCCGAAGGACAACGAACAACACCTTCGGTTGTTGCGTTGACAAATAACGGAGAACAGTTGGTTGGTATTACTGCCAAAAATCAGGCGGTAACAAATCCTGAAAATACAATCTATGAAATCAAACGCTTGATGGGGTTGCGCTTTGACAGCCCTGCTGTCAAAGAAATCGCTGCACGCGTACCATATAAAATCGTTGCGGGCGAAAACGGTGATGCATGGGTTGAAATGGATGGTAAAAAATATGCACCGTCTCAGATTTCTGCAATGATTTTAGCAAAATTAAAGAAAGATGCTGAAAGTTATCTGGGTGAAACGGTAACAGATGCTGTTATTACAGTGCCTGCATACTTTAACGATTCCCAACGCCAAGCAACAAAAGATGCTGGTCGTATCGCGGGGTTAAATGTTTTGCGTATCGTCAATGAACCAACAGCCGCCGCGTTGGCATATGGTTTAGACAAAGGTAAAGACGGTGTAATTGCTGTTTATGACCTTGGTGGTGGAACATTCGATGTGTCTATTTTGGAAATTGTTGATGGTGTATTCGAAGTAAAATCTACAAATGGTGATACGGCATTGGGTGGTTCTGACTTTGACGCGCGTATCTTGGAACATTTGATTGCAGAATTCAAATCGCAGACCGGTATTGATTTGTCCGGTGATAAATTGGCATTACAACGTTTGAAAGAAGCGGCAGAAAAGGCAAAAATCGAATTGTCATCAAAGACAACAACAGATATCAATTTGCCATACTTGACAGCAGATGCCACAGGACCAAAACACTTTAATACAACACTGACACGCGCAAAGTTGGAATCATTGGTTGCTGATTTGATTGAACGCACAATCGAACCATGCAAGAAAGCGTTAAAGGATGCAGGTTTGGAAAAATCACAAATCAATGAAGTTATCTTGGTTGGTGGGCAAACCCGTATGCCAAAGGTTGCAGAAACAGTAAAAGAATTCTTTGGTCGTGAACCACACAAGGGTGTAAACCCAGATGAAGTTGTTGGTATGGGTGCTGCAATTCAGGGTGGTGTATTAAAAGGTGATGTAAAGGATGTATTGCTGTTGGATGTTACACCATTGTCATTGGGTATTGAAACATTGGGCGGTGTATTTACGCGCTTGATTGATCGTAATACAACAATCCCAACCAAGAAATCTCAGGTTTTCAGTACAGCTGAAGATAATCAATCTGCTGTAACAATTCGCGTATTCCAAGGCGAACGCGATATGGCGGCTGACAATAAACTGTTGGGTCAGTTTAATCTGGAAGGTATTGCACCTGCCCCACGCGGTATGCCACAGATTGAAGTATCTTTTGATATTGATGCAAACGGCATCGTTCATGTATCTGCAAAAGATAAAGGTACAGGTAAAGAACAGGCGATTTCAATTAAATCTGATGGCGGTTTGTCCGAAGATGAAATCAAACGTATGGTTGATGAAGCTGCCGCTAATGCCGAAGCAGATAAACTGAAACGCGAATTGGCAGAAGCAAAAAATACCGCTGAAACAGCGATATTCAGTATTGAAAAATCACTGAAAGAACATGGCGACAAAATCAGCGAAGATGAAAAGAAATCTATTGAAGAAGCAAAAAAAGAACTGGCAGACGAACTGGCCAAGGCTGATGCAACTGCGGCTTCTTTGAAAGAAAAAACAGATGCGTTGTCTGAAAAAGCCATGAAGTTGGGTGAAGCTGTATATAAAGCAGCCCAGGCAGAACAAGCAGCATCCGGTGAATCCG
>JAZLAZ010000026.1:0-67064 GCA_045613445.1 Candidatus Enterousia sp. | reverse complement strand
GTTATATCAAAATGCAGTGGGATGGGAAAACTTTTACTTTACTAGAAACTCCTGATTGGCTGTTAAAAATTAATGCTTTAACACAATCTGGACGGCAATAATATATCTTTAACTTTATCAATCTCTTGTCCGATTTTGATTATGTCGGTTCGCGAATTGCACAGATAGCACAACCAAAATTTCAACCGGCATTGTGCCGGTTTAATTTTTGTATTTTGGGGCCATGGTTCGTAATCTGCAACGTCAGTTGCCGGTTCGACAATGAGTAGATTTGATAAGCGCAGCACAATCTGTAACTGTGTAAAAAAATTGATTCAATATTCTTTATATGCTAAAATATCTACAAATATAAAGGAGTCGATATGTCAGACATTTTCAACGAACGCGTTGATGCCGCACAACAGGAATTACAAAAACGCGCAAATAGACTGAAAAGCATTATTGAAGAAAAAGGAAAAAATAGATCAGAGGCATTTAATGAAGGTGCTAAGATTGTGGCAAATATGATATCTGGGCAGTCTAAATTGATAGACAAATTAGTCTTTAATGCACCAAGAACGCGTCTTGAACAGATGCGCAACTTGCAATTGGTTACAGGTAATATAAATCAAACACCAGCACAAGGCATCAAGTCTGCAACAGATGCTATCGATTGTATGCTGGATGCGTTGGAACAACAAGGAAGATAATCAATTCTAATATTGTAATACCACACATATCAAATAAAGCCGGCTGTTGCCGGTTTTTTTATGATACCACTTGCTATAAAATTGAAAATTCTGTTGATTTTATATTATGCATATTATAGCATGCCATCAGCGGGAGAGAACTTGTACACAAACACAAAACAGGAACATATAATGTTAAAAATCCCACTGAATTCTGAATTTTTATCAAAACATAAATCTGTTGCAAATCATGTAAACATAAAATACAAATCAAAATACGATCGCAATCAATTCAGATACACAGAATGTATGTTCTTAACCCAAGAGGGTAATAAACTGATATACACAACCTGCCCTGGGGTATATGCAATAAAAAACTGGGAAGAAGTAGATTTTGTTTTACCGCATCCATTGGCAATCAATTTGTCATCTGTACCATATACACTATCCGAACAATATTCTTGGCTGGAAATTCCAGATTGCACAATGGAATCAATAAAAACTTTTTATGACGCTTCACGTCCTAAGTATATCAAAGAATCTGATTTGAAAACCAATATAGTTGCAATCAATAACCGTCGTGCAAATATTGAATTTATCAACCCAGAACAAATTTTACGAAATTTTGATAAATACATTAAAACAGCAAAAGAAAATCCCGTGACCGACGAAAGTAAATACAAATGGTTTATGCGCGACAACAATAACAAAATTATCTATCACGATATCAACAAAGTATACCGTTTAATATTCAAGCAAAATAATATGTCTGATTTGGGATCCCAAACAGAAATGACAGAACAAGAAATATTACACAAGATCAATCAATTACATAATATTGCCAACACACTTGGTGTCGTCAAACGCACAATAAATAATGATTGCGAGAAAAAAACATATCATTTTCCAGTTGCGTTATTTGAAACAGAACAGCAGATTATTTTTTGGCAAGGCGTGGCACAACAGGTAAAATAAGCACTTTTTTTTATTCAAAACAAAGGAATTTATTCATGAATCCAATTATTGGCGAAACATTTGGTTACATATGTGGCATTTGCACGATGATTTCGTTTATACCACAGGCAATTAAATCTATTCGAACAAAAAATGTTTCTGGATTGTCATTGTATATGTATTTAATTTATTGTACCGGATTGGTATTTTGGATTCTATATGGCATATATTTGAAATCTATTCAAATGATTATATGTGATGTTATCACATTGATATTCAGTGGAATCATCCTGTACATGATTATCACAAAAAAATCCGATAACACACAATAGGATTACAGTAAAATATCAGGTTTACCATTTGCGATTATCGAATACAAACCGCGATATCCTGATATATATTTTAATTCAAACATATTTTCTGTATCCAGCTTCATCATTGCCTGAAACATACCCTGGTCAACACATACCAAATTATGCTTCTTCATAATTTTACGCGTCCGTTCAAATGCAGCATAAAAATCATGACATAAATCTGTGGGCACAATAAAGCAACCACCAGGCACATCATAATCTGCATTTACCATCGCGATATCTTTCAAACTTTGCTTTGCCAATGTTGCAGCAGTTGCAGGTAAAATAGGCTTACCGAATAAACACTTATATAAATTATATACAAATCTTGGCACATAATGCGGTCTGGATTTACCAAGTGTTTTTGCAATCGACATACGAACCCGCGTTGGATGCGCGTCAATATCACCAGTCCAACCATACCACAATGGCGATTTCGCATACACAGGACTGAATGCGCCACCATCAATCCACATAAAATAATCACTGTTAAATTTATTATTTTTTGCCGCCCAATCTATTATCGCAGGCTTTGCAAACATCATCGGCAAATAATCCACCCACGCATCAGGCGAACGACGATGCAAAAAATACCCAACATAATCTTTCATAGAATACATAATCTGACGAAAAGATTCGCGTTCTGACCAATGTGGCAAATCGGACAATTCCATAACACGCATATTTACACGTTCCGACAGTCCATTTTCTTTTAAGAAGTTTGCAGTATATTCATCACACCACAATGCCACAGACGGAAATGTTTCACACAACTTCTTTAACGAGGCCAAATAAAATTCATCAAATTTACGATTACCACCCTTTAACGCTGCCAAATGCCCAGAATCTGGCATTTTAAACAACATTGTACATACGGTAATATCTGTTCTGGTGCTGTTATATGTTATCGCCATGCATCTTTCCTTTTGTTTATTTTAATCAAAATCAGGAATTTATTCAAATAAATTTATCAATGGAAACTTGAATTACAATATGATATAAATCCTAGGTAGCCAATAAATAAAGAGTGCATCATGAATACACCAAAAATATCTGTTATTATGCCAACATATAATACGCCAGAAAAATTTTTCAAACAGGCGATTGATTCTATATTAAATCAGACATATAACAATTTGGAACTGATTATCGTAGATGACGGTTCGGAATCACAGCATATTGAACAAGTTGCAAAATCATATAATGACAAACGAGTTATATACTTGAATCACGGTCACAATGGCGCAGGCCCCGCACGAAACATCGGAATAAAACATGCAACTGGTGATTATATTTATATCATGGCATCTGATGACACATTGGATTTAGACACTTTTGAGGTATGTATTGATTTAGCCAACACGCACAATACTGATATTGTTATATTTAACCTGTACGGCGCCAAAGAAACAAATAAAATACACAAATACAAACACCCTGTTCCGTTGGGTATAACCAATCCAGGTGACACAACAAAATTATACAAACGAAAACTGATAACAGATAATAACATAGAATTTGAAAATCTGACATCTTGTAACGATTTAACATTTACTTTTACAGCATTGGCACACGCAAAAGATGTAGTAAAGATAGAACGCAGTTTTTATCACTATAACACAAATGTACCAAATCAAATTAGTTCAAAACGCGGCACAAAATCAAAAAATGTTTTTATGGCTTTTGATGCACTGCAACGCAATCTGAACAAGGGCGGAAAACGATTATTTAATATTTATAAAAAAATGTTCTATACCGTATTCGCAGGTTGTGTAAAATACGAACTAACATTTATAAATGACGAAGTTTATTTGAACAAATTTCTGGACATTTTGAAAAACAAATACCCAAAAGTTTATCGTCGGGTTTTTGATTATAAATTCAAACTGGTTGGCAAACAACGTTTTGATAACGGCAAACGCAGTATTTATGTTTGCGGCAAAAAGATTTTTAGTTACTGTAAAAACTTTTCAACAGATCTTTCTGTGTTTGACATTGAAATTAAAAAGCATCATGCGTATATAGCAAACCAAACAAAAATTCAAACATTAGTACTGGGCCCATCTACTGCACGCGATGACTTTTTGCCAGAAAATATTTCTGAATTTAACCTTGGCACTTCGACACAGGATTTATACAGAACATACCACTTGTACAAATGGTGCACACAACAAAATTCTAAATCACTGAAAAATATTATCATATTCTTTGGCGTTTTTTCACCAGGGTTACAACTGGAAAAAACCGCAACAGCATACAGAACAATTGTATACAAACAATTATACAATATCCCATACGCTTTCAAATTAAAGCGCATGTATAAACATTTTGAAAAATTATGCAAAAATTACTTTAACACATATCAAGCTGTGATCGATGATTATTATGGGCAATCTGCGTTTGATGTCCAAGATAATCCAAATTATATCCAGGATACGGCACAAAAACATATGAAACACAATCAACGCAACAACAATCAAATCGCATATCTGGAAAAATTGATATTATTAGCAAAGCAAAACAATCATAACGTTTATGTTGTTGTTCCTCCTTATCGGGCTGATTACAGACAATATTTACCGGAAAACAAAATTGTATTCCAAGAATTGAATACTTTTATAGAAAAGCATAGCCAAGTAACACTGTTGAATTTCTTTGATGATACTCGTTTTGAAAAAAACGACTTTAACGACTGTCATCATTTGAATAAAAATGGTGCAACAAAATTGACAGGAATTATAAAACAATTCATCAAATAAATATTGCATGATACGACAATTGTAATATTATGCATCCTATGAAATATAAAAACGCATTTGTTTTTGCTGGTTGCTTGTTACTGGCCACAGGTTCGTCACTGGGCTTGAAATACAAACAAAAAAAAGAGAAAGAAAAAATCAAATTTGAATTAAACACTGTCACAATTCCAAATGAAGAACAAAGATTGGACAGCATTATCGCAGTACACAGAATGCTGCGTGATAGTATTGTTTTCTATAAAGACGAATTACAAAAACAATCGATGTATCATGAAATAAAAAAACAAATACCAACAATATCTAAAATTTCTGAAATTTTGGAATTTGTTGCAAAACAATGGCATCGTGAATACAGCAATACACAGGATGCGGCTGCGCGATATAAATCAGAAGAAGAAATGCCGGAACAATTGCGTAAAAAATTATCATACCTGGACAATGGTATTGTATCAGTTCCTGTATTAAACAATCAACGCTTTGACTTTATCACTGAAACACAACAGCATATACTGGATGCAACAATGTCTTGTTTTGATTATCTGAATCCACAAGATGTTTATACAGAATATGAACTGGTCGAAAATTTTTATTACACATTGCATAATATCAATGATTTATTGGACGCAGTCGACAAATCACAAAATGTAATCGACAGAAAAAAATTACAACAATTGGAACATTTGACAAATATCGCAATAACAGAGTTTGGAAAAATTTACAATAAACACCAAGGTAGAATTATTACAAATAAAATACATCAACTGTACCAAGATAAAAAGCAAACAGACGCCGAAATGCAAAATCAGATGAAAAAAGTAGCCAATTTAAAAACACCATCAATGGTTGAGAAAATATATCAAACAAGACATAAGCAAAAATAAAACGCCAAATGGCGTTTTATTTCATTTTTTGTAGGTTATAAACATCTACTATACGGCGCAAATTTTTGGTTTCTTCATATAGGTCTTGCAAATCTGCAGTATCTGCTTCTGTTGCTTTTTGCGAACCTTCATTAGAAAATGTCTTTTCGCGTAAGAACTGTGCATCTGCAATATTTTTTAATTTTTGATTTTCAAAAAAATCGTCTGCACGGGCTTGATTTTTACGAGATTCCAACATTTCTTGAAAACGCAATCTATCATGTTCTTGATTTTTTAACGCAGAAACCCATGCAGCAACTTCATGATGCAACAAAGGCTTATTTGCATCTTGTTTTGCAATATCTTCTAATTCTAAATCCATTAGCAATTCTTCTAAATTTTGCTGTTTGGCCGAAACAGATTCATTTGCATTTCGTAAAACATTTTTCCTGTTGTGCGAACGATTACGTGCGGCAAAACGGCGTTCTTTATTTGCATGCATTTTATTTTTCAAAAATTTCAACAAGCAAGTAATTGTGTTTAATATTTTATACATTTTGTTCCTTTATTTTGTTGTGACGCCCAGCCTATCAAAACAAAATATGTTTTGCAATATAAAAAGCCCGTTTCGGGCTTTTTCTTATTTATCAGTATTAAAATATAATTTGGCGTACGCATCCATAACATCAACAGTCAAGCCGCGATAACCATATTTATCCCAATGATGATCTGCAACATATAAGCCCGGATTAAAAGAACCAAAAATTACCGTTTCCCAATCAATAAACCCAACAATATCAAATGTATCTGGATTTAATATAAAATTCTGGCCAATATCATTATGAAACCAACCATATAAATAATCTGGTTTGTCTGTCTTGTTTGGTTTTAAGTCACGAATATCCGTTGGATCTGCGCGACCAATTTCATACATAAACTGTGCAATTTGCGCAGCAATATGATGGCGATTTGCCATCGCAATACGCGGTGGTATTTCGCCCAAAACAACACCTGGAAAAAATTCATATTTACGCACAGCCATATTATTCCATTTGATAATTTCCATTTCTGGTATTTTGAATTTAGTATATTTACGCAGTGCTGTGGTTATGCGCAATTCACGCAATGCGCGTTCCGCACCATCATCACGCAACGGGAACTTGAATGCAAACTGCGAATTTACCAGTACAATAAAGTTGCTGCAACCATATCCAACACATGTTGTTATTTTTGCATTTGTATCACCAATATAATCACGCACAAATTTAACAAATGGTTTTGTATTATATCTGATTTTTACACGCGTTAAATCGCGCTTGTGCTTATTTGGGATAAAACCGCATACAATATTAGAAAATAAATGACGCCACTTCATAACAACCTCTTTTGTACACATTATAATAATATATATAAAATTATTACAACAAGGAAAAGTTTCATTTGAAATCATAATATATTATGGGTAATATAGCATACACAGTACGCTCCCATCGTCTAGCGGTCAGGACATCAGATTCTCATTCTGGTAACACGGGTTCGATTCCCGTTGGGAGTGCCAGTTCCATAAACGCGAAGAAATATTTTATTTTATGGTTGACAATTTGTATTTTTGTACTATAATTATACTATAATACAAACCAAGGATATATAAAATGAACTGGAAAAATGTTGCCGTCAAAGGCGCAATGATCACGACAGCAGCCACAGTTATCAGTGGACTGGCAATATTAAATTATGATAAACACCCATTTTATCAAGAAGATTTAGACAACGCATATCGCAAGGTATGGTGTGCAGAACGTGCCATTGATGCAGAACTTACCAACATTTATGATGCAGCATACGAAGAAGCTAAAACATACCCAGAATATAAGCAAATGGACTCTTTTGCACGTATCCATGCACAAAACCCAGAACTAAATTGGGAATTAGAATATAAAATCGATTCTTTGTGGAACACCATCGATTCTACTAGAAACGCAATCATGGACAGACGTATCGAAAACAGCATTGATTTGGAACATGCGTACAAAAAATTAGAAACAGCAGAAGCACAAGTAGATAAATTGACCCAAGACAGTATCATGAACGATTCAATCAACAGTCAGCCATTGAGACAACGTTTCAAAAACAACTGGAATAAGATATTCTGTCAACAGAAACAAAAATAAAAAAAATCCCCAATTGGGGATTTTTTTATTGCAATAAATTTCGGGCAGATTCTAAGAAACTTATCGCCATGTCAATATCCGAGTTATTGACCACAGGCGCAGATACAGGTGCAGATATCGGCATTGATGATACACGAACATCATCAGACCTATACTGCCCAACCGATGTTGGAAAGTTACCTTCGCGCAACATTTTTTTTACACCAGCAATTGTCATACCATGTGTATATAACAAATCTTTGATAACAAATAACTTTTCAACCGTTTCTGCGCGATAATATCTGCGACCACCCGCCCCCGTTGTTGGACGCACTGCGGTTGGAAACTGTTTTTCCCAATACCGCAATGTATGCGCAGGAAGTTCCAAACGCTTTGATACATCGTTTATCGATGAAAAGTATTCTTTGTTTTCCACAGTCTGTTACCCCAATATTATTCAGAAACAACTGATGTTTCTTCGGTTGTCGCTTCTTCGTCAGATGCACCCTCTATCGCAATTGCAGATACAACTTTTTCATTTTCTGCGGTACGGAACAATGTCACACCAGCAGTTGAACGACCCGCAATACGAACATCCGCAACAGGCGTACGAATAATCTTGCCACCGTCTGTCACCATGATAATATCTTGGTCATTATTTACAGGGAAAGAACCTGCAACAGCCGTATTTTTACCCCCTAGTTTGATATTCGCAAATCCGCCACCACCACGATGTGTTAAACGATACTCGTATGAACTGGTGCGTTTACCAAAGCCGTTTTCAGATATCGTCAAGATAAATTCTTCACGTGCAGCCATTTCTGCCATCTTTGCATCGTCCAGAACCAGCGTTGTTTCTTCTTCATCAGAAGATACTTCTTCTTCGATACCTGTTTCTGCACGCCGCGCAGCACGCGATTGTTTAATATATGCCGCACGAACAGCAGAATCAGATTCACCATGGTTCAACATTGCCATACCAATGATTCTATCGTCATTGCCCAATGTTATACCGCGAACACCTGTTGAATTACGGCCGGCAAACACACGGATTTCTGGCACAGCAAAACGAATTGCACGACCACGATATGTTGTCAGCAGCACATCTTGGTCTTCGGTACATGGCAAAACAGAAATCAAACTGTCTCCTTCATCCAATTTCATTGCAATTTTACCATTTGCACGAATTGAATCAAAGTCACTCATACGGTTACGACGAACTGTGCCAGACGCAGTTGCGAACATCAAGAAATGTTCTTTGTCGGATTCTTTTACGCGTTCTACCTCTTCTTCTGGAACAGGCAATATCGCAGTTATTGTTTCACCTTGGGCCAATGGCAGCAAGTTTATCAATGGACGCCCCTTGGCCGCTGCCGCCGCTTCTGGTAATTTGTATGTTTTTAATTTATAGCATAAGCCCTTGGAACTAAAGAACAACAATGGTGTATGAGTGTTTGCAACAAAGACCTGAACAACATAGTCGTCTTCCTTGGTTGCCATTGCATTGCGTCCTTTGCCACCACGTTTTTGCGCACGATAAGTATCCAATGCAACGCGTTTGATATAACCTGTATTAGAAACAGTTACAACCATATCTTCACGCGCAATTAAATCTTCGATATCAATATCAATTTCTGCATCAGAAATTTCTGTACGACGAGGTGATGACCAATTATCACGAACCGCAATTGTTTCATCACGAATAATTTGAATAATTCTTTCATAACTGCCCAAGATTTCCAACAAATCACGAATTGTTGTACCCAATGATGTTAAATCATCATGAATCTTGTCGCGTTCCAAACCTGTCAGACGATGCAACTGCAATTCCAAGATTGCACGCGCCTGATCTTCGGACATAAAGAACATACCATCTTTGTATTCTGTATTCGGATCATCAATCAACTGGATATAGGATTCAATATCAGATGCACGCCACCCACGTGATATCAAGGCTTCACGTGCAGCTTCTGGATTTGGGCTGGATTTAATCAATTCGATAACTTCATCCAAATTTCCAACAGCAACAGACAACCCCAATAATGTGTGTGCACGATTACGCGCCTTGTTCAAATCAAATATCGTACGCCGACGAATAACCTCGCTGCGGAATTCAATAAACGCATCCAACACACCACGAACATTGAATAACATTGGACGACCACGGTTCAACGCCATCATATTCACAGGGAAATTTGTTTGCATTTCCGTATACTGAAACAGATGATTCAATACAACATCAGCAATCGCGTCGCGTTTTAATTCAATAACAATACGCAGACCTTCTTTGGATGATTCATCGCGAATTTCAGAAATACCTTCGATTCTTTTATCTTTTATCAATTCTGCAATTTTGATAATCATCTGCGCTTTATTTACCTGATATGGTATTTCATCAACAATAATCGCCTGATGATCACGAAAATCTTCAATATGTGTTTTTGAACGAATAATAATTGAACCACGACCTGTTGTGTGCGCCTTGTATGCACCAGCATGCCCCATAATCATCGCACCTGTTGGAAAATCTGGCCCTGGGATAATTGTAAACAGTTCGTCATCAGTAATATCTTTGTTATCCAATACAGCTAAGATACCGTTACAAATTTCACCCAGATTATATGTCGGAACATTTGTCGCCATACCAACAGCAATACCAGACCCGCCATTTACCAAGAAATTTGGAAACTTGGCCGGCAATACAACCGGTTCTTGCAATGAACCGTCAAAGTTCGGTTGCCAATCAACGGTATCTTTGTCCATATCATCCATCAAAGACGCACCAAGTTTCGACAACCTGGCTTCGGTATAACGCATAGCCGCAGCCTTGTCCCCGTCACGCGAGCCAAAGTTACCTTGTCCCTGAACCAGCATTTCACCCATAGAAAAATCCTGTCCCATACGAACCATCGCTTCGTAAATAGAACTGTCACCATGAGGATGATACTTACCCATAACATCACCAACGATACGCGCAGACTTTACAGTCGGTTTTGTCGCAGGCGCAACATCATTCATAACATACAAAATTCTGCGATGTACAGGCTTACACCCATCACGAACATCTGGTAATGCACGATCAACAATTACCGACATCGCATAGTCTAAGAAACTGGTACGCATTTCATGTTCCAACGACGACTGCGGAACACGGATTTCATTCACTTCATTGATATTTTCAGACATACTACCTTTCCCTATGTTTTTTACATATCAAACATAGCAGATTTTTGCACTTTTCGTCAAGAAATAATGCCAAAAAAATACATTGACAAAACAAATCTTTGTGATTAAATAATATCAACAAAAAAAACTAAGGACGACAGATATGTTTTTACCAGCTTGGAAACTTTTTGTATACATATTTACATATTACATGGTTCTTGAAGGCTTAAAACAAGTAGGTTTGATAAAATCTAAATAAAAAGGTTGCGTTTTTATAAAACCTGTGATTAAATAGACGCACGAACGGATTTTTTCCATGGTGTTTATGATGCTGCTCGAACACAGTGGAAGCAAAGAAAACAATAATAAAAGTAAGGACATAAGTCATGGCAACAAAACGTACATACCAACCATCAAAAACACGTCGTGTTCGTACACATGGTTTCCGTGCCAGAATGGCAACTGCTGGGGGCCGCGATGTATTAAACCGTCGTCGCGCATGTGGCCGCAAAAGATTGGCTACTACTGCCGCAAATTAAAAAAGACCGCCAAAAGGCGGTTTTTATTTTTTTATTTTTGTAATTGACAAAACGAAAGATTGTGTAACAATAAATAACACAATGGACCCAGATATAAAAGAATATATTTTACACCTTATCAAAACATCATTTGTCCATCCGACATTGGTGAATGATTATTCTGTGTATTTAATCGGATCAGACATATCAGATAACGAAGTTATGCTAACGGTAAAATATTCTCATACTGACGCCGCAGACGTATGGTGCGAATACGAAATACAACTACAAAAAACACCCGTATACAGACTGATATTACCAATAAACATTCCAATACATGACAAACTGGGCAACGATATTTTGGAAATTCTCACAAAATGTTCTCAAAAAATTATCATACAAGAAAAACTTGCACAAAAAAACATGTTCTTGCACGCAATTAAAAACCCCCAAATCGGGCAAGCATACTAAATCGCACGAACAACACGACAAAATGTAACACCATATACAGATGCAGCGCCCGCGCGCACCAACACACGACGCAATTCTGAAAATGTTGCACCAGTCGTCATTACATCATCAACCAGTAATATCCTTTTGCCACGAATTTTATCTGCGTTTACAACACTAAAAACACCATGGATATTTGCTGCTCGTTCGCGTGCATTTTTATGCCCCATATCCGGCCTATGAATACGTTTTATAGAACCTACATCCATCGCAACACCTAACACATGCGCAATCGGGCGCGCCAATAACGTTGCCTGATTATACCCGCGTTTGAACAAACGCCTGTTTGCCAATGGCACAGGCATTACAACATCTATATCAACATCAATATCACGCAGCGCCCACATCATCGCACGCGACATAAATCGCGCATACTGCACACAACCACCATGCTTAAACGGTAGCATTGCAGAACGTGATGCATCGTCATACACACATGCAGACCGTACCCAATCCAATTCACATTTACCAGACGCACATGTCGGACAAAGCGGTATGCCACCCAAATCTAAATCTTCGGGAAAAGGATAACCACATTTTACACATTTCGGATTATCAATCCAATTTATAGATATCCAACAATCTGCACATAATTCACCATGTGTTGATACCGGCGTGTCACACAATGGACACGCCGGCGGAAACAAAAATCCAATAATTTTATTCAGTATCTTTACCACGACATACTTTTATATGTTTTTTTACCCACGGTATCACCAAATATATTCTGCTGTTGTTGGGTCAATACATCATACTGATCACCAGAAATAATACGCAGAACAAATCCTGATTCTTTACGATCTGATAACACAGGGACAATTCTTTGTTTTGACACACCGTTATCTGTCAAAACTTGTTCAACAATCGCCAAACGACGTGCAGCCAATTTTCTGACATCATTATTTACTGTCATCTGTTGTGGAATCGCAATTTGAATCGCACGCGTCGGTTTATTCACAACAATACCAGCATATTCCGTCAACAAATTATAGTTTGCACGCGACAACGCAGAATCATCATCACGAAATTTTATTTTTATTTCTAATGGTCTGATACCACTGCCTTCGGACAAATCCGCCTTGGCAGTAAAACCTTCGACCATCGAAGACATATCGCTGGCAACATCAAAGCGATCATCAACAGAATATGTAGACAAGTGTTTATTTTCAGACAGAAATGTCTTTCTGAACGCATTACGCAATTCATTTGGTGTCATTTTTGTCATATCATCACGAACACTGGCGATACGAGGTGACATATTTTTTTCAACATGACGCACGATAACATCGTCTGCATCCATATCAACAACCATTCTGCGTAATGACACATGTTCCGGTTCAACATCTGCAACTGATGCAACATGTACGGGCGCTTCAGTATTTTTCGTAATTGGCGCAGCAATCACACGCGGCGATACAGTACGAACACTATCAGAAGCTTTTTTTTGCAAATCGACCAAACGCGCAACCTGACTATCTGTAACAGACGCAACATCATCAGACTTTTCTGATGACGCAACACGAACAACAGATGGACGCGATTGGTCAATTCTCTCCTCTGGCAACTGGGAATCTGTACGATATACAGAAAATTCGTTTGGACTTGGCATACGCAATGCAACATCACTTTTTGCCCACAAATCAGCACTTGGGCGATTTGGCATCAAAACATCATTCGAAGCAATGATGTTTTCACCAGAATCAGCCGCTTGCACAACAGGTTTTGCCGCACGTGCGACAACGCGTTTAGTTCTGGTTGATTCAGATTTTTTTGCCGTCTTTTGTACTTTTGATGACGATTTTATTTCCCCTTCGCCAAATGCAGCGCGCGCAGATACACCACCAGATGCAACATTTACCACTGGCAAACGCGCACTGGCAAACGCCGGCAATGCAATAATTACAGCCAATACAGAGATTATAATACGATGCATTTTTCCTTTCCTTACGCTGATATCATAGAACAAATGACGAATCGCACGCAAGTATAAAATACATCAAATCAGTAAAAACAAATTTTATTCCGTCACTTCATCTGCAATCAAATTGACCGCATTATTTTTTACCAAGGCTTTATCTGCCATTTTAGCTAAACGTGTTGGATTATCAAACAAATCATTTAATACAGATGTCAACCAACGCTGTGTAAACTTTGATTGTTCAATCGCAAAACCACCACCAGATTTTGCAAAACTGGCTGCATTTGCTGTTTGGTCTGGATTTATCCCCAGCGGTACAAATATCGCTGGACGTCCAACAGTTTGCAGTTCAACAACCGTACTGGCACCACTGCGCCCAATAACTAAATCTGCACCAACAATTGCACCAGACATATCATGAATAAAAGACAATACATTTGCATGAATTTTATTATCTGCATAAAATTTTTGTAACCTTTCAACATTTTCAGGACGTGTTTGATGTGTTACAAAAATCTTTTTATTTTTCATCGCAGCAACAGCACCAGGGACAATATCATCTAAGATTTGCGCACCCAAAGATCCACCCGTAACTAACAATTTCATATCCCCAGATAACGGTGCGCCTGCACATGCCATAAAATCAGACCGCACTGGCAACCCTGTATAAACAACACGCGTTGCAGAATTCGTTACACCTGATACATTTGGAAAACTGGTCATCAATGTTTCAACCCAGCGCATTGCAAATTTATTTGCACGTCCAATCGCAGCATTCTGTTCATGCAAAAATGTTGGTATGTGCCAAAAATGTGCCGCAAACACAGCAGGTACTGATGCATACCCACCAAATGCAACAACCCTGTCTGGACGAAACAACATAAAACGCAAAGTCAACGCAAATGCAGACATAGCAATTTTGAATAATGCGTACATTTGTTTGATACGACTTTTTGCACCGACACCAGACGCCCAAACATGTACAACATGTGCTGTTTCAGGTTTATCACGCATAACCATTTTACGCACACGACCATCACATGAAATTGTAACCTGATTTCCGCGTTTGACTAATTCTGTCGCAACACTAAGAGCAGGAAAAACATGCCCACCTGTACCACCCGTTGCAATCCATATTTTCATTTTTACACCTCTTTTTAGCTCCATTTATCTTCACGCATCAACGCCAAAATAAATCCAAACAACAAACAATAACCCAAAAAAGAACTGCCACCAGACGAAATAAATGGCAATGTCATACCTTTTGGTGGAATCAAGCGCAATGTAGTCGCTAAATTTATACAAATCTGAGTTGCAAACATCGCTGTTGCACCAGAAACCGCATATAATACGAATTTATCACGCACAGTCAACGCAGTCGTTATCAATCGACGAATTATCAGTAAAAATAAAACCAGTAAACCACACGCTGCAATCGCACCCCAATCTTCTGCCAATGTTGCAAAAATAAAGTCCGTGTGTGCATCTGGCAGGCTTTCTTTTGCAAAAGATTCGTCCCCCATACCGAACAAACCGCCCTGGCGGATAGTACTGATTGACAAGCCAACCTGACTTCTGGGGTCCAGCGGTTGAAAAAACGCCAAAACACGATTTCTTACATGCGAATGAAACAAAAATGCTAAGAATCCTAGCACCCCAACACCACCAACCATTGGAACCCAAATTTTATTTGGCAATCCTGCAACAAAAAGCATTATGCCAACGACCGATACAAACAACAAAGTCGTCCCAACATCAGGTTGCATAAATAAAATCAACAACACTATCAAAAACGGTATCAGATATGTCCACCAACTGAACCAACCTACACGCCATGCAGACTTGTTTAAAAACATGTTATTTGAATACAACTGTTCCATTTTGGATAAAAACCATGCCGTTATAATTATTAGTCCTGGTTTCATAATATCCGACGGCATAAAACTGATACCATGGATAACCGCCCATCGTTCAGAACCATGACTGGCCGCAGGATGTATCACTGTCCACAATAAAAAGAATAAACATACTGCTAAATTTAATCCCGACAGCCCCAGCACCCATTTCTTGTTAAACATGCTGGTTACAAACAACGCACCAATACCAACAACATAAAATGGCAACATTGATTTTAAAAAGTGATACCAATGCCAACCTTTGCGCAGCG
This sequence comes from Candidatus Enterousia sp., assembly GCA_045613445.1. Classification (GTDB taxonomy): domain Bacteria; phylum Pseudomonadota; class Alphaproteobacteria; order Rs-D84; family Rs-D84; genus Enterousia. The sequence continues at coordinate 51,042 of JAZLAZ010000026.1, read as the reverse complement.
CCTGAACCGATCCAGCAGATATAACACACAATATACCAATAAAAATCAGCAATAAAATCCAGCCCAACAATCGTCTGTCGACTTCGAAATACCAGCTGGTCAATTTACTATCTTCACTGCGTGTAAACATGTTTCTTTCTTTATGCGAATTTCAAGAACACTAATGCCAAACCAGAAAACAATATAGACAGAACAAAAAATCTTTCTACTATCTTGGTTTCTGACCAACCCAATTCTTCAAAATGATGGTGCAGTGGTGCACGCAAAAACACACGACGACCTGTGCCTGATATTTTGCGTGTCGCCTTGAAATACATTGTCTGAATAAATGATGATAACAAAATCAAAACCATCATACCTGCCGCCAGTCCCATTACCAATTCAGCCTTTAATAACATGGCAACAGTACCCATAAATCCACCCAGTGCTAGCGACCCAACATCACCCATAAATATTGATGCGGGTTTTGAATTATACCACAAGAACCCAAGTACCGCACCAAACGCGGCCCCCAACACCGCATACAAACCACTGACCATTGGCAAAAACATTACAGTATCCATAAATCCGATTCTAGTTGCACCGTATAACGCTACAACCAAAACGACCAAAACAGGCATATACAACTTTGCCAACATACCGTCCAGACCGTCCGTAATATTTGTTGCATTTGCACTGCCACAAATTACAAAGTACGCAAATACATAGTACAATATTCCCAGTGGCAAAATTATACTTGCACCAATCGCCAATGAATATTCTGGTATGTACGGTGGCATTGTCTTATTTATCAAATATGCCAATATCACAACAAATACACCTTCGACAACAAGACGGGTCAATGGCGACAATCCATTTGATGCTTTTCTTGATTGCGATGTTACTTTTTTATAATCATCAACAAATCCCAAAACACCAAACATAACCAGTGCCGCCAGCGCAATCCAGCCTGTTGGATTATACATTGGCATAAACAGCATACCGCCAAGCAAAATTGCCAGAACTATTAAAATTCCACCCATTGTTGGTGTACCAGCTTTTTTTCGATGCGCATCTGGAACATTTTCACTGATTGGCTGACCTTTTTTCTGCCATGCGCGCATCGATGCAATAAATGGACGCCCAAACAACAATACAGTCATAAAAGCGACAAAAAAACCACCTGCAAACTGTGTCCATCCACTGGCAAAAAACATAACACCATGATTGATAAAATAATCTGTCAGCATAAAAAATCCTTTTGTTCCTTTTTATGCAGATATTTTATCACAAAACAGCAAACAAATAAATCTAATTATGATTAAAATATTCCACCAACAACAGCATTATTGTCTGTTGAGACTTTCTTTGGTGCAGGATTAGGTTTCTGTCCCGTCTTAAATACTTCCTGAATAATTGTACCATTTGGATCAGCAGATGCAGCCGCCCCACTGCGACGATTGACGCGCATAAATGTCATTCCATCTGGTACAGAAAACGGCTGATTTTTTTCGTCTTTTAACGCAACACGCATAAAGTCCGCAAATACGCGCGCAGCCATATGCGAACCTGCCCCACGCCCCAGCGGTTTTGGTGTATCATACCCCAAATAAACACCTGCAATCAAGTCCTTGGAAAAACCGACGAACCATACATCTTTGACCTCATTGGTTGTACCTGTTTTGCCAGCAATTGTATGTCCAGACACACGCGCCTGTTTGCCTGTACCGCGATCAACAACACCCTGTAACATAGATACCAATTGATACAGACTTTGCGGATCAGACAATGTTTCAGATATATTGTTTATTGTTGGCGGTGTTAAATCATCATGCCATTCGACAATTTCTGACTTTTCGCCACCCAAGACACGACCATATCTGTCTTCGATATAGTCAACCAATTTTGGTTGAACTGCGCGCCCACCATTTACAAATGCAGAATAACCCAACACCAATTTTTCCAATGTTGTTTCCCCAGACCCCAACGCCATTGACAAATTCATATTTTTCATATCGCGCGGATATACGCCAAACCGCTGTGCCACTTCGATTGCATTATGTGTTCCAATCTGTTCCACCAAACGCACAGTCGTAACATTACGCGATGTTTCCAGTGACAAGCGCAATGGAACATCGCCCAAGAATTTCTTGTCGTAATTTTCAGGTTTCCATAAGGTATCATCTTCACGCCAGCCGACAATCGGTGCATCCAACAACATTGTTTGTGGCGAATACCCGCGTTCCAATGCAGCCAAATATACAAATGGCTTTATCGTAGAACCAATTTGACGATACGCCTGGGTTGCACGATTAAATGAACTTTCACGAAAAGAACGACCACCAGCCATCGCAACAATACGACCTGTATGCGGATTCATTGCAATAATCGCACCTTGTAATTTATCGCTGCGCCCGTTGTTAAAATTATCAAGTTCTTTATTTAATGCCGCAGATGCTGCATATTGCAATTCTGGTATAATCGTTGTTTTAATATACAATCCATCATTATATAATTTTTCGCGTCCCAATGTCCCCAGCAATTGACGACGCACATCTTCGGCAAAGTATTGCAATTCTTCGGACATTTGTTCAGTAAAACCACTGTTGATATTCAAATCTTCGCTTGCGGCTACATCTGCATCAGATTGTGATATAAAACCTTCATCAACCATGCGACGCAATACATAATTTCTGCGTTCAACCGCCCTGTCACGATTGTTTGGCGCCTTGGGCAACGATGCCAAGAACGCACATTCTGCCAATGATAATTCTGATACAGGCTTGTTAAAATACATCAGTGCCGCAGACCCAACACCGTATGCGCGTGCGCCCAAGAATATCTGATTCAAATATAATGTTAAAATATGTTCTTTGGAAAATGTTCGTTCCAAACGCAATGCAAGGATTGCCTCTTTTATTTTTCTGGAAATCGTACGTTCAGATGTTAAAAAGAAATTCTTTGCAACCTGTTGTGTAATTGTAGATGCACCAGACAGCGTTGCATTTGCCCCAAACATACGCAATGTATTGTTTGCCACAGCACGAATAATACCCTGAACATCAATTCCAGGATGTGTCCAAAAATTTTGATCTTCGGCAGCAATAAAAGCGTTTACCAATTGTTTTGGCATATCATTATAATCGATAAAAACGCGTCTTTCTTCGGCATATTCAATCAGCAACGAACCGTCAGATGCATACAAGCGCGTTGCAACCGGTGGCGCATATGTTGCCAACTTTTTATAATCTGGCAAATCATTACCATAAATTAAAATTAAAACAGCCAATGTTGCGACACCCACAACAAATACCCAAAAGAAAACATTAAAAATAATCCGCAGAACTTTTTTGAATTTCATAACACATAAATTTTACTATAAAAAAAACTATTTGCAAGTGGCGAGTGTTTGTGTAAAAAAAGACTCCTCATACCCACGAAGGTAGGTATCCATTCTGGAAAAGACAGTGGATTCCCACCTATGCGGGAATGCCGTTGTTTTTAATTTTTCCACCACCGAAGTCTTCGCAATAGCGCAGCGAAAGCGGATAGCCACTAAAAAAATCCCCCGGACGGGGGATTTTTTATTCCATACTTGTTGATATTACGTCACCGTATGTACCAACCTCTTCTGAACCGATGTAACAATGGATTTTTGAACCAACATTGTCCATAAATTCTTGGATGGCCGTCTGTTCTGCCTTGTCCAGTTCGGCATCTTGAAAACTCTTGGTGATTGCGTATGCCAATCCTGCACCTGCACCTGCACCAACAACACCACCAAGCAACTGACCACCATGTTGTTTCCACCATGTGCCGTTTTTCTGTTCAGTCAATTCATCAGAAACATTACACAAAGCGGCCAACGCATTTACTTTCTCAACAGCCTGATTATGAGCCTCTTCACGTACTGCATCCGCGTTTAAATAACATTTTCCTTCTTTGTAAGTACCGTAAGTGTTATTTTGACATGTCTGTTCTTCTCCTTTAACAGTAGTAGCTTCTGTATAAACATCTTTGCCACAAATTTCATCAACCTCTTTCTTTGTAAAGGAAGTATCATTTGCGTAACCAACAAATTTCTTTGCTTCTTCGATATTGTTACGAGTACCCGTATCTTTCAATCTTCCAAAGATAAGATTTGCATAACCTGCTTGATTGTACTGTGCATACAATTCAGCCAATTCTTCACAAGATTTTTCATTGGCAGCGTTGACCTTGGACTTTTTGTTCAAGCCACCGAATACTGAACCACCTTGGATTGCATCACCAACGAATACACCGCCTGTACCCAATCCAACTGCGCCCAATGCCGCCATCCAACCTGCAATTTTTGGTTGTGATGCCGTGGCATCTGCACGTGCATCTGCACCCGCTGCATTGGCCAATTCTTGTAATTTGTCATTTGGTATCCATGAACCGCATGTAAATGCGTCACCGGCAGCAAAGTATGTTGTTGCCCAATCTGTACCGTTCGCAATTGCGTCTTGGATATACTTATCATCAGACTGCAAGTTTACACGGATACGACAGAACGAACCATACAATTCATTACTGGCCACAAACTGATTTGGTTTCAAACCAGAACTTGGGTATGTGCTTGGCACCTTGTTATTTTTCAACTTGGCCCACATATATGTTGACGCAATGTCTTTGTTCCCCATAATACCGCCGTTGTTTGCAGCAATACAGTCGTTTTGCTGTTTTGTCAGTTTGGCGTTATATTTTGCCTGGGCTTCTTTTTCCAGGTCAAAGATCAAATCTTTGAACAATGAATTCGCCGCCTGGGATTGTACATATGTTGTATATGATATCATCACAGGTTCACTGTATAATGTACCGTCTGGATCAACAGTATTGCAGATACCAACCATGCCATTTTCAGCACTGCACAACTTGTTACCATTTTCATCTGTATCTTGGATTTGTTCTGTTTCAGTCTTTACAACTGTGGCAGAACCTGCATCATACCAGCCAGAACGAGTGTTTGTTGCACTGCCCCAGCCAGCTGTGGTATTATCTGCTTTTTTATATTTTGCACGTTCGATTGCCAAGTGTTCTTCACAGATTGGTGCATTTTTAACAGTATCGACACACAATCCCAATACAATTGTATAATCCAGAACACCACCAACCTTGTTCATTGATTTATCAAACGCTGCATCGCCTGTATTTGTCAGGTTAGAATAGATATCCGTACGGTTGCGATAGCAATTTGCATAATCTTCACCACACAATGACTTTACACAGCTGGTTGCAACAGATTGACACTGTTTTTTCATATTTGCAATCGCCGCTTCATTATAATTCAATGATAATGATGAATTTAATGCTGCAACAACACCAATTGGATCCACAGATGTGGATGTTTTCTTTGGGAATAATGTTGAAAACGCATCTTCTGCAACATAGTTATAGCTGTAGTCATCATTTCTGACAGACTCAAATGCGTACAGACAATTTGGATCTGTATTTGCAATCGCACTGCAACCTGTGGCAATTTCGTCATATGTCGCATCGCCATTGATTGTGTTTTCGCCAGCACTGCTGAACACCTGGGTATAGCATGCAGCACCAGAACCACCACCACATGTGCGCATTGCGCATTGCATAATTGCATCGCTGCACTTGCCCTTGGCTTCTTTATCAAAATCTTGCATCAAGCCTTGAATTTTAGAAGCAATGATTGATTTACGATCATTGTGTGCAGATGAAAATACTTCATCAATATAATCTGGATCCGCTAAATCATTTTTGGATGGCGTTTTACCCAAAAATGTCATATGACAATATTTGTTTGAACCGATTGTATCCGCACAACTTGAACGCAGATAACGATTTATCTGACTGGATGACAATACATCTGCTTCACCAACGGTGTCCAGTTCCAAGCCAGCTTCGCCAACAATACCCTGGGCTGCCTGAACCGCAGATACAGATGTACCTTCGATACAACGCAATGGATTGGCCTGACATGCCTGAACAAAGCAGTTATCAACAATCTTGTAACAAGTAGACACAGCATTCAATGCAGCCAAATCAGCACCATTTTCAATTTCTGTTGCGACACGTCCACCAACAGTATCACCTGCACGCATTGGTGACCATGGATATTTACCCAATAATTCTGTCACACCTGCGGCCTGACAACGTGCCAATGTTGAATCACAGAATAATGCCTGTTTCTTAAATTCTTTGGCAGATGTACATAATTCAAAATTTTCACCGCAAACATCATCCTTGTGCAAGCAGTTCATATAACGCTTTACACATGTTTGTGTATCATATTTATTTTCAATTTCCGCAGCAGTTATCATTTGCCCCAAAACACTGCCTACTGTTGGATATGTATATTTTGTTACTTCGCCATCTTCGTTTGTATATTCAACATTTGACAGCAATGTAGTATCAGATGTACCAAACAAACTGCTTATACCATCATTTCCACATTGGGCCAAAACACTGATACAATCTGGCATTTGTGCATGGAACAGTACATTTGTTGTACATTCTGAAAAATCGGAACCGCACGCATCATCACCCTTGATACATTCAGTATATGCATCAATACATTCAACATTATCCATCAATGATGAAGAACTGGTTTTTTGTGCCGCCGCAGCACTTTGTGAAATCTTGGCCGTAACAGTTGGCATACGACGAACAGCACCAGATGCCGACACCGCAGTCGCAGTATTCATTATGCTGGGGCGCGCCGTTGCAGCAAATGCCGCAGGAACTACGCAGAAAACCGCCAATAAACTTATCGTATTTTTGAGAAATGCCATCCCCTTACTCCATTTTTATTACTTTATTCTATCACAAATGCCATTATTTGAAAAGGGAAAAGTGTATTAAAAACGCAGATAATTTCGCGCAACTTTTTTAATCCCACGTGTTTTGAAAGCAACTGTTATTATATCACCTTTGTCTTCGATAACGACCCCTGCCCCCAGTTCATCATGTGACACTAATTTACCAACCAATGATGTCTGAACGCGCGGTGTTGGTTTTGGTTTCTGGGTATATTGTGGCGATATTTTTGGTCGATAAGACACTGTTCCACCCTGAAAATCAAGAAAACTATTATCCATTTCTGTGATAAATCGACTGGGGCAATTATACTGGCGCGCCCCAAACACCACACGCGACAGCGCATTTGATATAACACAACGACGACATGCGCGGGTTATTGCAACATATGCCAAACGACGCTCTTCCTCGATTGCACCTTCGTTTATCGATTTTTCATTAGGAAATATACTTTCTTCCCATGCAGGTAAAAACACCGTATCAAATTCCAGCCCCTTGGCCGCATGGATTGTCATTATACGAATACTGTTATTTTGCAACGCATCATCAGAATCATTATCATCCGTCATCATTAGGGCAGCCTGCTCTAAAAATTCTGGCAATGTTGAATATTTCGATATAACCGATGTCAATAATTCACGAATATTTACCAATCTGTCTGGCGCATCTGCATCCTTGGATTCTGACCACATTTGCAAATACCCTGAATCTGTCAGCAACTTTTTCGCCGCATCTTTTGGTGCCATTGAATTCCAATCAAAATCAAATGCAGATAAAAATTCATCTGCAGCTGCGCGCTGCTTGGCCGATAATTTTGCATTACGCAATCCAGACATCAAATTTTCACCGCTTGCACGCAATATCTGAATCGCCTTGTCACCAAATCCACGACGCGGTTTTGCAATAACACGCAAAAAAGATATATCGTCAAACGGATATACCAGCAGGCGCAAATACGCAATCGCATCGCGAATTTCCATACGATCATAGAACTTGGTCGCACCAATCAATTTATACGGCAAACCACGCGATGCAAATTCTTCTTCGAATATGCGCGACAGGCTGCCCGCACGAATAAGAACAGCAAATTTATTATAATCACCGTCACCATTACGAACAATTGAATCCGCGATAATATGCGCTTCGTCCCTGTCACTGGGCAGTGTTAAAACATAAACAGGTTCTGATGCACAATTTTCATCTGCAACACGCAAATCCTTGCCCAATCGCCCCTGATTGTGTCGTATCAATGAATTTGCCGCCCCCAATATATTCGCAGTACTGCGATAATTGGTTTCAAGACGAATTATTTGGGCATTTGCAAATGTTTTATTAAAATTTAATATATGTTTTATTTCTGCACCGCGCCATGAATATATCGACTGATCGTCATCACCAACACAACATATATTCGGATTTTCAATTCCGCGTGTCAACATAGTCAGCAATTCCATTTGCGCGTTATTTGTGTCTTGAAATTCATCAACCAAGATATACTTGAACTGATTTTGATAGCACGATAAAACATTTGGATTTTTATCAAATAATTCCAAGACTTTTATAATAATGTCACCAAAATCCACTGCGTTCAAACGCGCCAGTTCTGCATTATATGCATTAAATAACTTGTCCTTGTTTTGTAATGCAACCAGCCCCTTGTCCTTGACAGATGAAAATTCTTCAACATAATCACCAGGTGTTTTTGTACCAGACGCAATCAACGATTTTATTACAGATTTCTGATCGTCTTCGCCAAAGATAATAAAGTCACTGCGCAGACCACACAATCCTGCATTTTTACGCAAAATTCGCAGGCATATTGAATGAAAAGTCCCACACCAAATATCACCAGAATACCATGAGCCATCTGACAAATTTGCCAGACGATTTTTCATTTCATTTGCAGCCTTGTTTGTAAAAGTCAGCGCCAAAATCTGCCATGGTTTACACAGCCCCTGATTCAATATATACGCAACACGTGTTGTCAACACACGCGTTTTGCCAGTACCCGCACCAGACAACACCAATAACGGTCCATCCGTGGTTTTGACAGCGTTTAATTGTTCACGATTAAGATTTTCTAGCATTAAATTCACGCATCTATTATAATACCACAAACAATCATTATCAAGAAACGGAAAAATTATGAATCGTATTATTTGCTTTGACATTGAAACAACCGGATTTGACTATATGCGCGGAGACAGATGTATTGAAATCGGTGCCGTTGAAATTGTTGATGGCAAAATTACTGATAATACATTTCATGAATACATAAATCCCGAAGGAAAAATTATTCCACCAGATACATACATGGTTCATAAAATTTCAAATGCATTTTTGGAAGATAAACCAATAATGGCTGTTGTTGCGCCAAAATTCTTGGAATTTATTGGCGACAGCCCAATTGTTGCACATAATGGACTGGACTTTGACTTTCCATTTATCAATCATGAATTGGCAAAACTGAATTTGCCACAAATTCCACGCAGTCAACAATTGGATTCGATTGTAATTGCCAGAAATCGTGTGTTTGGCCCAAAAAGCTATACACTGGACGCGCTGGCAAAGTGGTTTGGAATATCACTGACAGCGCGTGCCGATGCACACGGGGCATTGATTGACTCGGAAATATTGGCCAAGGTTTACATGGAACTGGAAAATACAGCACCTGCCCCAGATGTAAACGAAATAATCGCCCAACAACATGCTGCCATGTTAAAACACCCAAAGATTGGCGCAAATTTCCCATACAGAACATTTGATATTGATGCAGATGAATTGGAAAATCATAACAAATTTATGGAACAAATAAAAAAATAAAAAATCCCGCAACAGTGGGATTTTTTATGGACGTAACAACAAACTTTTTCCAGATTCACAATATTCCGGCGTTATAATCAACAGATTCACATCCATTGGCGTAATACATTGCATCGGTTCTTCAACTTTTTCATCTGGATCAGTTGGATCATATTCGCAATTGTCACTTGTATTTTGTTTGCACTCTGTTCCAAAACCATTGACCCCGCTGTAACAAAAATACCAATCAGCTGCTTTGACAGACGTAACAGGCCCGCTAAACAGTTCTTTATCAATTGCTGTTTGTATTTGTGTATCTGTCAATCCAACATTTATCGACTTGTCCGTTCTGCATTTAACTGTTGTAAACGCGGGTTCTGATGAAGCTGAACTATCACCATAATACACCGGCAATTCACGCCATACAATTTCCTGATCGATACAACTTTTCGTTTCTGCGTCATATACCTTGCCATCGTCGCACAATAAACTGTTATAGAACATTTCAGATACAGAATTGATACAATTTTCTTCATTATCACACAGGTTTGGATCTGCAGCCTTATCAAAAACGGCATATGCACATGTCAATGCAACATTGCGACATGCACCACGCATTACATTATAAACACTGTTCAAACTGGCCGACGAAGACCAAGAATTCACCTGTGTTACCTGTTGATTATAACAATTTGCAATATCAACCATACAACTGGACGCATAATCAGAAATAATGTTGTACTGTGCAGCACGAATATTTACCATCGCACGCTGTACATAATTTACAACAATATCATTATATGGTTTATACTTACCTTCGGAATCATATGTATAATTTTGACATTTATCCAGAACAGCGCGACACAATCCTTCGTCTGTAACCTTTTGTCCTGTGCCAATCTTGGTCAACAGGTATTTTACAACACAACGACCATCATTATTGTTCTTGCAACTAGTTTCATCGATAGTTGTTCCATATGCATTCGTCAAGAATGCCTGATTTATACCGGCATTATTATATGTTGACATAAATGCGGTTATATCCGATATTCGTTGTCCCAAAACAACATTACCGTTTTCATCGATATATTGTTTGGTTGGATCAACACATTTATAATAATCTTCGCCACATACCATATCATCTGTCATACATGTTTCCAGCGCACCAATGCAACCCTTGGCATCATATTGATTTTTATTTTGCAATACTGCCAAACGCGCCTTTTGCAACATTAAATTTGCACTGCGAACATTACCAACCAATGTTTCGTTCATCTTGGTCAGACCTTGTTCATATGCAATACAGTCTTTATCAATCGCCAGATCATAGTTACCAGTAATTTGCTGGGTCGTAGACCCTGCCTGTTTACATGCATTTAATACAGTGTTACAACGCTTTTTCGCAGCGCTGTATAATTCTGCACCACGCAAGTTAGATAAATTACTGCTGTTATCTGTATTCAAGAAATCTAGGCTGAACATATCTGCACTGTCTGATGAAAAATCCAAATCCAGATCCAAACCAAAACCAGTGTCGCCAGACGAATATGATGTCGTTGATGATTTTGGGTCGCGTATCAATTTTTCTATTTCAGTCAACATATCACGTGTTTCAGATGTATCGCGCGTGCCAGACAGCGCTTCTTCGGCCTCAGTTTCGGTCATAATGGCACGAATTTCATCAGCAGATAAACCAACATAACGAATACGTTGTGCAACATCATTTAACTGAACATTTGCATCTTTGACCGCCTGTTCAACCTTGGCATATTTTGTAATATTTGACGAACAAGAACAACGCTTTTGATTTGCATCAACGACTGCACAAAACTGATCCATACATTCGTTGTATTGTTCTTGGCAAGATTTGTTCAAATCAGCCGTATTTTCCAGAATTTCTTTGGCATTTTGAATGCTTTCTGCTGTGACAGCAACATTACTTGCACGCGATTTTACAGAACGCACATGTTCATCAACATTTGAACCTGTTTGAACCCCTGTATCACCAATTGTGGCACGACCGCCAACCTCTGCTGTACTTGGGCGCAAAACCAGTCCCGCACGACGAACAGATGGATTGCTGTTTATGCTGGCAGATGAAACGCGTTCATTGCGACCAACCGTATTTACCGCCGCATCCAATCCGCGACCAGATGTTTTTTCAATACCCAATTGACGTGCAATAACACCACCACGAGAAACAGTCTTTTTTGTCGTTTCCGTATCTGATGCAGGTGTACCAGCAAACACACGTGATACTGTGCTGCGAATATTATTTTCTGTTGCAGACTGTGTTTGCGTAACATCACGAACCGCAACACGCGAAACAGATGAACGCGACATAGAATGTGTCGTTCCAGCCTTTACATTTTCACCCGTTGGAATTACACGCGAAACAGCACCATCAGCCGCGTAAACACTGGGTGCAAACATCGTAATTGCAAAAAAACAAGTCAGCAATTTTTTCATTTTCTTGGTGTTTATTATATCACAAAAAACAATGCAATAAAAGCCTTTGTTATTTATTTTCCGACTTTTGTTCCTGTTGCTGTGTAAACATCTTGTGTGCTAGCATCATTTTATGAAACAAAAGTATAAATCATCTGCAATTGTACTGGGGATGCATGACGCATTGGTATCTTTGACCGGCATGATTGCAGGCCTAACCTTTGCAATGGCAGACAGGTATAATATAATCGTTTCCGCAACAATCGCATCTGTGGCCGCAGGCCTGTCAATGAGTGCATCAAATTATCTGGCAGAAAAAACAAACAATAACCCCAACGCAATCACATCAGGATTTTTAACAGGCATTGCATATATCGGAACATGCATATTGCTGCTGATTCCGTATTTTCTGATTACAATTCCAACAGTTGCGCTGACAGTATCTTTTATAGTTGCTGTTATAATTATCTTGGTTTGTAATTGGTGTATTTATCGCGCACACAAAAAACCATTTCTGCGCCACGCACTGGAAATGTTAGCAATATGCACAATCGTTTCAGTATTATCATTTATCATCGGCGAAATACTGATTAAATATATTTAAAACAGTATGCTGATAAAATAAAAAATCCCCCGTTTTGGGGGATTTACTTAGAAACCTTTTGGTGTTTCCATTTTAACCTTGGATACTTTTTTATCCAGCGCTTTGACAACTTCGTTTGTAATATCTAAATCACCAGTGTTCGCACCCATGCGGGCCATACGACCATCAATTACCAAAGACAAATTCTTTTTATCAATTACACCTTCGATAATTGGATCCAAATGTTTTGTTTGAATTGTGTTCAACGCTTTTTGATATGACGCTTCGATACTTTGTGCACGTTCTGTCAAATCACGTTGCAACTTTGTAACCTTGTTTTGATAGTCAATTACGCGACGTTGTAACGCTTCTTGGGACAAGACATCCTGCGATTTTTCAATTTCTGCTTTTTCCTTTTCCAGTTTTTTCTGCTGCGCAGTCAAATCATCACGCAATTTATTTTCGTATTTTTCTTTTTGTTCACGCAAATTCTTTAACACATTTGCGTCTGATTGTATCGCATCCATACGAATAACCGCAATGCGCATGTTTGCACCATTGGCTGCATTTTCCGAAACTTCTTCGATAACAGCAGATACGGGTGTTGTCTTTTCAGAATTTAATGCAGACACAGCCCATACACCCAATACCGCAACAACCAATGCCGCAGCAGCAATTATGCCAGCCTTTTTATACTGTTTAACAGGTGATTGTTCATTTGATTTTTTTACCATTTTCCATCCTTTTTGTGTTTTGTTATGCAAACACTATAACAATAAAAAATTAAAATGAAAAGGGAAAGTTATCTTGCTGGCGCAAGCCTGATTTCAACACGACGATTGGTCAAACGACCAATATCATCCTGGGCAGCAATTGGACGCGCAGCACCACGACCAACAATGAACATACGCGCAGTATTTATACCGTGTTGTGACAAATGAACACCAACGCGTTGTGCCATATCCAGTGATAATGCATTTGCCGCATTTTTATCGCGCATTGAATCTGTATAGCCCGCAATTTCCAAGAAAGTTGCGTCGTATTTCTTTAATATCTTCGCAATTGTTTTTAATGTATCATCGCCTGTTTGCGATATATCCGCAACAGACAGTTCCATTATCGCATCGCGCACTAAAATAATCGTAACATCTGTACCAGCGCGTTGAACAGAAATCCCGGGTTTGCGTAATGCATCATACAGTTCGTATTCCAATGCTGACATATACTGACGCGCTAATAAATTATCGTTTGACACCTTGTCCCCGTATTCCATTTTTCCATCAGAATCAACAACAGATGATATCAATTGTCCGCCCGCACCAAGATAGACTGGTCGTTTTGCGACACGCGATATTTCTGTCATATCTGTAAAACTGGCCCCGTGCAAGTATGCAGACCATGTAGCACGATCCGGACTGCTGTACGAAACGCATCCGTATAATAAAAACAGTAAAGAAACTATTTTACATAATTTCATTATTCAACAATAAATGATATCTGGTTCGTATCAGAGTCAAAACAGTTGCTGGAAACATCTGTTTCAAATCCGTTTACCAATAGGGTTTTAGCCCATATCGGTTTTTTAGATGCAAAATAATTACATTCTCCATTTGTTAAATCAACCAGATTTATCGAAAAAGTCAATCCATCAAAACCCGATGTCACAGACCAGTCATCACCGCCCAATGGGGCTTTGTCAGATTTCAACGCACCGGATTTAATCAAATAATTGACAGAAACACCGTCATAAGACCCACGCATTTCTAGTAACAGTTTTGTGTTTTCTGCAATCTGTTTTAATTCAATACTGGCAATACTGCGTGCCTGGTTTGCGCGCAACATGTTATACACACCCAACGCAGACACCGTCATAACACCAGCAATCGCCATTACACCGATAACTTCAATCAAAGAACGACCAGATTCACATCTCATTATTTTACCCCTAGTATTTCTGCGTTTTCAAACAAACTCATCGCACTGGCAACCAATGGATCAGATTCCAACTCTTCTTGTTTTTGTTCAGAGATTGTTTGTGCATTTGTTGATTCTGTCAGTTTTGTTAAAACCCATGTTTTACCAGTTTTATCAGATAACCACACAGACAATTTATGTGCAAAATCTGCATCGCCTTTGCGATCAAAATATTTAATCACACCATCTGACAATTCAGAAACTTCGATATTACTGCTAAAATAAGAATATAATAGCATTTCCCTGGTTGACTGCAACGCAGAACCCAAATCAGCTGCACATGTTATACACAATGTTTGACGCACAGGTTCTGATGGTGTATTTGATATTCTGTCCGCCAAAATATTTTTTACATCACGAACACGATTTTCAGATTCTTGCTGTTTTAATAGTTCGGGTATCGATGGCATATCTGCAATGTGCATACACCTGATAATAAACATATCAAAACACTGCTTTTGATTGCTGGCAGCCTGCATTTCTGGGACAGTTGCAACCATAACCTGCCATATTCTGGATAATGTATTCACAGATATTCGCGAATTGATATTCAAAATCTGTTCACGTTGATCCGCTGTATACGGCGAATTGTTTGTCGCACCAGCATGTAACGCAGGATGCATACGTGTTGCCCAATGCGTCCATTCCATCATGTCCGTCAGCAACATTGATAAATCTGCACCATTGTTGTATATCGCATCAACCTTGTCCAATGCAGCAGCAACATCACCAGATAATATAGTTTTCATCAATTCAACAACAACAACACGATCTGCGCGTTTTAACATATCCAGTGTTGCCGCTTCGTCAACATGGCCACCTGTTTGTGCAATCGCCTGATCCAACAAAGATAATCCATCACGAACGGAACCATCCGCAGCACGCGCCAACAAATCATTTGCACCATCAGTCAATTCAATATTTTCTTGTTGTGCAATCCATGCAAAGTGCTTTTTCAATGTTTCAATCGAAACACGTGCCAAATCAAATCGCTGACAACGCGATAAAATTGTAACCGGTACTTTTCTGATTTCTGTGGTTGCCAAAATAAATATTACATGTGCAGGAGGTTCTTCCAGTGTTTTTAATAATGCGTTAAATGCAGATGTCGACAACATATGAACTTCGTCGATAATATATACCTTGTATCGACCATTTGTTGGACGATATTGCGCAGCATCCAAAATATCACGCATATTATCAACACCAGTATGTGACGCAGCGTCAATTTCCATAACATCAATATGCTGACCCGCAGCAATTGCACGACAATTTTCACATGTTCCACATGGCGTCGCAGTTGCACGATCCGAAGACAAACAATTTAACGCCTTGGCAAAAATACGCGCAGTACTGGTTTTACCAGTTCCACGAATACCCGTAAAAATATATGCGTGTGCAATACGCGATGTTTCAATCGCAGTTGTCAATGTTTTAACCAAAACATCTTGCCCGATAAGTGACTTAAAATCTTGGCTGCGATACTTGCGCGCTAAAACTGTATAATTCGTATCCATGCTGTAATCTTCCTTTTGGTGTAGCATAGCAAAACAACCTGAAATTTCAACAAATAAAACGCATCTAAACAGATGCGTTAAATCATTAGTTCAAATTAGTTATAAAATCAGGAAACCCTGTTTCTTCGTCATCTGCATTTTCGGCATTTTCAGCAGCAGAAACTTCGGCTTCGGCAGCAGCTTTTTCTTTTGGATCGCGTATTGAATCTATTTTTTCTTGTTCTGCACTGACAATACGTCCATAATGTTCCGCCGTCTGCAACAAGCGTTCACGTTCAATTTCATCAGATACCTGACGCGCTTGATCAATGTATTGTTTTCTTTTTTGACGCCACTTATGGCAACGCTGAATCATCTGTCCAACAGAAGATTGATTTTTCTTATTTTGCATATCTTTTCTTTTTAACAGGAAATTATCTGCGACGATGCGTTTTTACACATCATCAAACTCAACGGAATTGATATTAAATCATCTTAAAAGCGATTGCAATAATTTTTTTCTGTTGCTATGCTTGTACATAAGTAGGAGGGGGCATTTTGCACCAAGAACGCGGGAACTTTTTATTGCAAGCACTGCTGGCACTGGGATTGATATTTGCTTTTATCCCAATATTGTCGCGCGAATTAAACGACAGAAATATTGACACACGCATGTTCGCAACCACGCGTCAGATCGAAACAGCACAAACAGCCGCACGAATTTTTATTCGTGAAAATTCAAAAAATCTATCTTATGATACAACCGTTATTGCAGGCAATGATTTTGCAGACATACTGGAGCCTTATGGATTGCCACTGGGTTTTGTTCCCAGAACACCAATGGGTCAAGATATTGCACTGATTATTCATAAAACACCATCTGTGATATCTGCATACCTTAAATTGACAGGTGGCAAGCTGTCTGGACTGCAACAAGCGGAACTGATACGCAGAATTGGTTTTTATGCAGCACCAAACGATGATGCGATTGATATCGGAATTGAACTGAATGATATTTTT
This sequence comes from Candidatus Enterousia sp., assembly GCA_045613445.1. GTDB lineage: Bacteria > Pseudomonadota > Alphaproteobacteria > Rs-D84 > Rs-D84 > Enterousia. Next base: position 33,927 of record JAZLAZ010000026.1, on the reverse strand, counting down.
TCCGATGTTGTACGCAGAAATGAAACAAATCTTGAAAACAGCGGTTTCTTGACTGATTTAGACATGGGTGATTTTTCAATCAATAATGTTGCTAATTTATTTGCTGTACGCAGTGATTTTGAATCCGCAGAAATTGGAACATTGTCTGTATCTGGCACAGAATCTGGTAAAAAAGCAAGAAACAAAATCAAACAGATAAATGCAGAAAAAAGTGTATTTCAATCAAAAACAGGTGAAGCTGCATTGACACTGACACGCGGCACGCTGTATACAGATACTGCAAATGTTAAATCAATTTCTATGTTGGGTGATACTGGTAATTTTACAGCATTTGATGTTTCAATTCATGATTTGTCTATGACCGCAGGACACACTTCTTTTACGGGACCTGCGAATTGGAATATACGCGGTTCTGTTGTGACAAACAATATCAATTTCAGCACAGAAAGATTGGACATATCTTCGTACCTGATAACAACACGCGGACAAGATGTTTATATTGATGAAGATACTTTGACATATAATTCAAAATCGGGCATTGAAACAGGAACATTATACACTTCAAATATAACTATGCGCGACCAAACATCTGGCGCATTAAACAATGGACAATCTGGAGCAGTAATACTAGATATCAGACCTGCAGGCACATCATTGTTACCAGATGTATTGATTTCAGACATAAATAATGATGCATTCAAAATTATAAAAGACATCAAATCAGATGATGATTCAACTATCGATTGCAAATCAATCATTACTGAACTGGAAGGCGTGTATAACAAACAGTCTTTGTCACAGTACTTGATATGTCAATATGTTTACTGGCAACGAATTGAAAAAAGAATCGATATAAAAAAATGTTTAATGGCAGGTGGCAGTGGCTGTATTTAACACAAAAATTTTTGACACGAAAAATAGTGGTGCCAGCATGACCGAAGTCTTGTTGGCAATGGCAATTGTCGCACTGGCAACCCCGTTTGTTTACAAACAAATGACAAAGACCAATCAGACTTTGCGCGACATCGCAATCGCCAAAGCTATAATCTCAACACATGATTCTGTATTGAACTTTGTTCGCACAAATCAAGATAAATGGCCTGATACAGTACAAATCAAATTAGATGATGCTGATTTAGCAACAATTTCTCCAGACGCATTTGCTGGGTTCATTGATAAATATCCTGTTATTGGTACTAGTATGACAGATGTATATCTGGCATTCAAAATCGATGATTCTTATCTGCACGCGTCCCAAATCGCAAAACATATCGGTTCTGATGCAGCAGTTGTCGGCGATGACGGTATCGCATATGGCAATACATGGGCTGTCGCAGCACCCGATTTCAAAACCGGTGATTTAATATACAGAATTACACGAACAATATCTGGCGAAGACACTTCTAAATACCTGCATCGTGCAACATCTGGCGAGGATGATTTTAATGTTATGCAACGCGATTTGAATATGAATAAACACCATATTCACAATGTTGCAACAGCCACTGCAAGTTCTGCGCGCATTGCAAACGCAGATGCAGTATTTGTCAGTGCAGATGAAGTTTCTGCAGAAAATGTTTACTTTTCATCTGGTGCAAATATGGATGGCGAAGATGTACACTTTGACAGTTTGCGCGTATCTGGAGACATGTATGGATTCAAAAACATGTACGCAGATAACCTGAACGGTTCTGGATTTACAACAACTGGGCGAATTATAACAGATAAAGCGAATATATTAAACTCTATAAAAGTTGCTAATAACATGATTGTTAAATCGGATTCTTCGCGTTCTGTTGACGGCTTTACCAGTATCAGTGCCAGCAATGTTTTAACACCATTTGTATCATGTGAAGAAATGATATTTTATAACGACTTTGGTTTGACCATATCTGGCGAGTTGTTGATGTCAACAACACCACCACTGCGAATTGGTAATTGGGTTTTTCCTTCGACCAGACCACCGCTGTTTTCAAAATTTGAAATAAATCGTGCAAATCGACCAAACATGCCAGCAAACGACGAGTTTGATGCCATTACAAAATACGGATGGCAGCTAACTTACAAGTAGAAAAAACATGAAACATAATAAAAAAATCTTTGCAATAAAAAATAATTCTGGTGGAAGTATGCTGGTTGAACTGCTGCTTAGTATTGCATTGGCTGCTGTCATCATACCATTCATATTTCAATATCATCAAAAGACTGTTGAACGCGCTGAAAATATCGCAATAACCAACCAGATGCATTTAATACAAGATGCACTGGAAAGGCATATCGTCGATAATCGCGAAGATTTATTAAAAACAGTCGGCAGGAATATAACTCGCGTAAATTTATCTGATTTGTCAGAATACGGATTACCAGATTCAATATTGGCAGATGGCGATGAAAAATATCAAATCAGAATATTAAAAACATCAGATTCAATAAATGGGGCTTCATTGCAAGGCGTTATAGTACGTGCATCTGATGATATAACCCCCATACGAACGCGCGAAATCGTAAACATGTCTGGGGGGTCAATGGGCTTTATTGATGAAACACATGCATATGGATCTTTTGGCACTTGGCATACAGACGCAATCGAACTGGGGACAAATATAAAAAACGGTATTATTGAAACAACAAATGTAAAAACAGATACTGCATCATATTTGTGGCGTTTACCATCTGAAAATCCAGACGATGCACAAATGCTATCCGCATTAAATATGGCTGGGCATGATATAATAAACGCAAAATTCTTTGATATAAATCGCGCTAATTTTACCGAAGATATATCCGCCAGCAAAATTGCAGTACGCGATTTAATATTCCAAAACAGAACAAACATCGATAATGTTTATAACAGTAAATATGCCGTCGTTTCTGGTATGATATCATCAGACGCAAAAACAATCGAGGTAAATGGTAATTTTTCACTGGCAGATACAGCAAAATTTTCTTCTTTGACCGCTGAAAATTTATGGGTATCTAATTTAACACTGGGCGGACTGTATGTTGATACAACAGATGGTATTTCAACAATGAAAATAAATCAGTCCTTGGATATGACAGGCGGTCATATAAGTGCCATATTTGTAACAGTCGGATTTGCTGGTTCTATGACGCCAATGTTACATGTATATGACAAAATTCAAGATTCAACTAATTCTGCATATTTTTGGGACACTAAATCCAGTAACGCACATTTTTCAGACGCATCTTTTGTTGAATTAAATCGTATGGCAACACTGGCAAACATCACCGAAGGCGATGCTTCTACATATGCAGGACAAATATTTGGAACAGTCGCAACAAATAAAAATGCAACAGTTGCTGACTTTATGAACGCAATTACACAAATTCAACAACGCGTACGCGCAAAATATCAAAATTTGCAATTACAATAATTTATGGTATATATAAAGACATGAAAATTAAATGCGACTTTTGTAAAACAGAATACAACATAGACAGTGTACCAAACACACCAGTAAAATGTGCAATTTGTGGCCATACATGGCGCGTTGTGATTGAAAATCGTAAAAATGCGTGGTTGATGTTCTTTGCATCACTTTGTGCATTGCTATCTGCGATAATATTTACTATTGCCGTTATCACACAACATCAGGCAAAAAAAGCAACAATGGGACCTTTGATTGCATCTGTTGAAAACATTACTACTTCAACTGATGAAAGTGGTGTAAAACATATCGTTGTCAATGGAACAGTAACAAATGTTTCTGACCAGATTTATGGTGTCCCTGATTTGTTGATTATTTCATCTGATGAAAATGGAAAAGTATTGGCACAACAAAAATTTATGCCTTCGGCAACATTGCTGGATGCAGGCGCGTCAGTAAAATTTAATCACATGCTGGCACAGCAACCATATGGCGTAAAAAAAATTTCTGCAAAACTGATGAACTTTGAAGTAGCACAGGATACAAAAAAATGAATAAAATAATTTTGGCCTTGTTTGGCATCTTTGTTGCAAATACAACTTTTGCAGCAGACAGCACACCACAACCAAGAATCAGCATATTTTCAACCAGCACAGATTGGGAAGCTGTAACTGGATTGACACTGTCAGAATATCGCGGAACTTTTATTTCTGATTCAAAATTGGTAAAAAAGGGTTTGGTTTTATATTATCTGGACGGGTTTCCATGCTATGGTTTGGGCGACGGTGTACGCGTATGGGTCGGACCAAACAGACAAAACCATGAACATTTGCGTATCGCATGCGTTGCAGAACCAACCGAAATCAAGTTTGCATACATGAACGCATCACGCGATGCAGACGACCAAACAACAACAGGTATAATTACATGCACCCCCAAAGGCACAGGGCGTGAATTGACAATTGATTTGTCTGATTGCACGGTGGGTCCAGATTGGCAAGAATATAAGTAAGGTTTTTTTATGGTACAAATTCGTGAATTTACAGTATCTGATACAGATGAAATTGTAAGGGTTGATAAGTTTTTATCAGCAAACATGCCTGAATTTTCACGCAGTGAAATTCAAAAATTTAATGTAACACGATCAAACGGAAGTACGGTAAAGTTTTCTGAAAAAATTCGTATTGGCGATATTTTTGTTGTCGAAATCCCAGACATCAAAACTGACATCGCAACAGAAAATATATCTGCGGATTTTGATTTAGATATTTTGTTCGAAGACGATGATATCATTGTTATAAATAAACCTCGCGGAATTGTTATGTATCCATCTGCTGGCAACAAAACAGGTACATTTGTGCAAAATATTTTGGCGCACACACATCTGTCTGCGTTGGGCGGCGATGTGCGACCTGGCGTTGTACACAGACTGGACAAAGATACCAGTGGCGTTATGGTGTTCGCAAAATCAGACACAGCATTTCGTGGACTGGTCAAAACTTTTTCTGAACACGATTTAACACGCAAATATATCGCGTTTGTATGGGGAATTCCAAACTGGGAAGAAGCAGATATCACTGGAAACATTGCCCGCTCTTCACGCAATCGCCAAAAAATGACAATGGTGAAATCTGGGGGCAAACCAGCCCATACCGAAGTATCTGTTGTAAACGCATGGTCACGCGCGGGCATATCACAAATGCGATGCACATTATTCACAGGTCGCACTCACCAGATTCGTGTACATTTGTCTGTCCATGGATTTCCTGTCTTGTGCGATCCGCTGTATGGTCGTGGTGCTGCAAAACTTGGGACTGTGAAAGATGCAGATTTATTAGAATTTTTGAAAACTCACAATGGTCAAATGTTACATGCAGAAGTTTTGGAATTTATCCATCCTGTAACTGGCGCGAAAATGAAGTTCAAAGCAAAATTGCCAGATGATATGATGGAATTAAAATATATTTTGGAAGATATCTAAAAAAATCCCCAATTGGGGATTTTTTATTTATTTGGAATAATTTTGATTTCAACGCGTCTGTTTTGTTCACGACCAATTGTTGTATCATTTGATGCAATTGGATTTGAATACCCCATTCCCAAAACTTCAAATCGATTTGATTTTACGCCCTGCCCCTTCAGATATGCAGCAACTGATTGTGCCCGCATTTTTGACAGATTCAAATTATATTCTGCACTGCCTGTGTTATCTGTGTGACCAGATACCAGTACTGTTGAATTACTGTATTTATTTAACACTTTGGCCACAGAATTTAATACAGGATAGAAAGATGAATTTATATCTGCTGAATCTGTTTTAAATGTAATATTGCCAGGCATAATCAATCGAATACTGTCATCTGATTCAACAACCTGTACACCTGTGGACGCCAATTCTGCACGCAGTTCTGCCGCCTGGGCATCCAAATAATACCCAACACCACCACCGATTGCAGCACCCGCCAATCCACCAATCAATGCATCTTTGCCACTGTGTGCGCTGCCAATCAATGCGCCTGTTGCTGCGCCAATTGCTGTTCCCCATGTTGCTTTGGCTGTTTGGGTTTGACCTGTATATGGATTTACTGTTGTACATGCAGATACCAATGTTAAAACCGCACATAATGATACAAGATGTTTCATGTTTTCTCCTTTGTATTTCATAGCAGGTATATTTTAAATTATATTTTTCAAAATTACAAAAATAAAAAAACTTTACATGTTAATCAACTGTAGTATAATTTATGTTACATAGGTTTTTTATATATGAAACATAAAATAACATCTTGGAAACAAGGCATCTTATCTGTTATTGACAGAAAAACACATATTGAATCTGCAGATTTACTGATTGATAAGATACAAAAAACACTGGAACAACATATTATTCAAAATCAAGACACATTAAGGAATTGGCATACACAATCCTATGATGTACGGAAACAATATGTAAAACAAACTTTAGAATTATTATTAAATACATTTCCTGACCACCGAATAAAACCAAAAATATTATTCGCATACGAACATAATATAAAATACGAAACAATAAAAGCATGCTTTTTTTCAAATAATCTAACCCCACAATATTCACAGATTATGCTTGAGGTGCTAGGAACAGATGAACCAATGTTTATCTTCTTCAACGATTTATCTGAACGTGGTGTAACAGGACAAATTGTTCATGAGTTTACACACTATTTACAAGCAACACGTCAATCTTCTATATCCTCAAAAGAAATAAACAAAGAATTACAAAACTATAAATTAGCCAATGAGGACAAAGAAGCTAATTACAATCATATTTTTGAAATAGAGGCTCGCTTAATAGACAAAAAAATAAGTGAATTTGTTGCTGAAAAATTAAACGAAAACAAACAAAAAAATATGACTTTTAATATTAACACACGATAAAATAAAACCGCCCAATCGGGCGGTGTTTATTTCTTATATTCTGATATTAGCTTTGAAAATATCAAATGATCAGTCCATGTTCCATCTGATAATTTTGCATATTCACGCAAACGCGCTTCTAGCTTAAAACCACTGCTAGCTATAGATTTTTGAGAACGCTGATTTATCGACATACACTGACGAACCATGCGATGTGCCTTTAATTTTTCAAAAACAATTTTTTCTAAAAATGTATGAATTTCTCGGTTAAAACCGTGCCCCCATGCGGATTTTACAAACCAAACATTACCACCATTAATAGAATCGCCTTCTTTGTTGTATGAAATCCCATGAAAACCAATTAACTGTTTTTTGAAAAACACATACCAAATCACCCCACTATTTTTCCAGGCTTCTGCATAATTATTCATTGTTTCCAATGTTTCTTCAAGAGATTCAGGTAGCGGTTTATCATATTTTGGCGAAAAATGTATAAACTGAAAATCTGATGCCTTTTCATTTTTTAACACATTCCATACTAATTTTGCATTTTCAAGCGTTGGAGCTAAAATTCGCAGTTCTAGGCGTTCTGTTTTTAAGTTTTTATTAAACAGTTCAAAAAATTTTTTCATACAAAGCCCTTATTTCCTTATAAGGTAACGATACCTCAGATTTACCTATGTTTATCATAACAATCATATTTTAAATTATATTTTTCAAAATTACAAAAATAAAAAAACACCCAATTGGGTGTTTTTTATTTCGTTCTTTGTTGTTGCATTTGACAACGAACGAAACTTGCCGTCGGCACTGAATCCGTTCGAACAGAATCCTTGTTTACTACCTGTTCTGCATTTAATAATTTTTCAGATTCTGACTTGTTTTTAGTTTTGAATACGCTATTCAAGTGCACAGTAAAAACACATACAAATCCAGTAATTATCATCATATCTATAAATTCTTTTGCTTTACTCTTTTTTTCTTCTGCCATTTTTCTCTCTTTATTTTCAGCAACAAAAATCCGCCATGTGGCGGACAAATTCGTGGTGGGTGTTGAGGGACTCAAACCCCCGACCCTCTCGGTGTAAACGAGATGCTCTAATCAACTGAGCTAAACACCCGATTGCTGTTTCAGCGGATGAATAATATAATATATTTTTTCGTTTGTCCAGTTTTATTTTAATATTTTTCCATTTTCAGCACTTATTTGCTGTTTTCCAACAGAAATTATGCCGTTTGCATATGTTGGTGCAACTTGTTTATCAACAACAGTGCGCCAATAAATATCACCATTATTTACAGAAATCGCATATAAATAATTATCAGACGATACAACAAATGCATAATCGCCAGCAATAATAAATGGCACAGGAACACTGATATCCAGACACCATTGCTTTATACCAGAATTTACATTTATTTTACAAAACGCATTACCCAAACCACCAACAAATACGGCATTATTATACAATACCAACGGTGCAACAATATCGACCATTGATGCGCCACCTGTTAAATTACTGTGACTGTAAACATCCGCAATCCATATAATCTGACGCGTTTTTGGGTTTAATTTTATCACTTCTCCAGTTGTTAAACCCGCATATAAATATTTTCCACTGCATATCGGTTGCTGATTCGATAATACAGAATTATTTGTGGCAAAACCACTAAACACACGACGATTACCATCCCAGATAACATTTGATGAATCTTGGGTATATTTACATTCTGTATTTTCAATCGCAAACGCCGATTCGGGTAAATTGGAAATATCACGATTTAATACAGTGATTTTTGAACTGTTGAATATTGCAATACGCGTCCCCGGCAAAACAGGATCATGTTTATCACATGCACCCAGTGCAATCATACAACAAACAAACAACAAGTATTTACGCATCTAAACCCCAATATTTTAACGCAACCCCTGCGCTGTACCTGAAATCACAGACGGCGCATCTGAATCGTTGATGATTTTATCCAACCATTTATTTGCAGTTTCTATATCACCATCTGCCAAATACTTCTGTGCAACCATCAACGCAGCACTGTAATAAAAAGGCGAACTTTTTGTATCCAAATCTGACAAATATTTTTCCAATTCACGTGCGGTCATTTTATCACCCTGAATGCCTGCCAAATGCAACTTTGCCAAATCGCGGTAATCGCGCGTATCTGCACTTTCAGACAAATATTGCAGTTTTTGAACATCTTTGTCCAGCATATACGCCTGAAACATTGCCAAATCCCCAGTCGCACCAGATGTGTTTTTTGCCAATGCTGCCAATGCATTTACATCACCACTGGCCAATGCAATATCATATGCTGTTGCTGTCGCCATCTGATTTGCACGATGCGTACGAACACCAATCTGAATACCAGTAGCAATTATCAACACAATCAAAACAGTCGCCATAATGTGTTTTGAATATTTCTTTACAAACTGTAATGTTTTTTCATTATTTACTTCTTCCCATACTTCGCGATACAAGGCATCTTGTGCATGTTCTGAATATGTTTTTTTCTGTGCTTTGACTTTTTTATTTCTTTCCAACATTGTTGCCATAACAAAATTCTCCTGTGGCTTGATAATTATTTATTTATGGTATACTATAAAAGTTATGACAAAGGAAATCAAGAGCACTTTACCGGTTTCAAAAAACAATAATATCGTGGCTGCCCGCGGGGTCAGTGACGAATCTGGTTTGGCACAATACATACAAACCGTTCAGAAAATACCTGTACTGACCGCAGAACAAGAATACGAATACGCAATACAATGGGCAACAAATCAGGATCAAGTCGCGGCTGAAAAATTGGTAGCTAGCCATCTGCGATTGGTTGTATCTGTGGCGTATGATTATAAAAATTATGGTATTCCTGTGGGTGATTTAATTGCAAGTGGTAATATGGGACTGATGCAAGCATTACAAAAATTTGACCCGGAAAAAGGTTTCAGATTTTCAACATATGCAATGTTTTGGATCAAGGCAGAAATATATGAAACAATTCTGAACAACTGGTCAATTGTAAAAATCGGAACATCTGCAAATCAAAAACGCGTGTTCTTTAACCTGTCGCGTGCAAAACGCGCACTGGGAATCATGGACAACAACTTGACAGACGAACAAACAAAACAAATTGCAGATTATTTAGAAGTCCCAGAAAAAGATGTCGCGCGTATGGCAACACGCGTTGGTGCACGCGATTTATCACTGAATGCACCAATAAATTCCGAAGATGGTGGGACAGACATACTGTCAAACATGACAGACGGTCATGACACAATCGAGGAAACACTGGAACAAATAGAATTTAGACGCCGTGGTTATGATTTGCTAAAAAAACATCTGGCAAAAATGTCTGAACGCGATCGTGAAATATTGGTTGCGCGCAAATTGCGTCAACCTGTAGCAACACTGGAATCGTTATCACAGAAATATGGCATTTCACGCGAACGCGTACGACAAATCGAAGAACGCGCATACAACAAATTGCGCGATGCAATCTTGAAAGAAAGCGAAGGCAATAAATAATATGTTAAAAAATTACAAAATGGTCGCTGTGATGATGCTGGGCCTGTGTGCATCGTACAGCGCAAATGCATTTGAATACGAGCTGGGAAACAATTCCTTGAAAGTAACTGGATATGCAACAGGTGGTATGATTGACCCTGATATCGAATTACCTGTATTTATCGGCGATTGGCGTGTACGCGGACAAATTACAAATTCTTATTTAGAAAACACTAAATTTGGATTGGTTTATGCGTTGGATCAGAACGCATTGGACAAAGGTTATTTTTCCCGCGAAGCATTCGGTTTTATTCAACTGAAACAATTGGGACGAATTGAATTTGGGTTCACTGATTCAATCGCACGAAAATTAGGTTTAGGATTACCTGATGTTGGTGGACTGCGTATAAATGACAGACCATTATATAACGAAAAAATTCATCCAAACGGCGCTGTGATTGCAGATACAACATTAACATCCGGTCGCAGCAATTCATTGCGTATAAACTTGGCTTCTAATTCAAATGACGGTCTGCAATATGGTGCATCTGTATCCGGCATAACAGATGATTATGAATGGGCAATTGATACAGGATTAAAATTACGAAAATCATCTGGAAAATTAAAAACAGCATATTCTATTGGAACTTCTTTTATGAACAAACCAGATAATTTCGACAACGAAATTTATACCCCAGGTGTCACAGCAGATTGGCGCGCGCAAATGTCTTTGGGGATAAATATGCAATATAACAGTTGGCTGATTGGGATAACAGGACGCGCAATTTATGATCATAATCCAATTGGTGAAATTTCAGACGGTTTTGTCGTTGGCACAGGTATCAGTTATGATGTATTAAAATATAGCCTGTCTTTGACATACATGCTGTCCGATACAGGTGTTTGGCAAAATGATATTAAAGATTTTATTGACCATACTATTGTTGCATCTTTCAGATATAAATACAGCGAAAATGTCGACGGTTGGATTTCTGGCGGAACGACTTCTGAAACACCATTTATATCTGCTGGGATGCGCATCACTTTCTAGGACTTATAATTATGAATAATGAATTTGAAAAATTATTACTGTCTTTGCGACCAGACAAAATGCGAACAATATCCGTTGCAAATGCAATTGATGCAAATGTTTTATCTTCATTGGTAACAGCTTATCAATTAGGATTTGTAAACGCGATTTTATGCGGCGATGAAAAACAAATAAAATCCGTCGCAGAAAAAAACAACATCGATATATCTAAATTCAAAATCGTTCATTGTGACAATGAATTAGATGCTGCAAATATGGCAGTATCATTGGTCCGTAACGGTGACGCAGATATTTTAATGAAGGGTTTAATTCATACCGCAGATATCTTACGCGCTGTATTAAATCGTGAAACAGGCATCAGGGACGATGGTATTTTATCGCATGTATCTGTATTATATTCACCAAAATTACAGCGCAAACTATTTTTAACAGATATCGCAATGATCATGTATCCAGATTTAGATAAAAAGGTACAACTGATAAAAAATGCTGTGTCTGTGGCACGCCATATGGGCATTCAAAAACCACTGGTCGCACCACTGTGTGCCGTTGAAACATTAAACCCCGCGATGCAGGCAACCGTCGATGCAGCTGCATTACAACAAATGAACACAAATGGCGAAATTTCAGATTGTGTTATCAGTGGCCCAATATCATTTGATATCGCCGTATCTGAAAATGCTGCAAAAATCAAACAATACAATGGAACAATCCAAGGCAATGCAGATATTTTATTGTTTGATAATATCGAAGCTGGTAATAATACAATCAAGGCAATGGTACAATTTGGCGATTGGATTTTTGGTGGCGTTATTGTTGGCGCACGTGCCCCAGTGATAATCAATTCACGTTCAGACAGTGATATTTCAAAGTTATTTTCAATTGCATGCGCATGTAATATGTAAAAAGAAGAAAATCAAAAAAGTATGGATTTTTTTCTTGCTTTTATGTGATATCTGCCCCACAATCTTGGGGCATTTTTTTAATTAAACGCAAGGAGAAACCATGAGTAATAAATGGGTATATACTTTCGGTAACGGTCAGGCCGAAGGTCAGGCAGATATGAAAAATCTGTTGGGTGGCAAAGGTGCAAATTTGGCCGAAATGAACTTGGTTGGATTGCCTGTTCCAGCAGGTTTCACAGTTACAACCGATGTTTGTGTATATTACTATGCAAACAATCAAACATATCCAGCTGATTTGATGGATCAAGTACGCAGTGGTATTGCACATGTTGAATCAATCATGGGCAAAAAATTTGCAGACTTGGAAAACCCACTGTTGGTATCTGTTCGTTCTGGCGCACGCGTATCAATGCCAGGCATGATGGATACGGTTTTGAATTTGGGTTTGAACGACGATACTGTAAAAGCATTGGCAAAAATTTCTGGCAACGAACGCTTTGCATACGATTCTTATCGTCGCTTTATCATGATGTTCAGTGAAGTTGTTATGGGTGCTGATATCGACTTGTTCGAACACACATTGGAACGCATGAAGGAAGAAAAAGGTTATAAACTGGATACAGAATTGACAGCAGACGATTTGAAAGACTTGGTCGAAAAGTTCAAGGAAATCGGTGTTAAAATTGGTAAAGTTTTCCCACAAGATCCTTGGAAACAGTTGGAAATGGGTATCGGGGCTGTATTCGGTTCTTGGATGAGCAAAAAAGCAATCACATATCGTAAACTGAACAATATTCCAGCAGACTGGGGTACAGCAGTGAATGTTCAGGCAATGGTATTTGGTAATTCTGGTGACGATTCTGCAACAGGTGTATGTTTCAGTCGTGACCCTGCAACCGGTGAAAATAAATACTATGGTGAATATCTGATAAACGCCCAGGGCGAAGATGTTGTTGCAGGCATTCGTACACCACAACCAATGAGCAAAGATGATTCTGGTCGATTGTCACTGGAAGAAGTTATGCCAGCAGTGTATGCAGAATTGTGTGATGTTCGTGAAAAACTGGAAAAACATTACAAAGACATGCAAGACATGGAATTCACAATCGAACATGGAAAATTGTGGATGTTACAATGCCGTAACGGTAAACGCACAGCAGCTGCAGCTGTTCGTATGGCCGTTGAAATGGTTGAAGAAGGCTTACTGACAAAAGAAGAAGCGATTTTGCGTGTCGGTGCAGAACAATTAGACCACTTGTTGCACCCAATGTTGGATCCAAAGGCAGAAAAGAAAATTATTGCAACAGGTTTACCTGCATCACCAGGTGCTGCTGTTGGACAAGCTGTGTTTAACGCAGAAGATGCAGAAAAATGGGCAGCACAAGGCAAAAAAGTTATGCTGATTCGTATCGAAACATCACCAGAAGATATCGCTGGCATGAACGCCGCCCAAGGTGTTATTACTGCGCGCGGTGGTATGACATCACACGCAGCTGTGGTTGCACGCGGTATGGGAACACCATGCGTATCTGGTTCACCAGACATTAAAATCGATTACGAAGCAAAAACACTGAAAACAACAGATGGTACAGTTATCCACGAAGGTGACTGGGTATCTATTGATGGCGCAAAAGGTCAGATCATCGCTGGTCAAATTCCAACTGTATCCGTTGAATTGACAGGTAACTTTGGTACTTTGATGAAATGGGTTGATGAAATCAAAACCTTGACAGTCAAAGCAAATGCAGAAACACCAAAAGATGCAAAACAAGCACGCGACTTTGGCGCCGAAGGTATCGGTTTGGCACGCACAGAACACATGTTCTTTGACCCATCACGCATCCAAGATATGCGCGAAATGATTTTGGCCGAAGACGAAGCTGGTCGTCGCGCTGCATTGGCAAAGTTGTTACCATATCAGAAAGCAGACTTTGTTGAACTGTTCAAGATTATGGACGGTCTGCCAGTAACAATTCGTTTAATTGACCCACCATTACATGAATTCTTGCCACATACAGATGCAGAAATCGAAGAATTAGCAAAGCATATTGGCAAATCTGTTGAATTCATCAAACAGCGTGCTGAACAATTGCATGAACAAAACCCAATGTTGGGTCATCGTGGTTGCCGCTTAGCAATTACATACCCAGAAATTTGCGAAATGCAAACACGCGCGATCTTGTCTGCGGCATTGGAATGCAAAGCAAATGGAATCAAAGTTTTCCCAGAAATCGAAGTTCCATTAGTCGGTTCCAAGAAAGAAGTCGATATCGTCAAGGCTGTAATTGATGCAACTGCAAATTCATTGTTCGCAGAAAAAGGCGAATCTGTTGAATACACCGTTGGTTCAATGATTGAATTGCCACGCGCAGCAGTTTTGGCAAACGAAATTGCAGAATCATGCGAATTCTTTGAATTCGGAACAAACGATTTAACCCAGACAACATTAGGTATGTCACGCGATGATACAGCAAAAATCTTGGACGAATATCGTGCACGTGGCGTATATGTCGCAGATCCATTTGCATCTGTTGATCAATTGGGTGTCGGTATCCTAATCAAAGACGCTGTTCAGAAAGCACGCGCAACCAAGGGTAACAATATACACTTGGGCGTATGTGGCGAACACGGTGGCGATCCAGAATCTATTTCCTTCTTCCATCAAGTTGGATTTAATTCTGTATCTTGTTCACCATTCCGCGTGCCAATTGCACGTTTGGCTGCTGCACAAGCCGCAGTAAAGTTCCCAAAGAACAACTAAAAAAATAAATCCCCCGCTTGGGGGATTTTTAATTGAAAATATGATTTTATTTTTGTATCGTAATCCGTATAATCATAGGGGATTTTTATGACTGATGCAAAGCTGTCTTTCGAAGAAGCATATAAACAATTGATGGATTTGGTTAAAAAAATGGAATCTGGTGAATTACCACTGGCTGATTCTGTTGTGGCATACGAACAGGGCATTAAATTAAAAGCTTACTGCGAACAACTGTTAAAAGAAGCAGAACTTAAAATCGAAACTTTGAAAGTAAACCCATAATTTTAATTAAACGGATTTTGTCGTGGCAGAAAAAAGTAAATTGACACCTGTTATGCAACAGTATGTCGATATGAAAGCAGAAAACCCAGATGCTTTGTTAATGTTCAGGCTGGGGGATTTTTATGAATCATTCTTCGAAGATGCAAAAACTATCAGCACTGCATTAGGTTTGGTTTTAACTGCACGCGGCACAGATGGCGACGGCAACAATATACCAATGTGTGGTATTCCATGGCATGCAGCAGACAACTATTTTGGTCGTCTGGTGCGCAGTGGATACAAGGTTGCATTGGTTGAACAAATGGAAACACCTGCCCAAGCCAAAGAACGCGGACACAAATACATCGACCGTCAAGTTGTGCGTGTTTTAACGCCTGGCACACTGACAGATGACAATTTATTGGCACCAAAAAAATCCAATTTCTTGATTGCTGTTGTGCCAATTGGTGGCAAACAATACGATATTGCAGGTTGCGATATTTCAACCGGTGAATTCTTTGTCGGACAATCCGCAGAAGTTTTTGATGATTTAACCAGAATCAACCCAGCCGAAGTAATTTTCCCATTCGGATGCGCCGAAGAAAAAACAATTAAAAAAATTCGCGATGCTTTTAAGTCTACACCTGTGTATGAAAAATTATATCATCGCAGTGATATAGATATAGTTGTATCGCGCGTTTTTGGTTGCGCAATCAACGCAAGCGAAGTTTCTAAAAATTCGGACAATGCAATTTGTTTGTTGGCTGGTTATTTGTTTAATACACAACGCGGGGCCGCAATTACTTTTCGCACACCGTACATATTCAAATCCGGCAAACAACTTTTAATTGATTCTTCAACATGGAAAAGTCTGGAAATAGACACGCCAATAAATGATGGTGGCGTTTGCTTGATTGATGTCTTGGACGAAACATACACTGCGGCTGGCGCACGAAAACTGCGCGCATATTTACGCAATTTATCGGGGGATATAAATGAAATTATGTTGCGCCAACAGCATATTTCGCACTTTTCATTAAATCCAGATATCAAATCAATGATGGAAAGTATTTTGTCAAACATTCCTGATGTTGGACGCGCGCTGTCCAGATTGTTATCAGGTCGCGGTGGCCCACGCGATTTACGCAATGTATCTGAATTTTTATGCGCGTTGCCACGCATGCATACAATTGCTGCTAAACTGGACGCAGGATTTGCACCACTGTTTGCAAATGTAAATCTGCACAGCGAAATTGGAATCAAATTAAAACACGCTTTATCGGATGAATTACCAACTTTTTTCCGCGACGGCAATGTTATTCGTGATGGATATGATGTCGCACTGGATAATATGCGATTGCTATCACATGGTGGCCGCGAAACAATCGCTGCACTGCAATCAGAATACATCAATCAGACAGGTATAAATACACTTAAAATAAAATATAATAATATACTGGGGTATTTTATAGAAGTACCTGCTGCACGTGCCGATATTTTAATGCAACCTGAATCTGGATTTATACATCGTCAAACAATGGCTGGAAATTTGCGTTTCACAACAACCAGACTGATTGACTTAGACAACGATGTGCGTAGTGCCGCAGAAAAGGCCGCTGGCATCGAAACCGAAATCATAAACGAATTCATCGAATCTGTGCGCGGTATCGCAGATGATCTATTGGCAACCGCAGATCTATTGGCTGATGCAGATGTGTGGTGCGCACTGACAACTGTTGCAGATAAATATTCATGGGTTCGCCCAAATATGACAGACGATTGTTCATTTGATATTGTCGGTGGTCGCCATCCTGTTATCGAATCTGTATTGCGTCGTGTTGGTGATAATTTTGTAAAGAATGATTGCAATCTGAACACAAATGCTGTTGCACTGTTGACAGGACCAAACATGGCAGGTAAATCAACATATTTGCGACAAAATGCAATTATTGTTGTGTTAGCGCATATGGGTTCTTTTGTGCCTGCAGAACGTGCAACTATCGGTGTTTGCGATCAACTGTTCAGTCGTGTTGGTGCATCTGACAATCTTGCCGCAGGACAATCAACATTTATGGTTGAAATGAGCGAGACTGCCAACATTCTAAACCGTGCAACAAATCGATCTTTTATAATATTTGATGAAATTGGTCGTGGTACAGCAACATATGATGGTATGGCAATTGCACAATCTGTATTGGAATACCTGAACGAACTATGTCCACGCACACTGTTTGCAACACATTATCACGAATTGACTGCACTGGTATTAAATGGATATTTGAATAATGCAACATGCCTGACAATTGATGTACGCGAACACAATAATGAAATTATATTTATGCATAAAATCGTGTCTGGTATCGCAAATCGTTCATATGGGATTCAGGTTGCAAAAATGGCAGGTATGCCAGCATCTGTTGTATCGCGCGCAGAATGTGTATTGGCGGCACTGGAAAACAACGAAATGTCTGTACCAGCGCAAAACACACCAAAATCAACACAACGCAAAAAGAATACTGTTTGTGACGAACTGCCACCACAATTAAATCTGTTTGGGTAATAAAAGGAAAATTAATGATTGTAAAACCAACATATGTTTTTAATCCAAAAAACGGACAAAACAGTAAAAAATTTGATACGCCAGAAGAATTACTGGAACATATTAAAAACTATGATTATTTGCGTGAATATTATAACGATAATAAATTAACTGGTCGTGTGATGCGTGGTAAAGAAAAAGGTTTTTCTGTATCTGTTCATTTTAAGTTTGATTTAGAAGAAATTTCTTTGGAATCAAATAATTTTCATAGACGTGTTTTCTATATCGGTCAAAGTGCTGTTAAAACAAATAACGGCGTACAAATTACTGTACTAAACCATCCAATAAAAATAGAAGAAGAAGTACATGAAAAATATTCCGCCTACGCACAAGATTGTGTGATTGATAGTAAAAATTTAAAACAAATATATCCGTCTGTTGATAAATTTGAAGATTCAGAATTAGCAAAATGGATAAAACAGATTGAATCTATGAAATACAACATTCAAAAAGTTAAATAAATGAAATCGGGTTGGGTTATCTTGGACAAGGATTCTGGGCTGTTTTCAAGAACAGCTGGTGGCAAAATTGCACGAATGATTGGAACAAAAAAATTCGGGCATATTGGTACGCTGGACCCAATGGCGTCTGGGGTTTTACCAATCGCAATCGGTGATACAACCAAGATGATTCCATTTGTCGAAGAAATATCACCAAATGTAAAAGAATATTTATTTTCACTGCAATTTGGTTTTGAAACAGATACATTGGATATCACAGGCCATGAAATTACACGCAACGATATTGTTCCAAATCAATTTGATGTAATATCTGTCTTACCAAAACTGACTGGCAAAATATCACAAATTCCACCACAGTATTCTGCGATACATGTTGATGGCAAACGCGCATATGATGTGGCACGACAAGGTAAAGCCATCGAAATTCCACCGCGTGATGTTGAAATATACGAACTGGAATTTATCGGTATACAGGGAAAGTCTTGGCATTTTCGCACGCGTTGCAGTCGTGGCACATATGTGCGATCAATCGCGCGTGATATTGCAAAATTATGTGGCACAATTGCGACTGTTGATATGATACGACGCACGTTATCTGGTGACTTTGATATCAAAAATGCCGTAAAACTTGATTTTTTGGAAAATCTGTTTAATAATAGTGCCAGCATTGATGAAAAATTGATGCCGGTGGATTTTGGACTGGGGGACATTCCGGTTCTGAATCTGGCCGATAAAGATGCCTATTTTTATAAAAACGGTGGATTTATCACAGTTGCCGCAAATGATGGATTGTGTCGCGTTTATAACAATGATTTGTTTATTGGTATTGGCGCTGTACATGACGGAAATTTGCGACCAAGACGAACAATATAAAATAAAAAAAGGAAATATAATGTCCATTACAAAGACAAAAAAGTCTGAATTGATTCAGGCATATAAAGTATCTGAAAACGACAATGGTGGTTCCGTTGAATCACAGGTTGCTGTTCTGACAGAACGTATTCGCAATTTGACAGAACATATGAAGGCAAACCACAAAGACAACCATTCAAAACGCGGTTTGTTATTGATGGTAAATCGTCGTAAAAAATTGTTGGCCTATATCAAAAAACGCAATCCAGAAGATTACGAAAACTTGATTAAAAAGTTAGGTCTGCGTAAATAATAAAAAATTCCCCAATCGGGGAATTTTTATTTCTTACTTTTTGCATTATTCAATCGCAACTGACCACACGCAGAACCAATATCCGTCCCACGTTCGCGTCTGATACGCGTATGAATACCGTTTTTAATCAATGTATCTTGGAATCTGTGTACGGCATTACCAGACGGTGATGCAAAATCACGTTCGTCGACAGCATTCCATGGAATTAAATTTACCATACAATTTTTTCCACGCAGTAATTCTGATAACTGCTGTGCATGTTCCAATGTTGCATTATATAAAACCGTTTCACCATTTTCATCACAACGCCCCAACAATATATATTCAATCATCAATTGACGATTATGCAGGTCTGTAAATCGCCATGCAGTGTCCATAACATCACTTATTTTATACTTATTATTGATAGGCATAATTTGTGAACGCAATTCATCTGTTGGTGCGTGCAAAGATATTGCTAAATTTATCGGACGGCCCCATTCAATCAATCTATCAATTCCAGGAACAATTCCACAGGTCGATACAGTTATTCGACGCCACCCAATCCCCATTTGTGAATTTGCGCGCTCAATAAAACTGATTACATTTTCTGTGTTCTGTAATGGTTCGCCTGTCCCCATAATTACAATATGAGATACATCATTATTATTCGCATCACCATTTGGGCGAATTGGCTTATCTGATAACATATCAGCACGCAATTCCCATTGTGCAACCAGTATCTGAGAATATATTTCGTTGGATGTTAAATTTCTTTTTAATCCCAACAATGTACTGGCACAGAATTTGCATCCCATTGCGCAACCAGCCTGCGAACTGACACAAACACTGTTACCGTATGTGGTACGCATTAAAACACATTCTATTTGTTCACCATCATTTAATTCCAATAAAAACTTTGTTGTTTCACCGTCTGATGATTCCAGTTTTTTTACAATTTTGACAGGTAATGTATATGCATTTTCGTCTAATTTCTGACGCAGTGTTTCTGGAATATTTTTCATAGATGCAAAATCAGGCGCGCCACGATTTAGCCAATCACGAATTTGTTTTGCACGAAAACGCGGCTGCCCCAGTTCTGATATATACTGTTCCAATTCTGCATCTGTAAAATTAAATAATATTGGTTTCATAATTTATATCTGTCATCATTGATTACAACAACTGCACGACGACGCAATTGTTTTAACTGTTGATCAGCCAAAAACATTGCCTGTTTATACTGTGCATTTTGTTTGATTATATTATCCAAATCTTTATATTCTTTGGTTTTCTTGGTTTCACATACCAGCAATACACTATTATCTTGCAATGGCGACCATGTTAAATGCGCCAAACCAGCTGTGCGTTCACGAATATCAGCAGACAGTTCATATTGCAATGCCGTAAAACGCTGAGGCACGCCACCAAGATTTTCCGCAATATCCATCGCATCGTCACACGATTTTGGTTTTGATAAACGCTTTGCAATATCCGCAGGTATATCCGTTAAACGAATAATTGTAACTTCCAGTGGCAAACCATGTTCGCGTGCCAAGTTTATTTTTTCTGTATTTATATCTTCGGTTGAAATATCGACTGTTGGCAATATTGTACGCGCCACAACAATTTGCCATGCAATTTCTGCACGCAATGCATTTTTCGCCATCTGAGTTTCCAAAGTACTTAAATCACCCAAATTCATTTTCTTGAATTCTTTATCAACAGTTTTGTCATCTGGGACAACATTAAAGTTTGATGCATATGCAATTTTTACACTATCATCAATGATATTCTGTAACGCAACACGACGATTGTCAGTAGACGTTTTTCCCTGTAATGCCATCAATTTTGTACGTGCTGTAATATCTGCATCAGTTATAGGCGTGCCATTTACATTGGCAACAACAGACGCACCATACACAGGCATCATAAACATAGTCATAAATAGTATATTTAATAGTTTTAACATTTTTCCTTTTCCCTTTTACTAATATTGTACACCGTCAATTGCCATCCCTATCTTGAACTGGAAAGTTGTTGTTCCAACATAGTCTTGTTTAATCGCGTTATCACGACGATATTGAACAGACATATAATAACATGGATGATTGTAAAATACACCACCAGTATGACTTTGGAATTCGCCGATATCCATATTATAAATCGCGTTCCAACGAACAGCCCAACGATTTGATAACTGAACACCTGCACCAACAACCGCTTCGTTTACATCGCCTGCACGCAAAAAAACATCCCCCATATCATCTGACCAAATATGACCTATATTCAAGAATGTACCATTGCGACCAATATTCGCCATCGTTTCCATATGACGCAATGCAAAATCGTCTTGTCCCAATCTGAAACGAGATGCTAAATTTAACCATTTTGAATTTCGATAACTGATACGACCAACATAATCCGACAAACCGTCACTGAAACCACTGTTCAGGTCAACGGATTCTTTGTCTGTGAAATCATATGATTGCCCCAAGAATATTTCCATGTTATGTCCAGATTCACTGTATGCAGCCCAACGAACACCATAATCTGCATATGTTCCATTTTCCCATAAATCATACCCAGAAAAACGATTATCGGAAAATAATGTAGAATCTGTCAAAATTGTACCAGCAGAATCATTATTTAATGCAAATTCATCATCGTCCATACTGCGCATAAATGTGATGCGGGCACGCGGTTCAATTATTTGTGTCCAATTATTCGCAGGCTTGAATAACGGCAGTCCCCATTCCAAATACCCACTTGGCAAAAAGCGTGATTTTATCCCAGAATACAATTCAACGTTTACCATTTCTGTATTACTGAAATTATATAAATCATATCTAGTTGATAAACTGGCTGTCAGTCTGTTACCGCCCCATAATGTCCATGGACTGACCAATCTGGCATCACCAATTACACGTTGTGAAGATGTGCCATCACCAGAAATCCCCAAAACATCAGCACCAAATGTCATATATGTTTCTTTGTAAAAAGGCGAAGTTTGATGAACCGCACGAATATTTGGTAATATATTACCATCTGGAATATTTTGATTTCCATATGCTTCACGCAATTCTTGGAATATGTGCATATCTGCAACAGCATAACTGCTTTGTCCAAAAACTTCTAGTTTCGCACCAGAATCTAAATACGGCTGTGCATCATAAAATCCGTACTTTTGCAGATATGTTTTATCGGATGTGCGTTCCAAGAATATCGTTGCACGCGCATTATTTCCCAATTCAATAATATCATCATTGAAAATATGCCAACGATTTTCACCAGATTTGTTATGCGTAAAAGATCCTGTTGTTCTGAATTCAGAATGAGTTGCATTCAAACGATGTTCCAACTGTAACAGCGGATTTTCTTTGGTTAAATATCCAAATGTAAAAGTCATATCATGCGTTTCAGATAACGATATATACAATGGGATATTTATTTGTGTTCCCATCTTGTTCGTAGATCCCATATCAGGCATCAATAAACCTGTTTTGTATTCAATCCCTGGGTCAGGCATTTCAATATACGGCAACCAAAACACAGGTATCTGATACGCATAAAATACAGGACTGTAAAAAGATAACATGCGTTCATCCATATTGTGAACAATTTTACGCGCCCACACATCCCATGCATCACCATAAGAATCACAATTTGCACACGCAGTAAATGTAGCATCATGCGCAATAGTTAAATTACCATCGCGTTGAATGCTGTCTGATTCAACAAACACATGCTGACCCAACCAAATTTGTATATCATTACCAGATACAGCAGACCCCTGACCAGAAATATATGAATCCGTCAGTGTCATACGCTGACCAGATTTGTTGGTGATTTCTGTATTGCCAACTGTTTTAATTTCTTCGGATTTGGCATTGTATTCAATTTTATCCGCAACAATTAAACGCGGTTCATCTACATCAACAGACAATGCATGCGCAGACGCAAAAAATACATACATAAAAAATAAAATCGAATATATCTTCTTCATTTCTTTGCCAACATCATCAATATACACCCAAAAAACAAACAAATTCCAATTGCCAAAATACCAAACCCAGTCAAACTGCCAATAACATTTGTCAATGTCATATATAATCCCATTACACCAGCCATCGCACCAACAGCAACCGCAGGTGCAAGACTGGCACGACGACGTAATAATGATGCACGCAATAATATCGTCGCACACAATGCCGCCAATACCAAATTCATCAATGGTGTTAAAAATCTGTTACACAGTTCGTTTAACACCATTTTATGTTGACGCTGTGTTTTTGCATCAAACGCAACACGCAACAAATCCATTGTCGGTATACGACGAACACGAAAAGAATTACCTGCACCTTTTTCAACAACATTCAAATCCATATCAAATGTATCAAATGTACCCGAAACAGTTTGATTACCACTGAACTGCAACGCACCATTTTTCATCACCAATGATAAACCACGAACAGTCGTTACCAATTTGCCAGTTTCTGCAAATATTGTATTTGAAGAATTATTGTGACGCATATCAGACAACATTATCTGATTCAAATCATGATCTGATACCTGTTCAACATACACAACCAGCCCATCTGATATTTCTGTAAATGCACCTTCTTGTAACTTCATGTGTGCCATACCATATTTCATATTCCACTGCATATCATAAAACAATGCCTGAGTTTGTGGAACAATCCATATGTTTAACATCAAATTCAAAACAGTCAAAATCATACCCAATTTTAATGCAGGCTTTGCAATCTGTAATGGCGACAGCCCAGACGCAGCCATAACAGTTACTTCGTTATCAGAAATCAGTTTGTTATATACAAAAATAACAGCGATAAAGCATACAAACGGTATAACAATTGATGCAATAAACGGTATCATCAATGAAGTAAGACCCAAAAAACTGTCCAATTCAACGCCGTATTTTAATAAAAACTTCATCATAGACATGATTTGCATCATCCATGCCAGCCCCGTTAAAACCAGTAACAGCATAATAAAAATAGCGACCAATTGACGCAAAAAATATCTGTTTAGAATCTTCATGTTATACGAAGTATAAAATATAACTTTCCAGTTTTCAAGGCATAGATACAAATAGACTATTTTGATTTTTTAATGATTTTAACAATCGTTTTGGCGTTACTTTTTGTGCTACGCCACAGGTTAGACGCGTCTTGTTTCAGATTATCACCAATTCCAGTTGAAATCTTGCCACCGATATCATTTGCAAATTTTGACGCATTGCTGGCCAACCACCATGTCAACGCCGACACAAATGCCGTAACCCAAAAACCCTGATCATCTAATTTTGGAACCATGGCTGCATTATCTGTTGTAATTATGCTGGACAGCAATGCCGCACATATTGCAATAACAATCGACAATACAATAAAGTGCAAGGCTGCATTTACAAAGCGACCTATTTGTGAACTAAATGATTCCGCACTGAATAATTTTGTAAATCCTGTATAAATATTTCCCGTAATGCCCTTGTATGTTGTTTTTCCTATTGTTTCAGTCAACGCTGTAAATGGCAACATGATTATACCTAAGAATAATTCCGCGATAACACCAAATGCCATAAATGCAAATTTCCATGCCAGATAAATAAATCCGCCAATAAATGCAATTCCACACAACACAGCAAATCCACTGTGTCCAAAACCATAATTTATCCAATTCCAACCCATTTTAACCGCTGAAAAACAAAATCCGGACAATCTGGTTGGAACGCACATTATATTGGCAGCACTGGCAGGATCAATTATGTTTTGGGGTTCAATATGCACACGCGCATATTCATGAATCGCAGAACATGTATCCGGCAAATCAATACCTGCGACAGATGCAGTTGCATCCAATATAACATCAGAAAAAACAGTTCCAAGGTACATAATCGGCGAAATCAACAACATAAATATTTCTGCTGGGCCAACTGCCAAAACCCCGACCCACATCGCAACTTTGACACCATTTTTTCCAATTTCCAGAACCTTTTCTTTGGCTTTGTTTTGACCAATAATTACTGTATATGATTCCAAAGCTATCCAAATTCCATACATAATTATTATGAAAATTATTGTAAAGCGCACCAGTGAAGAATCTAAAATGTTTGCGATATAAGAAAACGCATTCATGAACGCCATGCCAACCTTGGCTTCAACAGGAACATAATCCGAAACCAATTGATTCTGGGATTCACCACGAAACTGATCTATGTCGTATGTTATACTGTCTAAAAATAATTTACGATTATTTTCCGTTGCCCATGTACCAAAATCACCAATATCTGCCATTCCTGTACCAGACGAAATCTGTAAATTAGAAGACGCACCAAATGCAGGCGCACAAATACCAATCGCCAAAACAGCAATCATTAGTTTCGATAAAAATTTTTGCATCAATTTTATCATTCTTTACCCATGGCATCTGTTATTTTTTTTGTCATATCAATCGGGAATTTCCAAACTTGTTTTCCCAAATCTTTTATCCATGTACCAAAATCAAAGAATTCTTTTGATTCTTTGACCAACAGTTTATCAATTTTTGGACTGATTGCATAGTAATACAACAAGAACAAACATACCATCATCAACAAGAAATCCCAACCATCTTTCAAGAAATCAAATGCACCTGGGTATTTGCGTTCTACTTCGGCCTTGCGCGCGGTAAAACAATCTTTGAATTTATCTTTATCCATTTCACCATCAACCAAGGCAACTTGTTCACATGTTGAAAAAACATTCATAACTGATAATGTTTTCGCATCTGGATTTTCTGGCGACATACCCATCATCGGTGGAAAAAATGCACTGTAACCATCTTGTTTGCCTGGGAACAATGTGTCTGCGGTGTAAGATACTGTGGCATATATAATCAAGACCTTTAATGTAATCGCGACAATTTGAACAGCACTGGATACCAACATATCAACAGATTTTCCAACCAAACCTTTGGCCGCCGACCATGTTTCTTCAAATGCATACGACGCCAATAACAATGGCATAAATATTATTAAAAATATCAATTTGAATACAACTGACAAAATTTGAAAGAATAAATCAAATCCAATTACTAAAAACATCAACACTAATACCAAACCAGCAATCCAGGTAAACATCCCACCACCTAAACCAAGCCACGCATAATTCATCATCGCAAAACCACCAGCTGCACCAGCCAACATAACACTGTTTATATTACCCACAACACACATAAACGGTTGTAATACCGGATTTAATATATCTGTTGAATTCATCGATACGCGTTCCAGCGCATTACATTGCGCCGCATCACTGATACCAGTTGCAGCCATTGATAATTCTGCACCAATATACATAACAGGTCGTATCGTAATATTTGACACGGTCTTTAACATTCCTGTACCACCCATGCCGACTGCACCAATCAAGACACCTGCAATCAATATACGCAACGCCTGTTTCCAAACCTTATCAATCCAAGGTTTAAAGCCAATTTTTTTCTCAGAAGTATCACCTTTGGATGTTTCTTTGGCAGCATCATAAATATGTTTAATCGCATGCACAAATAAAAACACACCAAAACCAACAACCATCAGTATCCATAACGCATCCAACATTGCTGTCCAAAATTTATCAGTGGCATTGCCCAGAACACCAAATAAATCAGCAACATATCGACACATAAAACAGCCATTTGCCGTTGTAATATCACCATTTTGTACACCTGCAGCCGTTAAAAAGTTATCAACACTGGTATATGTCAAAGATGTACCAGACAAAGATGACGACAAATACCATATTCCAACACCCAATATGATTGCCCACATCAGGATTTTTACAGCCAATAATATCAATTTTGCCTTTAACACTATTTACTGCCTTTTTTTTCGTCCTTGGATTCACCACCACTGATAATTGTCTTGCCTGCCTTGACTGCAATATCAAATGCATCCTTGGTCAATGTCATCATATCATTTGCAAACTGATCTGCATGTTTAGTATTTTCTTCGACAGAAAATGCTGACAATATCATTTTTGTAATTTGCGGTATTTGCGAAAAAATAAAATTCAATACATACACCAATGCAATACAACTAATCAATGTCATGGCCTGTAAGTTTTCAGTATTCAAATCGTCTGCATATATCTGACCTGATGTTATTGCGTCCATCAAACCATTTACAGACACCCCAGGCGCAGAAAAGAACTTGGCAACAATTACCATTATGACCGTATATGTCAAAACCACAGATCCCAATGTAACAATTGCATTGATTAAATTCTTTATCTGGGCAACACCAACTGTTTTACCAATATCACCGAACCATTTAGGAACTTCTTTTGCATCTTTGAAAATCATCATTATCAATGATAATGGAAAGAAAAATGCAAACAACGCCATCGCAATTATCGCATCTGCAAAATAACAACAATATTTGAAAAATATCTTGATAAATCCCCACGATAAATAAAGCCCGATAAGAAATAAAATTATATGCTTTATCAACGCACCAACACCCAATAATGCAGACCACGAAAACGCGTTATCCATTACCGCAAGGCCAAGTTTTACATATGACTGGAATTGTGTTACAGTTGTCTTCATCAACATAATAATTTTATCGCGCAATTCCGGTCTGTATATTCCTTGTTGTGTAATTTCTTTTGGTTCATAAGTAACCTTTTCAGAAACAATTTCATCTGTGGTATTTATCATCGACTGAGAATACAATAATGTAATCTGAGCAACAGGTTCAAAAATAATTGTACTGACCGCACGTGGAAGGGTTACCCCCATTCCCAACAATCCTAAGGCAACAATAGAATTTATTATGACTTTCTGAACAGAACCCTTCATCCATGGATCAGACATTCCACTGCGCATGTTTTTCCATATCGCATTTATTATAAATATAGTAAACAAAAATCCAAACAATACAAAACACAAACCTGTAAAATTATTATAAACCGATGCAGCTGCCACAGAAACAATCTGAAACAGACGATCAAAAACAGCACAGCCCCAACACTGTATAACTTTATCCGTCAAAGAAACCATCATTTCATTCATTTCTTTTTAATCCAACCTGCTGCTTCACCGATTTGTTTTGTTAATTTTTTCGTACTTGTCCACAATGTCTTGGTATCGTTGGTAACATTGTTGTACAATGTGTCCATACCCTTGCCAACATACATATCCAACTGTTTTTTCGTCAATTCAAATATCTTGAACATCAGATAAAATGTCATTATCGCAGATAACCACAGTACAGAATGCTGACCAAATCCAAGTGATGACGACGCGACCTGTTGTGGCAGATTCGTAACGGCACTGCCACCTGCTGCAACCACAAAAACAGATGAATTCCACTTGAATAACGCATGTATAATCGCAACATTTATACACAGAATAAACGCGCACGCAATCATTGTTATAATCAATTGTTGTAATGCCTTGGTCACACCAGAAAACGCCGGCCAAACATCGAACCATTTGTCACTGCTTTTGAAAACATATGTCAAAACATAAAATGGATACAGTATCAGTTGCGCACCAAAATTAAATATTCCTTGGATAACCAGCAACGCCATAAAAATATTACTGCCCACAAATGTGGCAATCAGTATTAAACCTGTCAATAAATTCAAAAAATCTTCGCCACCATGTGGCACCATCGTAAACAACCCGCGCAAGCCATTTGTAACAAATTCAAAACCACGTTTTATAATCTGATTGTTTGCATGTGATAAATCTGCAACTGGCTGTGTCAAAAATTCACATGAATCTTTGGTCAACCAACCCTTGGTCAAAATATCTTCTGGGCATGCAACCTTGTTAGCAGTGATATTTGTTTCATTTATTTCAGACAATATATGCGATGTATATATAGAACCAAATTCCAAAAACGGATTTACCAGCCACTGGGTCATAACAACAGGCTTTAACTGTAATAATGCAAGTGTTGCAATAACCACACGAAACCCTGGTTTTAATGCATTTTCAACTATCTTGGTTGCAGTCATTTTGCCGTCCGCCAATTCACCACCGCCAGAAAAACCAAAAAAAGATACCCATTTTTGTGGCAAATACATCTTTACCAAAGATAAAACGATTGATAACCCCAAGAAAGTCCATATCAAAACATAAATTATTCCTGTGTGTTTACCATCACCAACAAAGAATTCATAAATACCCGTTGCAACCATCATCATCGAATCCAGTACCAATGGTACAAATGGCGACAAATCAAGCGCATCAACAATATTGCCTGCACATGCCACAGACGGCATAAAAAACGCCGTAAAAACAGTCAGTAACAAAGACAGTTTTTTTATATATTTCATTCTCTCGGTATCATTATTATTTCAATTATATCACATTTGGGACAAAATATGATATACTTAAAAGTGATGAATCGGTTAAAAAAATTTTGGATTGCATTTTTATCGTTCTTGCCTTTTGGGGCAGGGGCGATTTCGCCGCTGGTTATCGGTGGAATTGCGGGTACAACCGCAATCGTTGGTTTTTCAATATACCGTTCAATGACACCTGTAAATATGAACGATGCATTAAAGTTTTTTTCCAGTTGTTGGTCATGCCAAATGTTTTCCGATATTATGTCGACAATGTCTGGACTGTTACCACGCGTATACAGTGCAATTGGTTACACGATTGTACCAGTTGCCATAATATTGACAGCAATATGGTTTACATGGACAGTTATGGATAACTTTGTAAATTCTAAATTTGATAAACCATGGGATATTGCAACCACATTTGGAAATCATTTATTCAAATTGGGTTTTGTATGTGCGATATTGATTGCTCCGCTGCCACGACTGATTACAAACATTGCAATTGAACCGATATTTAATGCTGGACTGACATTAAACCGTATGGCTGTCCACGATGACAATTTCGATGAATGTGTTGTTGCAACTGCGATTGCAGATCCTGTATCAATTGACGAACGCGCAGCAAACATCGGTGCTTTTTCACCAAAACTGCGACATAATTTGGCATGTGAACTGGCCGGTGTACATCAAATGACAGGTCTGGGGATGACGGTTGGGTGGACAATGTTAAATATGTCATTCGATTCAGATTATATGCATAAAATTATGTGGGACATTCCAATATTTCCAAACATAATTATATTCTTTGCTGGGGCAATGATTATCGCACTGTTTTTCATGGCCTTGATACCGATTCCACTGTATTTTTTGGAAGTATTCATAAAATTGTCCATGGATTTAGTAATGCTGCCGCTGATGTTACTAGCATGGCTATTCAAAGGGTGGAAAATATCACTGGCTGGGGTTGGCAAATCCCTTAAATCAATCATAGATAATGTTATATCTGCAACATTAGGTATCGCAATGACTGGTGTATTTGTATCCTTTGCAATCATGTTCTTGCACGCCGTGTTTGGTGACTGGTCAGGGGCAGATGCACTAAAAACAGCATTGACACAAAACGATTCGAAATTCTTGATAGACGCATTGATGATGCAAAACCACACTTTTGTAACAATTATCTTGATGGGGCTGTTTATGGCAATGTTTATGACAATGATTCCAGCACTGGTCAAGACTTTATTCAATGTTCAGATATCAACTGAATACTATGACAAAATAGAAAATAACCTGAAAATTTTGTGGGAGAACACAAAAAAATGGTATGAAAAAATAAAAAAATAAAAAATCAAGTGCTTTATTTAACCTGCCCCCCTTTTTTGTATATTCCGAATCTGATATAATTCACAGTGATGAAAAAGTTTCCGATTCTTTATTGGCCACGCAAAACAACTGGTGATAATGAATACCAGTTGGCACGAAAAGTTATAAATAATTCAACGGGTGTAATGCCAGATGTATACAACGATGACAGGGATATTTCAGAAATATTGGAACAGAACCCAAATGCAACAATTTATATGCCAATTTTTTGCGGTTCAACCGGCTGGTGGGGTGAATTGCTTGGCAGTGATGCTGTGGTCACTGATAAGTTAATTATTTCCCCAGAATGCCAATTGATGGTGATTGAATCACAAAAAAACGCTAAATCAAGTGGGACGAACCAATTATTGGCGGCAGAAATCAGACCTGCCAGTGGATTCTTTAAGAAAATGAATTCTGGTATCGCAACTGTTGCAGATATGCTGGCCACAGATACTGGTACAATTTTGGCATTGTTTTCTGGCAAAAATCAAAATCAGTTTATAAACATCTTGGAATCTACGGGAAATTCATATCTGGGATGCATTGGTCGATATTAAAATGCTAATATTGCTTGATTTCTATAAAAATCCTTGTATAATTCGCAGGCTAAAATTTTAAAAAAGGGTAATACAATGAAACAAGGAATTCATCCTGAATATCATGAAATCAATGTCACAAGAACAGATGGCAAGACTGTAAAAATGTACTCTTCTGTAAAAAAAGACTTGGTTTTATCAACAGATAACTTGAACCATTCTGCATGGACAGGTCAACGTTCAAATGCAGGTGACAAGGGTCAACGCGCAGCAGAATTCAAAAGCAAATTTGCTGGCTTTAACTTCTAAGATAAACTTTCGTCTGATGGGGGCAGCGACATGGAATTGTTGATAAAAGGTTCAACCGAATTAAACAAAATGTTTATGGCGCTGCAACGCACTGCGTCTGGTTTGCGTCGTGACTTTGGCGAAGTGGAAAACCTGCAACAATCGTTGCGTGGTGCACGTGATTTCGTACAAAAGGCGTCTGCACGAATCGAAGAAAGTATTTTGTCAGATTTGTTGCTGGTTCGTCCAAACGCAGGGTTGCTGACACCAAACACTACACATACCGGCGATGGACGTGATGAATTTGTGCTGGCGTTATCTGGGGCCGCAAACTTTGTCCGTGGCAATCCTCATTTTGCAATATCATTGGCGCTGCGTTCAAATGACGAAACAAAAATCGCACTGGTTTATTCCCCTATTGATGAAAGACTGTATTACGCAGAATCAGGTCGTGGCGCATATGTATTTTCTGCATTCCATTCTGCTAGGATAAAAGTTTCAAATCTGTCCGAAGAAGCGGATTTAACCATTGCATACAATACATCAGATGATCGCCCAATGATTGGTGATGGTCGCGTAACAGGTTGTCCTGCATTGGATTTGGCATGGGTTGCTGCAGGTAAATTTGATGCATATGTATCAGACCCATTGGATTATGCAGAAATCGCCGCAGGTGATTTAATATTACGCGAAGCCGGTGGAAAAATCGAAATGATGGCAGATTTGGTCGCCACAAATGGTAAAGTAGAATTATAAAAAAAATCCCCCGCTTGGGGGATTTTTTATTCATATCTTAAACTGTCAATCGGGTTCAATTTTGCAGCCTTCATCGCAGGCATTACACCAGACGACAAACCAACAATTACCGCAACAGACACGGACAATACAACAGGCCAAATACTGAACGGAACATTGTAACCCAATATAAATCGACCAACACCTTGGGACAGACCAACACCAATTACCAACCCAATCATAGAACCAATAAACGATATCAATACAGATTCTGATAAAAATTGAATTATTATCATGCGTTCGCGCGCACCAATCGCCTTGCGTATACCAATTTCACGTGTACGTTCTGCAACAGATACCAGCATCATATTCATAATACCAATCGCGCCAACCAACAATGATACTGCCGCAATCGCAATCAAAAGCAATTTCATATATCCTGTAACAGTCGTCATTGTTTCCATAACCTGCTTCATATCCATAATTTGAAAATCGTCCGCTACATCATCTTTCAGGCGGTGACGCTGACGCAATAACAAAGTTATCTGTTCTATGGCCAAATTATTATCCGATTCTGCAAATAATTTTAAAGCAACCATACCAACAGAATTTGGAAAACGACTGCCTTGCAGGCGCTTTTTTAATGTTGTAATTGGGATAATAATCATATCGTCTTGACTGCCCATAGCAGAATCACCCTTGGCCCGTGTCACACCAATAACAACAAATGGGGTATTTTGTACACGAATTACTTCACCAACAGGGTTTTCTGGCAATCCCAATTCTTCAGCTGTTTCTGGTCCAATAACAGCATATGTTGATGCATTTCGCACAGCAGCCATATCAAAGAAAGTCCCATATTCCATTTCAATATTTTGAACGGTGGTGTAATCTGGATAAACACCAACCATTGATGTGCCCCAGTTTTTATTACCGTATATAACCTGAGCCGCACCATTTTGTACCGGAGAAATTGCCATCACATCGGGTAATTTTCCGATAAATTCTGCGTCTTGGATAGTTAATGTTTGACGACTGCCTGTTCTGACACCCGACTGTTGTGCGGCACCTGCACGTATCATTATCGTATTCGTACCAAGAGATGAAAACTGATCCGTTATCGACTTTTGAACAGTTTCACCAACAGCAACCATTATCACAAC
>JAZLAZ010000025.1:0-2419 GCA_045613445.1 Candidatus Enterousia sp. | reverse complement strand
TTATCACTGTTTACACAGATCGCAGTTTCGAATTCATTATGAAATTGCCACCTGTATCATATTATATTAAAAAAGCATTGAAATTGAAAATTGGTTCCCATAAACCAGGTCGTGATTTTGTTGGCACAATTTCTCAGGCGCAAATCAAAGAAATTGCCGAAGCGAAAATGCCAGACTTAAATTGCTCTACTATTGAATCTGCTATGAATATCGTTGCAGGTCAATGCCGTTCAATGGGCGTAAAGGTGGAGGAATAATATCATGAAACTGACAAAAAAACAACAAACTTGGAAAAACTTGGACACAGACAAAGTGTATGCTTTGGCTGATGCTATTGAAGTTTTACGTGAATATGCATCCAAAAAATTTGACGAAACATTGGAAATTGCTATTCGTTTGGGAATTGATGTAACCAAGGCTGATCAAAACATTCGTGGTATGTTGTCTTTGCCAAATGGCACAGGTAAAACAGTTCGCGTTGCTGTATTTACTGCAAACGCAGCTGACGAAGCAAAAAAAGCAGGTGCAGATGTTGTTGGTGGCGAAGAATTGATCGATTCTGTGGCTGCTGGCAATATCAACTTTGATCGCGTTATTGCAACACCTGATATGATGCCAAAAATGTCAAAGATTGCACGCGTTTTGGGTCCAAAAGGTTTAATGCCAAACCCAAAATTGGGTACAGTAACAAATAATGTTGCCGAAGCTGTTGCAACGGCAAAAGCTGGTCAGATTGAATACCGTGCTGAAAAGAAAGGTATTATCCACGCTGGTATTGGTAAAATGTCATTTGAAACTGCAAAATTGGTTGAAAATGCAAATGCGCTGATTGATCAGTTAAAGAAAATTAAACCTGCATCCGCCAAGGGGCAATATATCTTGGGTATTTCTGTTGCAACAACACAGGGCCCAGGTCTGAAAGTAGATGCAAAATAATTAAATGCGATTGGGGATTTTGCCCCAGTCGCAAAACCGGATTTCTGTCCAAGACTGATGGTGTGGCAACACTTAATTTCCATCATAGACAAAGAAAGATTCTTTGGGGCAGGAAACGAAGCCCCACCCAAGGGCAACCTTGGATGGAAAGTTAAACAAAACAGAAGCTTGAAGGAAAAAATAGATGAAACGCGAAGAAAAATCAGATTTGATTTCAGCGTTGCAGTCGTCCCTGAAAGAAGCAAACGGTGTTTTCGTTATTGAAAACAATGGTTTGACTGTAAAAGAATTCGAAACACTGCGTAATGAATTACGCCCATTGGTTTCTGTATTCAAAGTAGTTAAAAACCGTTTGATGAAGTTGGCGTTAAAAGACACTGACTTTGAACCTGTATCTGATATGCTGAAACGTCCAACTGCTGTTGCTGTTGCAACAGATGGTTTGGCAGTTACCAAAGTTTTGGCCAAATTTGCAGAAGAACATCCAAATTTGACAATTTTGGGCGGTAAAATGGATGCAGACGTTCTGGATGTGAACGGCGTATTGCAATTATCCAAGCTTCCTTCCCTGTTGGAAATCCGTGGCACTATTGCACGTATCTTGGTTGAACCAGGTTCACGTCTTGCACGCGTTTCTGCAGAGTATGTAAAAAAAGAACAATAAAATCAGAATAGTGATATTCTGACCTACCTAAAGAATAGGAGTAAATAAAATGGCAGACATTCAAAAATTAGTTGAAGAATTGTCAAAATTGACTGTTTTGGAAGCAGTTGAACTGTCCAAAGCATTGGAAGAAACATGGGGCGTAAGTGCTGCTGCTGCTGTTGCAGTTGCTGCTGGTCCTGTTGCTGCAGCTGCAGAAGAAAAAACAGAATTTGATGTTGTATTGGCAGAAGCTGGTGCAAACAAATTGGCTGTTATCAAAGCTGTAAAAGACATTACTGGTTTGGGCTTGGGCGAAGCGAAAGCTTTGGTTGAATCTGCACCAAAAGCAGTAAAAGAAGCAGTTGCAAAAGATGAAGCTGATAAAATGAAAGCTACATTAGAAGCAGCAGGTGCAAAAGTTGAATTGAAATAATTCATCGCACCCGACAGAACCGCTTGGTTCTAAAAAAATAAGTTGTATGAAAATACAACAAAACGCCGCCCGCGTGGGATGAAAATCCCATGCGGGCACAAAGGCGTAAAAAGACATATGTCAAAAAACACACACGACAACACCAGTACAAAAAGGAGATTGTTAAATAAATTGTGCCCCAGGTAATAAAAACTATCTGATATGTTTGGTAAATCTTGTACGCAATTTGTTTAAGAATTTTCTTTTTGTTCTGGTGTTCGTTTGTTTGCACAAAACACACAAAAAAAGGATTAAAACCGATGGCAGTTATCCAGAAATTTAGAAAATCTTTTGGTAAAAGTTTTTTGCAAACTCCGCTTCCTGATTTAGTTGAAATTCAATATGATTCCTACAAAAATTTCTTG
>JAZLAZ010000024.1:0-16673 GCA_045613445.1 Candidatus Enterousia sp. | reverse complement strand
TTCGCTGGATTTATTCTGGTGATTATTGAGCGGGAGCCACCCTCTGTTCCATCCCGAACCAGACAGGGAAACCCCGTATCGCCGATGGTACTTTGGCTTAAGCCACGGAAGAGTAGGTCGTCGCCAGAATAAATCCAGTTTTCGATATAGAAACCAGTTTCAAACCGCCGACCCCCGGCGGGTTTTTTATGCAAAGGGATATAAAATGAATCAATCAAAACAAAATAATTCACAAGAATCTATTGCTGAGAAGTTGAGACAACATATCATGGATATAATGATTATATCTGTATGTATGTCTTTTGTGTTTTTAATGGCAAAGTATAAACATATGGAAAAATCTGTAGAACCCGTTCAGGTAAACCAACAAGTGCAATCTGTTGAAAATATAATCAATTTTACAGACAGTATTAAAAATAAAACACGATAAATATAAGTTGCATAAAGATGCCTAAATCAAGAAACAGAAAAATAAAAAAGAAAAATAAAATAAAAGTGTATCCAAATTCCAAGAAAGATTTTGAAATGGAACAGAAAATCTTATGCGAACGTTGGATAAATATAATTATGTTTGCAAGTATGTTGACAGCGGCAACTTGGTTGATGTATTCTATTAAATGTAAACATGATGATGAAAAAGTAATACCTGTATCAGAAATAAAGGCAGCCAGACAAAAAATCCAAAACGAAAATATTGCTAATTTTATGGATAGATTTTGTCAAAATACACAATAGCTAAAGGTTCTGTGATGAATAAAAAACGCATATTTTCGGATGATTGGTCAAAAATGTCAGACCAAGAAATCGCAGAAAATATTAAATATCTTAGATCTAATTATAAAAAACACGATATAAAGGTGCATAATAATTATGTTCAAATAGATAATGTAAAAATTCAACCATGCATCAGACCAAAAATTGGTGCACCATTTAGGGTTGTTTATACTGCAGAAGATATAGAAGTATACAAAGAAATAAATAATCAGGAAATATTCACAGATAATCCGATGAGTCTTGAATTGGACAGACTATATCAAGATATCAAAAATTATAACCAATCAGTTGAAAAAAAGTGCAGAGAATGGATAAAGAAAAATTATAAGTGGGTGTTTATTGTTGCCACAGGTGCAAAATTGGTCAGCGGTGCAGGAATGTATCTGTTTGTAGCTAATAAAAAGCAACCGAATACAAAGGTACAAACTGTCACACAAGAATACGAAGCACAGAAAGTAAAAGCAATAAACTTTACGGATAGTATCCATCAAAAAACAAAATAACAATCCCCGCCATTTGGCGGGATATTTTTATTGCGTATTGGAGATTTGCGTGCTAGCGTTATTATCACAATAAAAAGGATAGGGTATGCTTTACAACGCGTTTTGTTCATATGAAGAATTTATGGATTGTAATCCACGTGTTATCAGAAAATATCAAAATGCGGATTCTGGATGTGCTTATTTAACACGTGGCAGTGAATTTTACGGTGTAACAGTTATTAAATATACGAATGCTGGTGACGAAATGGTTAGTACGCGTGGCCGTATGGATTCAATTGCAGCCGAAGACTTTTATAATGTCGCAAAGCGATACATAGACGGCGAAATTAAATGGCGTGAACCTGTGCATGAATTTAAATGCATATATAATAAACAACAAGCAAAAATCTGTAATTCTCAAAACTGTCCAAGTGTCTTGGGTGGTAGTGAATATCGCGAAATATTTGGCAGTTCATGTCCATTTTGTCGTGATCGTTCCAGATAACTGTACCCCTGCCGTATGGCGGGTTTCTTTTTATCAAAAATATGATATAATTGGTGTATGAAAAAATTTAACAGACGTATTCATAAAACAATGGGCAGCTTGCCACCGCAATTATTCAAGTATTTTGATATGGCGGATATTAAAGCTGCAACCATACAATTTAATGAGTTTATAAATCAGATTGCAACAGATTTTCATGCCCAATTGGAACATCACTCGTACCGAGACAATATAAAATTATTAGCCCCGAATTTGTTTGGACAACCCGTTAAATTAAAATATATTGCCAGTGGATCTATTGGTAGTGTTTATAAAATAAAAATAGGTTCTGAAACATTTGCGTTAAAGATAAATCGTTCGTCTGCATTTGGTGAAATGGATGTTATGCCATTGCAAAAGCGTGCCAAGAATTTATTAAATCGTGCATATATTGGTTCTGTATTTGAA
Organism: Candidatus Enterousia sp.; assembly: GCA_045613445.1. Taxonomy (GTDB): domain Bacteria; phylum Pseudomonadota; class Alphaproteobacteria; order Rs-D84; family Rs-D84; genus Enterousia. The sequence goes on along the minus strand of JAZLAZ010000024.1, from coordinate 14,465 downwards.
CATAATGGGCGCAAGTATTCTTGGGTTATCTCAGACTATGTTGCCAATGACAGTGCGCGCAGTTTTGAAGATGCGATGATAAAATTGTACTTTGCATATTTAACCAAGGGAATTATCGTGCGTGATACGCATCCTAGGAATATCAAGGATGGCAAGATAATAGATATACCATCGTTTGATATACGTGATGGCGCGATTGATGATATAAAGCAATTGAACTTGCGTCAGATAGATATTGTGAAAAAGTTAGTGAATTTTATAAAAACAGATAATATCGATGCTTTTCAAAAACTAGTTAATCGGGTAAAAGTTTCAGACCCAATAATAATTCAATATATGTTCTTTGCGATGAAGTTTGGACGTGCGCCAGCATTATCTTTGAATGCCAAGGAATTTTTCGCAAAAATAAAAAGGTATGAATCTGTGATTAATGCTGCCAAGAAAGATTTAAATGTTCAACATATGCCCAAATCAAATGCCAGATAATATTTATTGATTGACCGAATAAACACTTTTTTATTATCATAACTTTTATGAGAAGAATGATTCCGTTTTTGTTCGGGCTGTTTTTGTGTGCAAATGCATATTCTGCCCAATATCGTGCTGCATTGGTTGCAGATATGGATACAGGTCGTGTTTTGTATCAAGAAAATGCAAATGAATTAAACTATCCGGCCAGTTTAACAAAAATTATGACATTGTATTTGACATTTGATGCGCTGGAACATAATCGTTTGGCATTGGATGATTATCTGATTGTATCGCAAGCTGCTGCAAATGCAGAACCTGTGAAATTGGGGTTGGCAGCTGGTTCTAAAATTCGTGTCGAAGATGCGATCAAGGCTGTGGCTGTATACAGTGCAAACGATGTTGCACGTGTTCTGGCAGAAAATCTAAAGGGTGGACAAGAAGAATCCTTTGCAGATTTAATGACGCGTGTTGCGCGCGAAATTGGTTTGACAAATACTAACTTTGAAAATTCGTCTGGTTTGCCAAATGATGATCACATGTCGACTGCGCGTGATATCGCATTATTGTCGATGGCTGTGTATAAGCATTTTCCGCAATATTGGCATTTCTTTGGTATTAAATCGTGGGTGTATAACGGCAAGACATATACAAACGGAAACAGATTATTGACATCTTATAATGGCTGTGATGGTATGAAAACGGGATATACAAAAAAATCAAAGTATTCATTGGTTGCAACTGCACATCGTGGAAGTCATCGATTGATGTCGGTGGTATTAGGTGCTGAAAATAAAGATGTGCGTGCAAATGTTGCTGCGCAAATGTTGACGCGTGGTTTTTCTATGCTAAATAATGGAGATGCACCTGTGATGGTAAATACGCCTGTGAAACCGACAGTGCAAACAGGTGGAACTGTTACAACAATGTCTAATGCATATAATGCCGCGGTAAATAATGTGTCACATCAGTATGTAAAAAAATCAGAACATATTGTTTCTGTTGGTGGGGCGGGTGTACAGTTTGGTGCTTTTTCATCAATGTCGACAGCACAAACGCATGCAGGTAATGTAAAGAGTAAATTGGGTGTAAATGCTGTTGTTGAACCAACAGGCAGTGGGTTGTATCGTGTGCGTGTATATGGTATATCTGATGCAGATGCGCAGAAAATAAAAGCTGCTGCCATTGCACATGGTATTGACAGTTATGTTTTTCATTAGTATTGTGTAAGTATTATGAATCCAAAAATAGAAAAGTTGATAAAGTTATTTTCAAAATTACCACGCGTTGGTAATCGTGGTGGACAACGCATTGCACTGGCGTTATTGCAAGATAAATCTGGTCGTGGTGCTGCATTGGCATCTGCGATAATTGATGCAATCGAAAATATTGCACCATGTCCAGTATGTGGTGTTTTGACAGACCGTGGTGCTGGTGTGTGTGAATTTTGTCGCGATGCATCACGGCAAAATGGTCAATTGTGCATTGTTCGGGATTTGTCAGATGTATGGGTGCTGGAAAAGTCCGCAGTGTTCCAAGGGCGATATCATATTATTGGTGGTTTGTTATCTGGTGCATCTGGTATTTTGCCACAAGATCTAAATATCATAAATTTATCGTCCAGAATAGAAAATGAAAAAATTACAGAAATAATTTTTGCGTTACCAAATACAGTTGAAGGCAAAACGACTCAGCATTATGTTATGTCTGTTATTGGTGATGTTTCGTCTGTGCAATTTTCTGAATTGGCATCTGGTGTGCCATTGGGTGGTGACTTGGATTATCTTGATGATGGAACATTGACACTGGCGTTTGGGGGGCGAAAATCATTATGATTGATATGATGTCTTCCTTGCCACCTGTGTCCAGCATGATGCGTGATTGTGGATTGGAACCCAAAAAGCAGTTTGGTCAGAATTTTTTATTTGATTTGAATCTGACTGGACGAATTGCGCGCAGTGTTCCTGATATTGAACATATTCCAGTTGTTGAAGTTGGCCCAGGTCCCGCAGGTTTAACGCGTGCGATATTGATGGCTGGTGCAACACGTGTTATTGCGATTGAAAAAGATAAATCAACCCAACCAATATTATCTCAGATTATTGATGCATCGAATGGTAAATTGAGTGTTATTTATGACGATGCATTGCGTGTTGATTTTTCAAAACTTGGGTTTGATGAATATGCGATTTGTTCAAATCTTCCATACAATGTGGGAACAGAATTATTGATTGGTTGGTTACAAAAGATTGCAAATGGAGAAAAAATAAAATCACTGACATTGATGTTTCAAAAAGAAGTGGCGTTACGAATAACATCAAAACCAAATGATGAACACTATGGTCGATTGGCAGTTTTGACTTCTTTGATTGCAGACGCAAAAATTTTATTTGATGTTCCAAATACTTCGTTTGTTCCACGGCCAAAGGTTCAGTCTGCTGTGGTGCAAATTATTCCGAATATGAACAAGATATCAAAGATTCAAGATTTGCACAAAATTGAACAAATAACTGCAAAATTGTTTGGTCAACGTCGTAAAATGATACGCGCAATAATCCCAAATGTTGATTGGAAACAGTTTGGATTGACTGGTACAGAACGTGCAGAAAATTTATCGCCAGAAATATTTGCGACATTGGCACAAAATCTGATATAATTATCATCAGCTAGGAGAGGGTAATTTCATAATGTCTGTATCAATATTGCTATTTTTTGCAATAATATTTGTTTTAGTTTATTTGTTGCGTACCGCCAAGATTGGGGCGTTGGTTGCATTTTTATTGACTGGGATTTTATCAGGCCCATATATTTTTAATTTATTTGAATTAAATGATACATGGCTTTTTCTGGGTGATTTGGGTATTTTATTTTTATGGTTTAATGTTGGTTTGGAAATAAATATATCCAGATTATGGCGTTTGCGTCGTACGATATTTGGTTTTGGGGCAGCCCAGGTTATGATGGTTGCTGTTATGATGTTTCCATTATTGGTTGGATTGACAACATGGTCGATAATGGGATGTATTATGATATCTTTGATGTTGGCGATGTCCAGTACATCGGCTGATTTGCAGTTGTTGACGGATAGAAATCAATTAAACACAGATATGGGACGTCAAACATTTTCTATATTATTATTCCAAGATTTATTGGCAATTCCATTGTTGGCAATGTTGCCAGTGTTGACAGGTAAAACATTTAATATGGGGGCGGCTGCGATTGATGTTGCAGTTATATCTGTTGCTTTGATTGTGGCTGTTATAATTGTTGGACGTTTTATTATGACACCATTATTGCGTCGGGTTGCAAAATTAAAATCCAAAGAAGCGTTTTTATTAGCTGTTATGTTAAATATAGTCATTTGGGCAGTGTTGATGGATTTAATGGGATTGCCAACGGGATTGGGTGCATTCTTGGCTGGTATGTTGATGTCAGAAACGATATATCGTCATCAAATAACTGCCGAAGTTTCGCCGTATGCAATTATGTTTTTGGCGCTGTTCTTTATATCTTTGGGTATGGGTTTGAATTTAGATTTAATACTGGATAATTGGTATATTGTATTTGGTGGTTTGATTGGTTTGATTGCGATTAAATTTTTTACGTTGTTTATGGTTGCACGTGTTCGTGGTGTAAATACTTCAGATGCAACAATTATCGCATTGATTCTGGCCCAGGGTGGTGAATTTGCATTATTGATGTTGCAAACAATGAAGACCAGTGGCATAGAAGTAATTCCAACTGCGCATAAAGAAATTTTAACAGCGATAGTAGTTTTGTCGATTATGATGACACCGTTATTACTGCGTTTGCATGATTATTTGCAACGCACAGGAAAATTATTTTCACAACAAACGGCACGTACGCATCGTATTGAACAAGAACTTATACAACCTGATATAATTGTATGTGGTTTTGGTCGTGTTGGGCAAATTGTTTGCCAAATGCTGGATGCGCAAAGTATTCCATACATTGCAGTTGATTTAGATGTAAATGCAGTTATGATGGGGCGCGAGCAAGGTTTTAATGTTGTATACGGTGATGCGACGAATTCAGATGTGTTGCGTGAATTTGGTTTGCGTCCACGCAGGATCAAGGCTGTTGTTGTTGCGTTGGATAATGCAACCACTGCGCGTAAGTCTATATTGATGATAAAGTCGATTACACCGCGTGTAAAAATATTTGCGCGCGCCCGTAATTTGGCAGATTCGCAGATGTTTATTGCTGAAGGTGTTGATGTCGCGATGCCAGAAACGATTGAATCTTCGTTCTTTATCGGATACAGTGTATTGGAACATGTTGGTGTTCTGGATTCTGATATTGAAGAACTATTGAATGATATGCGTGCAAATGATTATGCGGCATTATCTGCGGTAATTTCTGATAAGCAAGATTGATAAAAATACCCGACAGTTTTGGGGACTTTTTATTTGCTTTTGGTGTTGTATATTGTTATATTTCAACCTATATAAACAGGAAAGGCTATGACGAAGAAAGTTGGTTTAATTTTATCGATAATATTTGGTGCTGTTCTGTTGGATCAATTGTCCAAGGGTATATTGCTGTATTTGATTACAGGTGGATTTCCATTGTTTGGTTCTGCGTGGGATGTTGTCCCTGTTCCATATCTAATGGCGCATGTTTGTGATTTGTTTAATATTGTATTCACATGGAATCCGGGTGCATCGTTTTCACTATTTCGCGCATTGGGTGAAACAGCACCATTTGTAATTATTATTGCAACGGGTGTAATTATCGGTGTAATTCTGTATTACTTATTCAAAAAATCCAGCAGTTATGAACAGCTGCCATTGGCATTGATTGCTGGTGGTGCGATTGGAAACCTGATTGATCGTGTTCGTTTTGGTGCAGTTGTTGATTTCTTAGATTTTCATATTGGTGGTTGGCATTGGCCTGCATTTAATGTTGCAGACATTTGTATAACAGTTGGCGTTGGATTATACCTGATAAATTGGTATATTGCGCGTCGTAAATGTATAAAATCAGTAAAGGGTGGTAAATAATTATGGTTCAGTATATGGATAAAAATTCTGGGTTTAATCAATGGAACGCTAACCAGAATGCTGCAGCGAAAAAAACTGGTTTTTCCGGTTTTTTGTGGTGGTTTTTTATATTTTTAACAGCGTGGTGGTTGCTTGGTACGATTGGGGCGCAAAAACAGGTAAATCAGACAAGTGCCGAAGATATGACAATTGTTGATATGTCTGCTGTTCCACAAAATACGATTAAATCAGATAAAATGGACATATCTGTCCAAGGGTTGCGTATATCGAACATTAAATTATCAGATTTTGATGTTTCGTCAAATTCTTTGGATCGGGTTGCATTGTTATCTGGCGATGGTAATTTTGTCGAAGTTGGTATGTTGGCCAGTGGAACAAATGCGCCTGTTGCGAACACTGTATGGAAGAATAATGGTAACACATACACTTGGCGTAATAGCGATGGTGTCAATTTTACCAGAACAATTGATACAGATGGGTATGTTATAACAATAACAGATACGATACAGAATAGTTCAAAACAAAATATATCTGTATCACCATATGCACGAATTGTGCGTAAAAATGATACAAAATCCGCATCTGGGGTTGTGTCGGGTTCATTGGTTTATGTAAATTCAGATATCGAAGAAGTTCCATGGCATAAATTAGACAAGAAGTCATATGCGTATTCAACAACAAATGGCTTTGCGGGATTTGCAGATCAATACTGGGAAACTGTTGTATCAATTGACAGCCCAGATCAAACAATCCGCGTTAAAAAGTCTGGCGATAAATATATTTCTGATGCAGCTGCAGGTGCTGTGCCAGTTGCCAGCGGTGAAAACGCAACTATTAAAACATATGTTTTTGGTGGCCCACGCGAACAGTCTGTATTGGACACCGCTGAACAAAAAATTACAGGTATTTCAGAAAGTATAGATTATGGTTGGTTTTGGTTCTTGGCGCGTCCGATGTTGTGGGTATTAAATGGTATACATCATCTGGTTATGAATTATGGTGTTGCGATAATTATTATGACGATATTATTGCGCATGCTGATGTGGCCATTGACACGCAAATCATACACAAATATGCTTGTAATGCAGAAAATGCAGCCGGAATTACAACGCATACAGAAACTGTACGCGAACGATAAAATGCGTCTGCAAATGGAAATGATGAAACTGTATCAGACACATAAAACATCACCAATGTCAGGATGTTTACCAATGTTGATTCAGATTCCGATATTCTTTGCATTGTACAAGGCATTATTGGTATCAGTTCCAATGCGTAATGCTCATTTCTTGTGGATATCAGATTTATCTACGATGGATCCGTATTTTATCTTGCCGATATTGATGGGTGCGACAATGTGGTTACAACAGTATTTACAGACGCCACAAACAAAAAGTTCAAATCCAAATGATATTACTGCGCGGACACAAAAGATGATGCGTTGGATGCCGATATTATTTACGATAATGTTTGCATGGATGCCAGCTGGGTTGGTGTTGTATTGGACTGTATCGAATATATTCGGTATAATTCAAATGCAGATAATAAAAAAGCAGAGTAAATAAAAAAATCCCCAAATTGGGGATTTTTTATTTATGTAACATATATGTATATAAAGCATTTGGTGTTTGTATTCGCCAATTTTTCAACCCGATTGCCGACTTTGATAATTGCACACATGTATACGCGTTTTTATTACAAAAATCATGTGGTATTTTACCTGTTAGATATATAAATTTCCAACCATGTCGACGCAGTAATTGTAAATCACGCATATTTAGTTCTATTTTTTCTGTAACACGATGTGTTATGAATTGATGCATAACCAGTTTATCATGATAAACTGCAATTGGTGCAGTGTGTTTTATTTTTCGACACAGTATACGTGGCAGTATTTTCGATGTTTTTTCAGAAAAAGCGATAATAATCATATTGTACCCCCAAAGTAATTATTCTATCCAACCAGATTTTTTTGCGGTCATGTCGATAATATCCATGGCTTGTTTCCATTGTGTTGCCGCGCGATTTTCAGACCAAATATGTTGATGTGGGGCGCGGCGTTTATCGCCAAACCTTTTCATGACAGATAAATGTTCGTCTGTCAGTTTACCTGCCAAATATAATTTTGTTATCATTGTTTCTATATCCAGTATTTCACAAGGTCGTTTTGTTGGCGTGTGACGTGTACGACAAAAATCATTTCGCACAGATCTTGAATATAGAAACCAGAACCACAGTTGTTCTGCTGATTGAAATTTTTCGACTGATACCATTGTCAATGCTGCTGTCATTTTTCTTTCTCCTTTTGTTTTTGTGTTAAAGTGTTATTTTGATATATAGCCTAAGAAAAGATTCCTTGTAAAATATTACAACCAACGGTTGAATTACGAATCAGAAAACAGATTCGTATTTTGAATTTGTGTTTTAGTGCACGAATCGTGTTTGATGGCTTTATATCAGTACAATTGAAAAAAAAGCACGCATATTTGCGTGCTTTTTTATGTTATATATATTTCATATTAAATTCATATATCACCTCTGATGTTTTATAAAAAAAAACCACCATTTGGTGGTTTTTTTATTATGTTTGTTGATACCTACAGTATTGGTGGGAAACAGTCGCCACCTGCTTCTGGGCAACAATTGAATCCCATTTCACCCATATCAGTATATATTTCACCCGCACAGCAACCATTTGCATCTGGCAGTGAACCATCCATGCATGTTAAAACAGCTTCTTCTGGGGCAGCCGCAGATGATTCAAATGGGTTTTCAACATAGCCTTGGTCATCGTATGTTATACCAATCATTTCATCGTATGCAGCTTGCTGTTCTTTTGTGCCTTGGAATTCTCCACTGTCATCATATCCGTTACCATATGTTTCTTGGAATTTTTTCTGTTCGCTTTCATGATATACTTTTTGTTTTAATTCTGTCTTGGACTGATAGTTCATGGATTCACACCACAGTTTTAGTGTTCTGTATTCATAACCACCACAGCTGCCGTCTTGACATCCTTCTTTGACAGTCCACAGACCTTTGTTATTCTTTTCGCAATATTGCGCGCTTTGGAAAGAACGGGCTTGGCCAATCCAATCTTCGCCAGATTGATCGATATTTACAGAATTCTGTACTGCATTATAGTTAAACCGTTTTTGGGATTTTGATTTACCATAATATGTATCAACATGACATTTTTTACTGCTGTCTGGGCATACAACGATTAAATCTTCGGGTGAATAGACTGTGATGCGTGTCCCCGCGGCAATTGAAAATGGCGGTACAGTATTATCCATCATATCGACCATAAGTTTTTGTGCCACACTGTTCCATGCAGTAATAATTTCATTTTTTGCCAGTTCAGAAGAACGCATAGTTCCACTTTGTACAACAGTATTGTTGTCTAAATCGATTTGATTTACAAATGCGTCACTGATTGGTGCAATCAGATTCACGGCTGCTGGTACCATTGCTGTCAACATTGGCATAAAGAACTGTTCCATATAATCGGTGCTACCGCGTCCTGGCACGCCAACACGCCCTTGGGCGTCACCTGCAAATGGTTGTGACTCATTAAAGTTAAATTCTACACCATCTGGTCGAATAAATTGATACCAGTTTATTTGCATACGACCAATGGCCTTGTATGGTCCAGGCAATTCGCCTGTAACATACCCCAGCATCAATGTCCCAGTTGGAATAATGATATTGCGTCCATCGTCGGAATAAACATTTCGGTCAACAGTCGCACGCACAGGTAATGGTTTTCCATTGCGATATACATCTGCATCTGCGCGTACATCAGACACGATTGTTGCAGGAATTGGTTTATATTGACGCAAGACAAAGCTGCGATCATATGGCTGTGATGCAATGACAGCAGTGCTGTCACCTGATGTTCCATAAATTACATCTGGCTGTGGTGCTTCGCGCATAACAAATGAATCAAAACCGCTGGTGCTCAATCGACCTGCGCCACCACTGGGTGCCAATTCTGATGTGTCCAACTGTCTGGCGCGATTTACCTGACGAACAGCAGGTGCATTTGACAGTTTTGGTATATTGCCAGCAGCAATCGCATTAAAACCGATATGTTCTGCGTCTGTTCCGATGCGTTTTCCACTGTTTTTTATGTCTGTGATAATACCATTGTCCGGATTGTAAATGCCTGTTGGGTTATTGCATTCGGTATCTGAAAAAGGATGAAATTTATACGCACCGCCTTCGGGTTTTATCCAACCGATTTGTCGTCCAGAATTGTCATATCCAGGAAATGCAAAATCAGAACATGCTTCTGGAGCTGGGGTATAAGTATCCACTTCTTCGGCAAAAGAAATCGCAGGCGCAATAGATTCTACTTCTTTTTTTATCGTTTGTTTAACTGGTGTCACAGGTTCGATTTCTTCTTCTATTTCTTCTTCTATTTCTTCTTCAATTTCTTCATCAAAATAATCTGGAACAACCATTGGTTTCTTCACTGGTTCTGGTTTTTTTTCAACCACAGGTGCAATCGCCCCCAATGATAAAAAGATTTTATCTGTGCGTGTCATATCCACAGGTTCATCAGCGGCGTGCCAGTCAATAAATACAGGTACTTGTGTCTGTTCTATTGCGTGCGTTGGTTCAAATGTTGCATTGATAACACAGCCGATTTTACTGTCGATTGCCTTTTGTCTTGTGCAAGTCTGTGTAATATGGAATCCATTTACTTCTTTATGTTGACGCACATCGACCAGTTTAACAGGTACATTGGCAGAAATCTTTACGGTTTGTGTCTTTTTTTGACCAACTGTCACATTTGCCCAATCAATCATATCTGGTTCAATAATCAGACTGGCGGCGACATGTGTTTTTTTTGAAATGTCAGATTTTTTATCATCACTAAATACCAGTGTCAATAATATCAAAACGATGATAAAAGCCGCACCCAGCAACAACCACTGCAAACTCTTTGGCGTATTGTTCTTCAAATCTATGAACTGTTGTTTTAATTTTTTCATGCCTGACCCACATTTACAGTTTATAAAAAACTATTGCATACGAACAACACTGCAACTGGTACCACTGAATTTCAACATTTTGTCACACAGTGTTTGTGCTGTATCGATATCGGCAAATGGTCCAATGCGCAAACGATATTGACGTGCGGTTGTCGCAGTTGCGCCCAAATCGCCAACACCCTGTTCGTCAATTGCAAAGAATACCATATCTTTATATGGGGTAAGCAAACCTTGGCCATCTTCGCCACTAAATTTTGCCAACAGGGTTGTCCAATATGTTTCCAGTGCCTTGACAGATGTGTCAGACTTTAATTCAATTGCAACACCATTTTGGTTGCTGGCAATCAGTGGAATGTTTGTTTGTGGCAGATATGCACCTGCTGTATTGCGTTCTTGAGGTAACATATTTACAACGCTGCCAGATGATGGCATAACCTGTGGTACTGTAAATCCTGCTGGCATATAATAACCTGCGCCAGTCGTTGGGTTGACAGTTGTTGGTGTGCCGACATACATTGGTGTACCGGTATAATTTACACCCATACTCATTGCAGCCATACTGTCTGTGTATGCGATATTGTTCAAAGATTGACCTGACAACATGCTTTGTGCAACATTGGCTTCTGCCAGTGCCATAACAGATGCGGTATCTGCAATCAAGAACGGTTTTTCACGTTTTTTTATACATACAATTCTTTGGCCACTGCGCAGGACCATGTCGCCCACAGCCTCTACAATCAATAATCTGCCGTCTTCGCCATCTGTACGGAATCCAACAGGGGATTCGCCACCTTCCACCAACAAAGATACCACTGGACGCTGTGTCATTGATATAACCTTGTCGCCAAAGTCAATATATGTAAAGATTCTGTCGCGCCACACACGTTCTGGTGCGATAACATAGTCATCTGGATTTGGTACGAATATATCTAAATCAAATCTGAATTCAGATGGATCAATTTTCATAGATTTAATCCAACCATAATCTTCGCCATCAACCCCAACAACACTGGATGCAGGGGCAGACTTTTTGAAAATCGATTTTGCACCACCAGATGTAACAGTGTTTGCAGCGTTTGGCAGTACTGCATTTCCGTCCAATATAACATCAACCTGTGAATATGTGATTTCGCTGGAATTTGATGGTTCACTGCGCAAATAGAAAATGTATTTGTTGCCAGATTTACCAGTTACAATTAAATTTGTATCAGAACCTTGGTTTGAACCTGCTGGTGAAATAAACATTGTTCTGTCGCCTTGGGTTGTGTCTATTTCAAAAAGAGTCTGGTCACCGACAAACGCATCTGCAATTTGTTCGCCATTTGGTAACGATACCATTGTTACCATTCCGTTGCGTAATTTGATTGGTAATACAGATCCCGCAGACCATGCCAATTGCGCATATCCTGGTTTAATACTGCCGCTGGCCATGTTTGCAGTTGGATTGTCCCATGCAGATTGTATTCCAAATTCATCTGAATATGCAGGTAAACATAATAATCCCACCAAGCAACATGTGATTAAATTAAAATTAAATATCTTTGCAAACATTGTACCAATCCTTATCTTTCATTTCTGTTTTTATTCTGTTGCCAAGAACCCAGTGTTCAGTGGATCGCCAGCGCCAGAAACAATTGTGTATTCTTCCACTTTTAATCCCAATGGATTTTCAATCCGGTCAGCCCATTTTATATATGAGCCGTCTTGTGTAAATAACTTTATCTTTATTGTATAATCTTTTGGGGCGATACGTCCAGTACTATCTTCGCAAATGTATTTGATTTTTGTTTGATATGTATCTGTGTTGCTGTTTGCTGATGCCAAATACATTGGCGCACCATCAAAAATTATAGCGCACTGTACAGTAATATTTGGGACAACATTACTCATCACATCGTTATATAAAGCAGTTTTTACAAAATCAGAATAGACATCGTCTGTTGACATTGTGCGCACAATACCATTTTCGCCGTTCCATTTTTTGTGCATTGCATTTGCATTGGCAAAAATTTCATTTCTGTGTCTGATGTATTCACGAACAAATTCTTGCTTGTATCGGTCTGTGTTTTCACTGCGTGGCTGCATTTCGACCAAGCGAATATCTTGATTGTCAGGTATCGTTGTTGTTAAAAAGAATACTTGGGGTCTGTTCAGCGGGAACATATTATATATCGTAATCGCCAGTGCAACCAGCACAACCAAGGCCATTGTCAAAACAAAAGCCATTGTTCTGGACAGTAAAAATGGCGGTTCTATGCGTTTTTGCACGAATTTCTCCCCCTTGATTGTGTTGATTGTAGAAAAAAATAGCTATGTCATGCAAGGGAAAATTTATAAAATCAATAATATATTCAAAAAAGTCTGTTAAAAATGTTCTTGCTACAAAAAATGAAAAGTATTATAATATTTCCGCTTGATTTTTTGTATTGGTGTGCTAATGTGTCACAGACTATTGTATTGGCATGCGGTACATCAGACGGGTATAAGTATGTTCAAAGGGGCATAGTTCAACGGTAGAATATCGGTCTCCAAAACCGCGGATGAGGGTTCGATTCCTTCTGCCCCTGCCAAGAAATAGTTAAAAAGTAAATTACGTAATTTAGGCAGTTTTTTATGAAGAAAATACTTGATTTTTTTAAGTCTGTTCGCAGTGAATGGTTCAAAATTGTATGGCCATCGCGCGACAGTGTTATTCGTGCGACTATTATGATATTGGTATTTTCTGGTTTGGCGACACTGTTCTTTTTTGTTGTTGACAGTATCCTGAACGCAATTGTTACTTGGATTTTTTAACAAAAACAAACGGTCAAAGGAAGTGCAGATGGAAGAAAAAATGCAGTGGTTTGTTGTGAATGTTCATACTGGGTGCGAAGACAAGGTTGCACGTGGTTTGCGTGAACAGATTGATAAACGTCGATTAAATGCGTTGTTTGGTGAAATTTTGGTTCCAACACGCGAAGTGACAGAAATCAAGGCTGGTAAGCGTGTAAAAACAGAAAAGAAATTTTTCCCAGGTTACATTGTTGTTCAGATGGTTATGAATAACGAAACATTTACATTGGTTAAACAGATTCCTCAGGTTGTAATGTTCTTGGGTGCCAGACAAAAACCAATCGCTGTCAGCGAAGAAGAAGCGCGCCGTCTGTTGAAACAGGTCGAAGAAGGTTCTGTTGTTACAGATGATGTTATGTACGAAGTTGGTCAAGAGGTTCATGTTATCGATGGTCCGTTTGCTGGCTTTAACGGTGTTGCATCCGAAGTTGACAATGTAAAACAGAAAATGACTGTAACAGTTTTGGTGTTTGGTCGTGAAACAAGTATGGATCTGGAATTTAGTCAGGTAGAACGGGTGTAATTATGTCGGGTGTGCAGATAATAAGAAACAAAGACAATAAGATAGAAGTTAAATGTTCTTTGGATTTTGTTGAAAAAATGGCAAAAAGTTTTAAATTGTCGCCAGAAGTAGAGCAACGTATTCAACAAAATAGGGAACAGATTATCGCAACGTCATTTAAAATGTTAGAAGAGTATAGAGCGGTAAGACAAAAATAAAAAAGTTTTTTGTGGTTTTCTGAAAAAAATGCAGTAAAATCACAGCAACCCGTGGTAGATACGCCATATCGTACCACGACACAAACGAAAAAAACGGAGTGAAAAATGGCAAAAAAAGAAGTAAAGGGATTGGTTAAATTAGTCGTCCCTGCAAAACAAGCGAATCCTGCGCCACCAATTGGTCCAGCGTTGGGTGCTGCTGGTGTAAATATCGCAGAATTCTGCAAACAGTTTAATGATAAAACATCTGATAAAGAACCTGGAATGCCAATTCCATGTATTATCACTGTTTACACAGATCGCAGTTTCGAATTCATTATGAAATTGCCACCTGTATCATATTATATTAAAAAAGCATTGAAATTGAAAATTGGTTCCCATAAACCAGGTCGTGATTTTGTTGGCACAATTTCTCAGGCGC
>JAZLAZ010000023.1:0-21708 GCA_045613445.1 Candidatus Enterousia sp. | reverse complement strand
AGTAAAAGTTTTCCCATCCCACTGCATTTTGATATAACCTGTGTTTGGTGTTCCTCCATGTGAAAAATTAGTAAAATGTCGTATTAAAAAACTCATAACGCCACCATGTGTTGAAACACCGACTGTTTTTGCATCTGTATTCTTTGCAATATTCAACATTGTATCAAGAACTCGTTTAGCAAACATATTATAGCTTTCACCGTTTTTTGGTGGCGCATAATTATCGTCAGACAAAAGAGCCAAAGGTATGTTTATCATATCTGCATTTATATCAAACTGTGTGTTAACAGGGGCATCCGTTGTTTTTACTATTTTACCGCAAAGTGCACCAAGGTTCCTTTCTTGTAATCCTGAGTCAGTTATAATTTCTATATCTCGATTCTCAACAACAATTTTTGCTGTATCCAAAGCCCGTGATAAAGGAGAACTATAAATACAATCAAATTGCACATCAGATAAATTTTTTGCTAACTGTTTTGCTTGATTAACACCATCTTGGTTTAATGGTATATCTAAAATACTTTGCACCCGTTTCTCAGCATTGTAATCTGTCTGACCGTGTCTAAATATATAAAAAATCTTATTCATATAAAAACCTTTGGCATAATTATATCACAAAGAGTTCGAAAATGACAATTTTTTGAGATTTTTTAAACCATAACATTCGAACTATATGAAACTATTAGAAACCAAACAAAAAACCGCTCTAAAATGAGCGGTTGTTTATCTTGGTTGGGGCGCACGGATTCGAACCATGATAAAGAGAACCAAAATCTCTTGTCCTACCATTAGACGACACCCCAATTGCGTCAATGATTATAAACATCTTTTCATAAATTGCAATAATAATTTTATCGTATGCGTGTTTTGTATTGTGTGTGATTTTGTTTTTGGTCTTGGGCTTTATCAAAAGCAATTTGGGCACGGGTACGAATATTGTTCTGTATCAAGAATTCTTCTTGGGCTGATATGTATTTTCTTTGTTCGTTGGCGGTAAGTGATGCAATTTGGCGACCGCGTTCCGTTGAAAAGAAGTCTGCTTTATATCCGCGTTCCCATGACAGGCGAATTCTATCGCCGTCCCACAGGCATGCTGATACGCCATCTGTCGCATTGCGTCCGGTTGTATGTTTTTCAACTGCATATAAAATTTTTTCAACATCTGTCTGGGGTAGGTCTGGATAGTGTTGCGCCAAGAATTTCTTTCCCACGGGTACGGCATCTGGTCCATGATTTTCACACCATGCATCATTTGTGCGTGCACAATCATGCAACGCAGCTGCCAATATTGCAGGTAATGGGTCTTGGTTTATGTGTTGCGCGATATCCAGTGCAAACATTGCAACCTGAATTGTATGTGACAACCCATGATAGCCGTATCGTGACTGGTTGGTTACTTGTTCAATCTGGGGCAATATATTATCAAAGAACATTTTTGTGTATTTTATTCTATTGTCTGACATTTTTTTTCTTTTTTTGTACTTGAAATAAGTTTTATTAAAAACTATAATAATTAAAATTTGTAATGAATTTTCTTACCGAACTCATTATATAGGAGAAATAAATGGCACGCAAGGAATTTGTTTCATTACTGGAAGATAATATTTGGACGCTGGAAAAATTGTCTGACAGATTGGGGTTAAAACGAACGGAAAAGATTGGGTATCCGCGTCAATTATTGTCTATTTTGGTGCGTTTGCATAATGGTGGTCGTGCAAAATTAAAAGATATTGCGCGTCGTGAACATGTGTCGACGCCAAACTTGTGTGCTGCGTTTCGTAAACTGGAACATGATGGGTTGGTTATTCGTGCAACGGATGATGACGACAGACGCAATACATGGTATTGTGTGTCTCCGCGCGGTGTTGAATTGTCATTACAGGCGATGGATTTATTCCGTCAAGGTGTTGAACAAATGTTTTCTGGTGTTTCCAAAGAAGACGAAAAGCGTTTAACAGATGCAATGCGTACATTGCGTGAAGTATTGAATAAAGTGGAGTTAGATAATGAATAAAATAAAATCAGCATTTATATTTGCTGTTGTTTTGTGTGGTGTTGCAATGCCTTCGATTGCGATGGATTTGTCATTGGCAGATGCAACCAGTATGATTGTTTCCGAATCGCATGACATAAAGAAAGCTGATGCGAACCTGAAAAAAGCCGAAGCGTCATTGGATGCTGCGAACGCAAACAGATGGTTCAAATTGGATGGATCTATGTCGTATATGAATTTGGTAAATGTCGAAGATCCAACAAAACAAAAATCGATTACTTTGCCCCCATCAATGGGTGGTTTTATATCAGAATCATTAAAAGATACGGCGGTAACCTTTGATATCCCTGATAATATTTTTCAAGCAGGTGTTTCATTGACTCAGCCAATTTATACATTTGGTAAAATTAGTAATGCTGTTAAATCGGTCCAGTCTGCGATTAAAATGGCAGATGCGTCCAAAGAAATGACATTGCGCGAAGTAAAATATGCATCTGCGCAATTGTATTGGACTGCAAAGATGACGGATGAGGTTGTGAAATTGGCAAAACAAGATTTGGCGAATGCGCGCGCCGCGAAAAAAAGTTTAACATCTGCTGGTCGTGCAAATCGTAGTAATTTATTAAAAATTGAATCTGATATCGCAAGCAAAGAAATAAATGTTTCTGATGCAGAATTTAATCGTAATACGGCGCACAGGATGTTAAAAATTATGGCTGGTATCAATGTTGAAGAACCGTTAAATCTGACAGATGAATTTCCGCAAAAATTTGAAGAATTGAATGCGGGCGAATTAAAAAGTACGCCGCAATGGGAAATTTTAGCAGAACAGGTAAAAATGTACGAAAATATGGCAAAATCAAAACGCGCAAATGCATATCCTACATTGGCAGCGACTGCGAATTACAGTTATATGACATTAAACGAAAATGCGGATGCGTTGTTTGATAAGCGCGGCAGTCAATCTGCATATTGGGGCTTGGCGGTTCAAGTGCCTTTATTCAGTGGTGGTTTGAATCGTGCCAATGCGACAATCGAAGCGATGAATGCGATGGCAGCTCAGCAGGATTTAGATCAGGCGAAAAAAATTACAACAGAACAATATAACAACGCAGTAAAACAATATAACAGATTGCGTAATAATATGACAACATTAGTCAAGGCTCGTGATTTGGCAGCCCAAACATATAAATTATCGCAAAATCGTTTTGCGTCTGGTCAAACATCTGCGGTTGAATTGGCTGATGTATCGGCTGGTTTATATCAATTGGACATCGCATTGTTAAACACAAAATACAATATTTTAATGTCAGCAGAATCAATTAAAAAATTAGGTGAATAAAAATGGATAAAGTACAGCAAGCTATTCGTTCAAAAAAAATAAAGCATATGTTTTTTATTGCATTGGTTGTAATAATGGTTGGTTGGGTTATTTTCAGATTTACAGCATTTGCATCTGAAAATGCACGTTATGTATTTAATGCATCGCGTGTCGCGGCAGATGTTGGATTGCCTGTTGAATCTGTGACTGTGCAGAAATCGTCTGGAACATTGTATGAACCACTGTCTGTAAAAAATAATCGTGCATATGTATCTGCGGAACGTGCGTCTAAATTGCGTACGGGGCAAAAGATAGAAAATGGTAAAATAACATATGTTTCAAAAAGTATAGATTTAGGCACAGGCATGTATCTGGTTCGTACATCTGGTGTGTCTGATGGTTTGCATTATGCAGAATTTACCACAGATGGTATTTTTGTACCATTGTATGCTATATCTGATAATTCTGTATTTGTGGTCAAAGATAATATTGCTGTACAACGCGATATAAAAATTGCGCGT
The DNA here is from genome assembly GCA_045613445.1 of Candidatus Enterousia sp. Lineage (GTDB taxonomy): Bacteria > Pseudomonadota > Alphaproteobacteria > Rs-D84 > Rs-D84 > Enterousia. The sequence continues at coordinate 17,873 of JAZLAZ010000023.1, read as the reverse complement.
CAGGATTCTGAAAATGCATATGTTGAATCTGGATTAAATACAGGTGATATTGTAATTTTATCCAAGGTTCAATCTGGTATCAAAGTCAAATTGTCTAAATAGTATCCAAGGGGTGTAGTCATGTTAAAGTTTTTTGTTCGCAGACCAATTACAACATTGATGTTTGTTTTGGTGTGGGTTGTATTGGGATTGGTATCTTTCCCAAATATGAATATTGAACGTTCGCCTGCATTGGACTTTCCAATGGTAACAGCGACATTCATATACCCAGGTGCCGCCCCCCAAGAATTAGAATCTCAGGTGGTAAAACGTGCCGAAGACGCAATGAGTGAAGTTTCTGAATTAAAAAGAATAATATCTTATGTTTATGAAAACAGTGCTTTGGTAATGGCTGAATTTAATTTGGGGGTAAATGTTTTTGACAAGGCAAATGAAGTCAAAACAAAGTTAGATGCATTGACGGCAGAATTTCCGTCAGATATGGAAAAACCAATTGTTGAAAAATTAAATCCGTTGCAACAATCGGTGGTCGATATCGTATTGCAGGGTTCTGATGCGCGTGCACTGGAAGAATATGTTGATAATACATTGTCTAATAAAATAACTGGAATTCCTGGTGTTGCCAGCGTATCTGTTTTCGGTGGTTTACAACGCGCAATTCGTATTTCGATGAATCCTGATGCGATGGCGGCGAACGGTGTGACTGTTACGGATATTGTATCTGCATTGGGTGCATATAATTTGAATATCCCAGGTGGTAAAATTGAAACCAGTCGCGATTCTTCGAATGTTCGTTTTATTGGTGAATTTGCATCGATTGATGAAATTAAAAATTTACAGCTTACAACTGTCGAAGGTAACAAATTCAAACTGTCTGATATTGCATCTGTTACAGATGCTGCGCGTGATATTGAAACAGGTGCGCGTTATAACGGTGAATCTGTAATTGTTGCGTCTGTTGTAAAATCGTCAGACGGTAATGCGATAAATATTTCAAAAGATTTACATGACAGAATGCCCGAATTGGAATCTGACTTAAAATCGCGTTTTCCAGATGCGACAATGTTGATTGCATCGGATGCATCAATTGCTGTATCTGATGAAACAAACAGTACAATCAACAGTATTGTATTGGGTGTATTGTTGACAATATTAGTATTGTTAGTGTTTACACGCAATTGGCGATCAACGGTCATTGCGGGTGTTGTAATTCCTGCATCATTGATTGCTGGTTTCTTCTTTATGGACAAAAGTAATTTTACAATCAATGCATTGACATTGTTGGCATATTCTTCTGCATTGGGTACATTAGTGTCGAATGCGATTATTTTGATTGAATCAGCATTGCAAGAAATGCACGCAGGTAAAAAAACAGAAGATGCAGCTGTGGACGGTACAAAGAAAGTTGCTGTATCTGTATTGGCGGGTGTTGGAACAAATGTAGTTGTGTTTTTGCCGCTGGCATTTATGGGTGGTATTATCGGACAGTTTATGGTTCAGTTTGGTATGACAGTTGTATATCTGACATTATTATCATTGATGTTTTCGTTTACATTGACCCCAATGATGATAGCAGTATTCTTGCGTTTAACAGGGGATAAAAAGAAAGAAAAAAAGCAAACAATTAAAGCAGAACGTGCAACCCAAGAACACAGTTGGTTATATCGTTGGTTTAAGTTTCAGTTTGTACATCCTTGGCGTGTAGTTGGTATGGCATTTGCAATTTTTGTTGCATCTACGATGTTGATGAAATTTGTTGGTAATGAATTTTCTCCATCGATTGATGCGAATGAAATTGTAATTACTGCGCGTGCGCCAATGGGTTCGACATATGAAAAGTCTGAATCGATTGCAATTCAAATCGAAGAAACATTAAAACAGTTCCCAGAAGTATCTGCGACAACCGTAAAGATTGGTGAACGTGGTATGCAGAACATAACTGTTGTTGTTGAATTGGTTGATGTGTCGCAACGAAATATATCTGATAAGTTATTGGTTCAGCGCATGTTGCCACGTATTTCAGAAATTCCAGATGTTGAAATCCAAATGCGTGCCGGTGAAGCGCGCAGTGCTGGCGTCAGTGCAGATTTGGTATTAAATATTTTTGGTGAAGATGATGAATTGCGTGAAAATTATGCAAATCAAATCATTGATATTGTAAATAAAATTCCAGAAGTACAATCTGCTGTTCGTGCGCAGCAATTGCCTGCGATGGAAACCCAGTTTATTCCTGATCAAGAAAAAATGAGTTTTTGGGGCGTAAAAAATTCATATGCTGGTACAACATTGCGTACGGCACTGTTTGGAAACGATACATATAAATACAAAGAAAATGGTGAAGAATATCCAATTATATTGGAATTTGCAAAACCATTTAAAAATGCTGCTTTGTTTGATAATGTATATGTAAATTCTAACAAGGGCATGGTACCATTGTCCAGCTTGGGGACAATAAAAACAGTTCCTGCAACGCCTGATATTCGTCGTGAAGACAAAACCAGATTGACCGAAGTTGATATCAATATTGGAAAATCTACGATGGGTCCAGTGCAAAGTAAAATTGAATCAGAATTAGCCAAATTAGACTGGCAATCTGGGTATTATTATGAATTTGGTGGCATGTCTGAATATCAACAAGAGGCCGCAGGGGAAATCGGGAAAGCCTTTTTGTTGGCAACGATTCTGACATATATGTTATTGGCTGCGATACTAAATTCCTTGGCGCATCCGTTCACAATCGCTACATCAATTTTGACCAGTTTTGCAGGTGTGTTTATTTTGATGTTCTTGTCTGGTGCGACAATGAATGTTGGTGCGATGTTGGCATTTGTTATGTTGGTTGGTTTGGTGGTAAATAATAATATTTTGGTTTTGGAACCTACAATTGTTCGTGTGAATCGTGGGGAATCTGCATCAGATGCATTATGGACAGAATTAAAAGATAAAAAGAATATGGTTCTGATGACATCAATTGCTGTTGTTGCAGGTATGGTACCACAATTGTGGTCTGCGGATGGTATGAAGGTTTCTATGGGGGCTGTTATGATTGGTGGTATGTTGGCCAGTTTACTGTTTACTTTTACATTGACGCCTGCATTGTTCGTATTGATGGAACGGGCGCGCAAATGGAAACCAAAATGGCACAGGTAAATTAAAGGAAACCCTTGAATCCAAGGGTTTTTTCTTATAAGATTTAGATACAAGGTAATAAAATGGAAACAGATAAAAATATTTTAAACAAAACACCACAGCAGATATTTGATGAACTGACTGCGAATATGGATACTCGTTCAAAGTATGAATACGTCAAATTTATGCATGGTCATATTTTTGCAGGTGGCAGTTCTTTGTGGAAAATCATTCGTTTCGCACATGTTGTTTTTGGTATGTATTCAACAGACAGACCGCACACAATATACGCAAAACAAATACATGATGTGTGTAATGAATTATATACCCCCAGTGGCAGTGTGCCAAAATATTTGCATGGTGTAATAGATAAACAGACTAAAAAATATAAACATCCATATGACAGACTGTTTATTGTAAAGCCAATGCGCGGTATGTCGCAACAGTATATGGCACAGTACAGAAAAGTTGCAGATATACTACAGTATTTTGAACGTGTCGCAACAATTCCATCAGAAGGTGTGATGTTGCCTGTTGCGTCAGAAATGTACAATGAATTGCAAAAACTTATATCTATGACACGTGTTTGTATGGTAACGCACGCTGCGCGTGATATTATGAAAACAGGTTCTGTGCAAATGTTGCAAGAATATAATATGTATGCGTCTACTGGCACTGTTTCTAATGCGGCGAATGCTAGATGTAAAATCACAGAATCCAGAAAATCTAGGAATAAAAAAACACGTCAATTCTTGCGTGATATGAATGCTCAAGAATTACGCAGATTGTCTTTACGACACGATGCAGAACTCACACAAATAGCAAACTTTGATGAACTTCAAAAGATATTATGTCGTCACGAGCAAGAACGTTCAGAATTGCTTGCAAAACAGCGTGTCAGAATACGAGAGTTTGAAAAGACATTTGCAAAATCAAAACAACAGGAAATCCAAGACAGAAACAGCGTACGCTTAAATACACAACTAAAAATGGCACGCGTTTCACGTATGCGTTAAAAAAAATCCCCAGTTTGGGGATTTTTTAATCTTCGCCAAAATTCATGTCGCGTAATTTTTCTGCGCGCGGTGCGATTTTTCCAACAGATGTTTGTAACTGTTCAATATCGTTTTCGATTTGTCCAAAATGTCTGGCGACATTATTCGCCCTGTCTGATAAGCGACCTAAATCTGTCAGTAATAAATCCAGTTCTTTTTTTATCTTATCTGCGACGCGTTTGATTTTTATATCAGATAATGCAGCGCGAATTGTGTTCAATGTTGCCCACAGTGTTGAAGGCGATACGATAAATACTTTTTTACGTGCAGCATATTCGATTGTGTTCGGAAATTCACAATGCAGTGTTTCAAATATAGATTCAGACGCAATAAACATCATTGCAGATTCTGCGGTTCTGCCAGTGATAATATATTTTTCGCCAATCGCATCAATGTGTTTACGAACATCTAATTCGAATTGTTTTCTTGCCATTACATCATTTGCATCTGCCATCATACGATTATAACTTTCTAGTGGGAATTTGCTGTCAATAATCATATCCCCAGGTGGATATGGCAGACGAATTATACAGTCAGGCCGGACACCTGTCTCCAGTACGGACTGGAATTCATATGTTTCTGGTGGCATAATATCGCGAACCAAGTCTTCCAATTGTCTTTCGCCAAATGTTCCGCGTGCCTGTTTGTTGCCCATCAATATATTTTTGAAATTTGCGATATCACTGCTGATATTTTTTAATTCGATTGCATTTTGTGACAATGCCCCCAGTCGTTCTGCCAGCTTTTCACGCAGTCTGATATTATCCTCGCGCAGTGCAGATATATCAACAGTTGGTTTTCGTATCAATATGACCACCAGCAATAAAATAATAATTCCTAATAATATAAAAATATAAGTTGTCATTTCCTAATCCTTTGCTATGATGCATTATAAGAGGTTTTATAAATGTTGCAAATGAAACTTTGTGGAAATCCTGTTTTGCGTCAGCGTTGTACGCCAGTTGCGGATATTACACCAGAATTGAACGCTATTATGGATGAAATGGTTGAAATGATGCGTGCACAAAATGGTGTTGGTTTGGCCGCCCCCCAGGTTGGGATTGCTTCTCGTTTTTTAGTAATGTTGGATCCTGATACCGAAACGGTATATCGCATGATAAATCCAGCAATTGTATCATTTGATGCAGAACCATGTTCCATGGAAGAAGGTTGTTTGTCTATTTTGAATAAAAAATCTGTACCGATTTATTCATATGTTACCAGACCAAAGTCTGTTGTCGTGGAATGGACAGATGAACATGGGGAACAAAAAAAAGCACAAATGTCTGGATATCCGGGTCGCATTGTTCAGCATGAAATTGATCATTTGGATGGCAAGCTGTTTATTGATCATTTGCCATCAGTGCGTCGTGAAATGGTTATGAGAAAAGTAAAAAAATACAATAATTAGAATGAAGTTGGTTTTAATGGGCACAAACGCGTTTGTTGTGCCAATCTTTGAAGCAATACGAAAATCTGGGCATGAAATTATGGCCGTCTTTACGCGTGCACCAAAGCCCACAGGACGCAAGCAGATTTTAACCCCGTCGCCTGTACATAATTGGGCGGTTGAACATAATTTGCCGTTGCATACAAATATCAAGGAATATAATTATTCGCCGGATATGGTTGTTGTGATTTCTTATGGTGTAATATTGCGTGATAATGTCTTGAATTCTGCTCCATGTGTCAATATTCACCCCAGTTTATTGCCACTGTATCGTGGTGCATCACCGATACGCAGTGCGATTTATAACGGCGATAAAAAGTCTGGCGTTTGTTTAATGCAAATCACCCCAGAAATGGATGCTGGGGACATATACGAATGTCGTGAATTTGATATTGATATAAATGATACAAACGACAGTATTGAAACACGCGTATCACAAATCAGTATTGATATGTTATTGCCTTTCTTGGCGCACCCAGATTCATACGATGCTGTACCACAGGCAGGCACCCCAACATATACAAAAAAATGGACAGGTAGTGATGAAATAATTGATTGGTCGCGTGGCGATGTTGCGGTGCATAATCAGGTTCGTGCACTGGGGGCAGGGCGCGCCAAAATAAATGGTATGGATGTAAAAATTTTATCAACAAAACTTGACGGTGATAAACTGGAAATAGTACAGTTGCAACCGGCTGGTAAAAAGCCGATGGACTGGAAAAGTTTTGTAAATGGCCTTCGTGGTGCAGAAATTAAAATAGGAGAATAAGCATGTCATCTATTATTGATGTTGCAGCAAAGTCTGAAAATTGTATAAACTGTAAACATACTTGTGATGATAACAGCGCAAATGGTTTAGAATGTAATTATCCATGCCGTTTGATTCGCATCATTTTTGGCAGACGTCCTGTAAAGGCAAATGGTTGGTGCAAGCACTTTGGTGCGATTGGTGCACAAAAAACACGTTAAATACTGACAGGGGAATATGTTATGTGTACAATTACACAAAGATGTGAAGAATGTAAAAATTATGGCAAGGGCGGCTGTTATTATGGTCCAAAAATAATTATAAAAATTTTTGGCCCAGTGTGGGTTCCTGCAAACGCATGGTGTAATCGTTTTGACCATAAATCAAGATAAGGGGATCTGTGTGGAAATGCAAAAACATAAATCTGTTGAACATAAATGTAAAAATTGTGTTGGATTTAACGGTTGCGCATGTTATCGCAGATTGTTTTTTGTGTTGTACTTTATTGGTCCAAAATTTGTAAATATGAATGATAGTTGTTGGAAATTTAAGTCAAATCCACAAAAAACACGATAATAATGACACGATATAAAGTAATTTTGGAATACGATGGTACGGACTTGATTGGTTGGCAAGAAAACCGCCAGGGGCCATCTGTGCAATCTATTATAAAAGATGCTATTTATAGTTTTTGTAAACAACGACCAGATGTCGTTGGGGCGGGTCGTACGGATGCTGGTGTACATGCGGTTGCGATGACTGCGCACTTTGATATTGATAGTAATTTTGATGCAAATACAGTTATGCGTGCATTAAATTTTTATTTGAATAATCAGCCTGTATCTGTGTTAAATTGTGAAATTGTATCAAATGATTTTAATTCCAGATTTGACTGTGTGGCACGCCATTACAAATATATTGTATTAAATCGCAGTGCATCACCTGTGCTGAATAAAAATCGTGTTTATTGGGTGCCGCGTCCATTAAATGTAAATGCGATGAAGGCTGCTGCGCAAAAATTATTAGGTAATCATGATTTTACCAGTTTTCGTGCATCGGAATGTCAGGCTAAATCGCCAGTAAAAACACTTGATAAAATTGAAATCACTCAAAATGGTGATGAAATAGTATTTGAATTTTCTGCGCGATCTTTTTTGCATCATATGGTGCGCAATATTGTGGGAACTTTGATTGAAATTGGTTTGGGAAAGCCATACGATATTGATGAAATATTAAACGCAAAAAATCGCAGTGCAGCTGGCCCAACTGCACCATCAGACGGTTTGTATTTTATGCGTGCTGATTATTGATGCCATTTGCGCATTGTTGGTGTGTATTTCACTGCTTTGTTATCGTATATTATAAAACCACCGCGTAAAATTTTGTTTGTGCACTTTTCAGAATCTATATGAAAGTAAGAAACGATAAAATCAACATTATCATCGTTACACAGTTGCGATATATTATTCATCAATGGTACGAACTTTTGTATATATACCAGATTAAATTTTTCTGTGTTGTATGTGTAAACACCATTATGGTGCGGGCGTCGAATATTTTTTGTATTTACAGGTTCGTTATTGATGCCTTTCCAAGTGTCAAATGCAAAATAATGATCAGATGCTTTTCTTTTATTAAATTCTAACTGTTTTTTCAGATTTACGAAACCAACCAGTTTATGGTCATATGTTGCAAAGAACAAAGGTTTTGGTTGGATAAAGATACTGATAATTCCCAAAATTGAAAATATTGCGCATAATATATAGTTGATTTTCAATTTTATCGGTTTTATTAAAATTAATGACATTAAACCAAATATAAACATCATTGCAGTTATATTGGATATATGAGGAATATCAATTGTTGCAAATGGCAGTTCTGAAATCCAAATTGCAATTTTATACAGTGTGTCATATATAATATGCGCAAAATCAATCGGTGCTGTAATTCCAAACAAAGCAGTTATTGTTCCGATGAATATCAGTGGCATAATCACAATAGAAAATATTGGTAAAAAAATCAAATTTCCGATTAAACTGTATGTTGGAAATGTTCCAAAGTGTATTGCGACAAACGGTGCTGTGAATATAGTTGCAACAACAGAAGTTAAAACAGCAATATATAAAATCTTTGTAATTTTATTTTCTGGCATTTTTGGTTTTACGACATCATACAACCACACTAATCCAAACACTGCGGCAAAAGATAATTGAAAACCGGCTTGCATGACATAGTTCGGATTTAACAGGTATATAAAACAAAAGGCCAGTGCGACATTTCGCATTGAAATTGCGTTGCGACCAAAAATAAAAGCAACAAATATTAAACTGGTCATTAAAAATGCACGAATTGTCGCAACATCAATTCCAGATAAAAACAAATAGAATAACAATCCTACCCAAGAAAAAATTATTGCAGGAACTTTCGCTGGAATTCTTTTTGTTATATACGGAATGCTGCGGAATATCAAATAAAACAATGCGAACAGCCATCCGCCAACTAATGTCATATGAAAACCACTGATTGACCATATGTGTCCAACACCTGTTTCGGTCCAAATTTTTTGTGCTTCTTTTGGTATGGCTGATTTGTATCCCAGTATCAATGTGTCTGCCAAGAAAGAATTAGATTTTTTATGCAGTAAATTGCGTATTTGGTTTATTGGTTTTATATCGCTGTGATTTAATACAGTGATGTCAGATGCATATCCTGTTGCAGTCAGCTTGTGAAAGTATGCCCACCGTGCATAATCAAATGTTTCAGGTGCGCTGGCAGGACTGGGTTTATATATTCCGCCAGTAAATTTGATGTTATCTCCGATATTTGGTGTTTGAATATCTTCTAAAACAGATATTTTTATTGTCGCCTTGCCATTTCCTGCATTTATATCAGCAGCGTTTACAGATAAGACAATTTTATCTTTGCTATCTGTATATTCAATGTCTTGGACAGTGCCGGTTAAGGATATATTTGATATGTTGTGTTTTATCTGTGGTGTATTGATAATGTTTGTATATGTTGCCGCATAATAAAATCCAAACAGTATAATTAAAACAGCCCGTCCAATAATCGGAATTTTCTTGATAAAAACGCTTAAAAACAAAATCATTGTAATAATGACAGATAAATATGAATTTGGTTCATTTGTCGCAGAAAAATAGACAGCCGAACCAAATGCCATTAAAAATGGTACATATAGAAACAAGTTCTGCCATTGATTGTCAAACCACTCACGCATATTTTCAGTATAGGAATTTATTTGATTGCACTGCAATGACTTTTTTCGTACGATAGATTCACATAAGGGGGTATTCTTATGGCGAAATATATATTTATAACAGGTGGGGTTGTTTCCAGTTTGGGCAAGGGCGTCGCAGCAGCAGGGTGTGGCGCCCTTCTTCAATCCAGGGGGTACAGTGTTCATGCACGAAAATTTGATCCGTATTTGAACATTGATCCTGGAACGATGTCGCCGATTCAGCATGGCGAAGTGTATGTAACAAATGACGGTCACGAAACAGACCTTGATTTAGGGTATTATGAACGATTCTTGGGGGCAAAATTATCTAGAAACGATTCTGTGTCAGGTGGTCGCATTTATTGGGATGTATTGAATGCAGAACGTCGTGGTGAGTATTTGGGCGGAACGGTACAGATGATTCCGCATGTGTCGAACAAGATAAAAGAATATATTTCTGCACCTGTGGATACAGATTTTGTTGTGTGTGAAATTGGTGGCACTGTTGGCGATATCGAAGGCAAAATATTCTTGGAATCTATCCGTCAGTTTGCAAATGATGTTGGTCGCAGAAATGTTATGTTTGTTCATTTGACATTGGCGCCTTATTTGGAAAAGTCTGGTGAATTAAAGACAAAGCCAACGCAGATGTCTGTTCGCAGTCTGCTGGAAAATGGAATTCAGGCGGATATGCTGATTGTTCGTACCCCGCGTATGTTGACGCCATCAGAACGTGATAAGATCGGAATGTTCTGTAATTTGCCTGCTAAAAGCGTTGTCAGTGGGATTGATGTTGATAATATTTATAAAATACCATTGGCGTACGAAGCGCAACATGTGTTTGATATTATTGCAGATCATTTTGGATTACCGCATGCGCGTGGTGATATGACACGGTTTGAAAGAATTGAAAAGTATTTGTCGGCTGATATTCCAACAGTTACAATAGGGGTTGTTGGTAAATATTTTGATGTTCCAGATGCATATAAGTCACTAAACGAAGCGCTATTTCATGCAGGGGTTCAAAATAATGTACATATAAAAATAAAAAAGATAAATGCCGAAGATTTTAGTCCAGAAAAATGTTCTGACATAGATGGAATATTGGTGCCGGGGGGATTTGGGGAACGCGGCGTGTCTGGCAAGGTGTCAGCTGCGACTTTTGCGCGTGAAAATAATGTTCCATATATGGGTATATGCTTGGGGATGCAGGTTGCAGTGATTGATTTTGCCAGAAATGTTTTGGAAATCGCAGATGCTAATTCAACCGAGTTCAAGAAAGATTGTACACCTGTAATTAGTATAATTGCAGATTGTAATTCTGAAAATTATGGTGGAACATTGCGTTTGGGCGCATATCCGTGTGAAATAACGCCGGACACATTGGCGCACAAAATATATGGTACAACACGGATCAGTGAACGACATCGTCATAGATATGAAATGGATATATCGTTGGAACAAAAGTTTGCAGATGCAGGTATGATAATATCAGGGCGCAGCCCAGACGGTAAATTGCCTGAAATGATTGAATTAAAAAATCATCCGTTCTTTATCGCGGGACAGTTTCATCCAGAATTTCAGTCCAGTCCATATACAGGACATCCGATGTTCAATGCATTTATTACAGCGGTCAAAGACAGAAAATAAAAATCGCCCTGTTTAGGGCGTTTTTTAATTCCCGAATATAAAAGATTTGTTTGTGGATAATTCTATGATTGCATCAATGTCATCGTTTTCAGATGTTTTTTGTCGCTTTGTTTTTCCACATGTTTGGCATTTATGTGTAATAATAAATCTGTCGCCATCTGATTCAACGGATATTGGTTCCATCATGCCACCACATGTTGCACTGCGATCACCTGGGTTGTTATCAACATGTTTTGACCATAAACACTTTGGACAATGATTTGTGTATCCGTTACCACGAACAACTGTGCCACAATGGGCACAGTTAAAATCTTCGATAGTTTTTGTAAAGCCTTTCATTACAACCCCAATGCATTGCGATACATTTGGGTCAGTTCATCTGCTTCGTCCAGTTCATCTGGATCCAGTTTGCGTAAACGTATCATCTGACGAATATATTTTGGGTCAAATCCAGCTGATTTTGCTTCGCTATAAATTTCTTTGATATCCGCAGCAATTGCAGCAGTATCTTCGTTTAACTTTTCGATTCTTTCAATAATGCTAATCAGTTGTTGATTGTCAATTGCGCCATGATTTGCTTGTTTCATTTCTGTTTTCCCCTTGTTTATCTGATGACTTTATGATATACCATAAAAGACAAAAATCAAGAAAAACAAAAAAGACAGGAAAAATAAATATGAATAAATATACAAAAATTACAGCATCGATTGGTCCAAATTGTGAAGACAGGGAAACGCTGACGCGCATGATACGCGCGGGTGTAAATATGTGCAGATTGAATTTTAGTCATGATACAGGGGATGTTCAGGGAAATAAGATTGATTTAATCCGTGAAATATCTGCTGAATTAAATATGCCTGTGGCGATAATGATTGATTTGCAAGGACCAAAACATCGTATCGGGAATTTTGAAACAGAACATAAATATCCATTGGAAATCGGACAAAAATTTGTGTTTGATTCAGATGATATACCTGGTAATTCAACGCGTGTACAGTTGCCAGATTCTGATGTCTTGGCATCGTTGAATATTGGTGACAGAATATTGTTAAACGATGGTAAAATCGAAATGGTTGTGGACAGTGTTGAACCGAAACGTGTTGAAACAACTGTTGTTCGTGGCACAGAAATTTGGTCGCGTCGCGGATTTAATTTACCAGATACGGATATATCAACATCTGTTTTGACGCCAAAGGACAGGATTGATTTGGCGTATGCAGTTACTAAAAAACCAGATTATGTTGCAATATCTTTTGTTCAGCGGCCTGAAGATGTTGCCGAAGTTCGTGAATTTATATCACAACATACATCACATCCGATAAAAATTATTGCAAAAATAGAACGACCAAATGCTGTTGAACGTATAACAGAAATTGCGACAGTGGCTGACGGGATTATGATTGCACGCGGTGATTTGGCTGTCGAAGTGCCATATGCCGAAGTTCCTGCGATATCGCGTCATATAATCCGTGAATGTCGTAAAATGAACAAACCTGTAATTGTTGCAACACAAATGCTGGGGTCGATGGTAAACAGTGAATTTCCAACGCGTGCAGAAATTACCGATGTGGCAAATGCTGCATATTTGCGTGCAGATTCAACTATGACATCCGAAGAAACAACGATTGGAATAAATCCTGTCAATGCGATTGAAACGATGGCTAATATTTTGGTACATGCAGATATGGATGCAATTGCAAATCCATACGATTGGTCGCGCGTTGAAAACATCCCAGAAAATGATTGGTCGCGTTCTGTTGCATCAATGGCATATTTGAACAAGGCGTCTGCGATTGTTGTGTTTGCACGCGATACGATTGCCACTACAGAGATTTCGTGCCGAAAACCAGATATTCCAGTTATTGCGGTATGCAATGAATCTGTGATTGCAAATCAGTTGTGTTTATTGCGTGGTGTATTTCCAATATACGATAATCAATTGTTTGGTATGCGTGACGGGTTTAATGCTGCGCGTCGATTTAATATAAATTCTGGCAAATTGGTTATTGTTGACGAAGATAAAATAAGTTTGCGTACATTGGATTAAAAAAATCCCCACAAAAGGGGATTTTTTTATTTGATAATTTTTACAATTGGTATTTTATCAAAAATACATACCTTGTATTCATTAAAGCCAAATTTTTTGTATATTGTTACAATTGGTATTGATAACAGTGTCAGTCTGAAAATTTTTACATGTGTTTTGATATCGTTTGTTGTATTCGTATTGATATAATTGTTTTTTACTGCATGTCGATAAATTTGGTCGATAATGTCCGGGAAATCAGTATGTGAATTTAATAAATATCTACCGCCGATTACCCCCAAGGATGCTTTTTTAACAAATGGTACGCCGTTCGCTAAAATGTTTAACGGTTTTTGATATATTTCGATGTCTTTTTTGTCAATTGATTGCAAAAATGCAGACATTTTAAATCCGTGTCTCAGAATCAATCTGGACAGTCGAACTTCGTATTTTGTTATGATGTCCCACTTGTCATCTTCGTGCTTTACAGTGCGCATAAATTCATCGAAAAAAGGTTGTGTAAAAATATTTTTACTGACGCCTAAAAACCAAGATTGGATATGTGCAGGATGATTTTCTTCGGTGTTTTCCAGTAATCCTACTTCGTCCACACCGCGTGATTCTAAATCGGACAGGATATTGTTCAATGGACTAAGTGGGCCGTACACAGAATCGTTTACCAGATATAACCAATCATATTTTTTTAATAGTTTGTTGTCGTATGCCCAAATATATCCGCGTTTGTAAGAACCAAAATCGTATTCATTATGCTTTTCTGTTATAATATGCAAAACATTGTCAATGTCTGATATCTTTTTCTGATCTGATTGCGATAAATGGTTGTCCATTACAAAAATTACATCGCCCAATGAGGACAAGTGTTTTACATAATGTACAACAGTGTCATCAATAACATTGTTTTTGTCATATGCAGCAAATAAAAATAAACGTTTTGTCATGGTTTTTACCTATGTGTTGTTTTTTTATATCAGACATATTATCGCATATTTTACAATATTCAATATGAAGATAAGGTTATTTTTATGTAACAAAAAACCGGCTGTTGCCGGTATTGTTATGGACATTGATCTAACTGTTTCAAAACATTTTGAACATCATTATTTACAGATACCGTGACTTCGCGTTGCAGGCCATCTTTATATGTATAATAAAAGTCTGCATTTTTGAATTCTGGTAACGCACGATATGCTTGTTCGAATGGTGCCAGCATAGCTTTGAACCATTGACGACCACGACATAAACATCCATTTCTTACATCTGCGGCCACGACAGCTGTTGCGGTGTTTGGATATTGTGTATCTAAGTCATGATCTGTCATCATTAAACAGCGACTACCAAATCCGTAAAAATTTGCATCGTCAGACAAAAACTTGTATATCAAATCATTGCCGGCACCTGCCTGTTGCAAAGAATAAGCCATGCCGTCTGTACAACATGCCTGGGCACTGGCCATCAGCATTTTGTATCTTTCTAGTAATGGTTTTGCATCTGGATGTGATGCGGTAATATCGCTATTGCATGCAGCGGATGCGATAAAACTGTATAATTTTTCATCGCGAATTTTTGGACTGCGCGGAGAAACAGTTTCGCGAACGATTGGTTTTTTACGCCATATTTCACATTCTGTATCTGTATCAAATGGACAACCATCATTATTGCCAAATGCATCGTCAACGACATTAGTCATATCTTGGGCTGTGTATGCGGAATTGAAATTCAGTGTGGCCCATAAGTTATCAGATGGTTTTTTTGGGGCCAGTAATTCTTCAACGCGTTCCAGTGTTGATGCAGCGTCTGCCATGTTTTGTTCGTATAATTCATTAGGTTCAATTATATCAAATGCATAAACACCCGTAACGATTGCGTCTTTACCAGGTTCTATAAACCAGTCAGAAAAATCCTTGTATTTATAACTGGCAATAGAATCGTCCCAAATGGGTACCCCATCACGCCAATCAACGGTTTTGTCCATTGGCGTTTGTTTGTATTCGCCATTTGTTCCGTCCCATAATTTTGGTCTGTTATCTGGAATCGTTGGTTTGACAGAATGTAATTTTATGTTATGTGCTGGTACAACGGTTGGTTGTGGCATGATGTTCGGCACATCCGCCATATCCCACACAGGTTCTGCATCATAACTGATTTCTTGAAATTCTTCAAATGTTATTGGTTCGATATCACAGTCAACCCCAACGCAGTCAGATGCGTTACCAACACCTGTCCCGCACAACAATAACAGGGACGAAAAAATAAATATTTTAGTTTTCATACCTAATATTATATCACAAAAAAGCAGTATTTAAAACATGTTTTTCAAATGATTTTTCTTGTTTTTTATAATAGTATTTTTTTATACTTAGGAATATATAACTAAAAACCAAAAGGGGAATGATATGAAAAATATATCGATATTTGCATTATTGTCTGCACTTGTATTGCCAGCATTTGCAACAGAAACACCAGACACGACGGTTGATAATAGTGCGCTGATGCCGGAAACAGCAATTGTGTCTGTGGATAATAACAGTTCGTTCCTGCATGGTGTTCAGTTTGGATTGGGGATATCTGGTTCCAGTGGGTTAAATGGTTTTATTGGATATGCTAACAAAGATTTTGATTCTTTTTGGGCAAAACGATTTGGCGTTCGTTTTGATTTTGGGACAACTGCGCCGATGAAAACACAAATAAATGAAGCAATAAATGAGGTGTTGGGGGATCGTATAGAAATTGGTGATAATTTGGCGATTTCAGATATGTCTATAAAATCCCACCATTACGCTGCCTTGGTTGATTTTTATCCATTTGGTGATATATGGTTTTTTGGTGGTTTGCGTTTGACGGGTGGTTATTATATGGGTGAATTCAATGCTACTGCAAGCATAGCAGGCACAATAAATGAATTAGATGGTGGTTCGTATGAATTTGAATTGATGGGAAATCATTTTAAGTATACGGGCAATTCTGTACACGGTACTGCCACATTAGATTGGGATTATCGTGGTCCGTACTTGGGTACAGGTTTTGATATCGGTTTGTTTGCGGGTTTCAAGGTTTATATGGATGCAGGTATTATATTCACAAATAAATCTGCTCAACTAGGGTTGAATGTACCGTTTGACAATTTGACAATGAACGGAAATCCTGTCGATAATGATACGATCAAGGAAACCGTTGATGGTGTTATTAGTGAAACATTGGCTGATGCACAATCTGAATTGGATGATATGAAATTCTATCCGATGGTAAAGGTTGGTTTTATGTATCGTTTTTGATTTGACAGACCGCAATATAGCGGTCTTTCTTTTTGGAATATATGCCCGTTGCGTTACAGGCGTATATTTTATATTTTTACGGTATGAAAAAAATAATACCAGTATTTCTTTCGTTGTTGTGCACTAATGTATATGCATTGGATGGTTTGCGTGTTGGATTTGGCTTGTCAGCATTGACTGGGTTAAATGTTTCTGCTGGTTTTTATAACTATGATCCAGATTCGTATGTTGGGCGGCATTTTGGGGTGCGTATTGATTATGCTAATATTGATGCATTAAAATCTGCGATTGATTCAGCGATTGATTCATTTATGCGCGATGGAAAATCTGTTGGCGATGGGGTACAGATAGACAATGGTGCCCTTGAATCTTGGCATACATCATTATTGCTAGATTGTTATCCTTTTTCTGGAATGTGGCGCATAACGGCTGGGTATGCGTGGGGAAGTGCTAAATTAAACTCGGATATTTTTGGTGAAATAGAACATGCGCCGAATCAGCGATTTTATTTTTATTTGGCAGGCGATCATTATTATTACAATGGCAATAATTTTGGTGGTATGGCGTCGATTGACTGGAAATTCCATGGGCCTTATCTGGGAACAGGTCTGGATATAGACCTGTTTTGTGGTTTTTTGTTGTTTTTAGATGCGGGTGTTGTGTTTACAAACAGTCCCGCCAAATTGTACATAGATATTCCGCATGAACAATTGTATATGTATAACAAGGATACCGGGGCGTGGAATCCGATAACAATACCAGCACTTGATAATGATGTCGCGCGCGCAACGCGCGAAGGCAATGATAAATTATCCGATTTTAAGTTTTTTCCAATGGTAAAGGTTGGTTTTATGTATCGTTTTTAGACGAATCGTACGCAAACCGAATCATAAAAAAGCTAAAAACCGAATCTTTTTTGATTGCCTTCGAAAATATTTTTTTTATAAAAAAATGGCGGAATTCTGCGATAAAATAAGGTGTGATAATTTTTTTTGAAATTATTTTTGAATTTCTTCTTGACTTTTTCAGAATTTGAGCGCATACTAAGCGGGCTTTCAAGTTGAGATAACAAAACAAAAGAAACTCAACCCCTGAAATTCTGCGGTTTACGGAACAAACAGTATGAATTGGGTTCTGATAAATTACGCAAACATTGTGAATAAAAGCAGCTCATCAAAAATTCAAGAAGGGATGTGCAGACAGTTGAATTTGGAATATCCAAACTTTGACTAAGTCAAAAGTGCATATCCTAGACAGGTAGTAGGTTTACATATTAAACCTCGT
>JAZLAZ010000022.1:0-1877 GCA_045613445.1 Candidatus Enterousia sp. | reverse complement strand
AGATGGCAGCGGCACAACATTTAGTTCGGATTATGTGATTGACGGCACCTTCCCTGCTGCGCCAGATGCAAATAACCCTGATAACCCATCACAATACTTCTTGAATCTGTATGCACAATGGAGAGCAAATACATATACAGTCGTGTATAATGCAAATAAGCCTGCAACTGCCAGTCATGATATTACTGGCACAATGACAGACAGCAATCATACATATGATACTGCAAAGACCTTATCAGAAAATAAATTCGCACTGCAGGGTTGGACTTTCCAAGGCTGGAACACCCAGGGAAATGGGAAAGGTACGACATATGCAAACAAGGCAAGTGTTAAAAACCTGACATCAACAAATGGCGCGACAGTAACCTTGTATGCACAGTGGAGGGCAACACAATGTATACCTGTGACATTTAATATGAACTATACAAATATAAATCATCAAACTGCGCCAACAACAACATTGTATAAACTAATCGATTCTTATGGTTGGTATACCGAAAGTTCTTGCAGAGCAGAATATTCTGCGACAGCTGATAGCGCCCTGATAATTCCAGAAGAAGAATACTTCTATGACAGTGATGAAAAAGAACCTTATGTATTCCGTGGTTACTATCCAGTACAACAAACAAACCCAGCAACAGATAGCACACCGCTGAGTAATCAATATTTCAAAACAGATGGTACATTGACTGTTGCTGCGGAGAATCTGTTGATCAACGAACCACTGGAACTGTTTGCTGCCTGGGTAACACCATGTCAAATGCCAAACCACGGAACAAAATGCGATCTGCAGGTCACAACAGATGGCAATGTCAATTATGATACGGGCTGTAAAGCGGATTATGCCATATCTGGTAATGGTACAGCATTCCCAAGCTGCGGCACGCTTGCGTACACAGTCAGATTTAACGCTAATGGTGGCACAGGCACAATGTCTGATCAACCACACAACATAGATGGAAATATTGCTTTGACACAAAACGCATTTACAAAAACAGGTTATCACTTTATCGGCTGGGCAACTAGCGCATTGGGTGATGTTGCATACGCAAATGGCTATACAGGTAATTTGATTGCATTGGCAGATGCTAATTTGATTGTAAATCTGTATGCAAAGTGGGCACCAAATACATTCGAAATATGGTACAATGAAAATGGCGGGACAGGTAACGAACCTGCAGCACCAAAACAATGTACATATGACGAAGATTGTATTGTACCAGAAAATACATATACACGCGGTGGTTATACATTCAGCGGCTGGAAATGTACCCATGGTGGAGAAGTATGTAATGGCGCGGTATATCAACCGGGTGATAACATCAAAAATGGAACATATGCACATGCAGGACATGTTTTATTGACTGCACAATGGGAACCACGCACATACACAGTCACATATTCATGTGGTGATGGTGAATCTGGCACTGTGCCTGAAAGTGCAACGGCAACATATGACAGCGAATTTACACCAGCTGCAAATACATGCAGCAAGGCTGGGCATAACTTTGGCGGTTGGATTGTATCAAATACAGATAATTCTGTCCGTGAAGCACAACAAAAATTCACATGGAATTATCTGGAAGATAAAATATTTACAGCAAATTGGACAACAAATCAGATTATATGCGAAAATGGTGAATACCTGAATATTACAGAATGTACAATCTGTCCAAAGGGTTCATACTGTCCAGAAACAACATTTACATATAACGGTGCTGTCCAAGGTTTGTATTCATGCGATAATGGTTATACAACAGATACAACTGGGGCATCAGCTGAAACACAGTGCTATACAACATGTACAAAACAATGTACACAACAGAATTGTCCAGGTAATGCAACATGTACAGATGGTAATACATCGACATCTGGTA
>JAZLAZ010000021.1:0-52409 GCA_045613445.1 Candidatus Enterousia sp. | reverse complement strand
GTTTTTGATGTACAGCTGGTTGAATATACAGCACTGGTACCAGAACCACTGGTGTAATAACAGGTTTGTGTACCATCACCATGTGTTGCGCTGTATGCCAATCCTGTTTTATAACAGCTGGTGATTGCGGATGCAGTTGTTATTGATGTTGTTCCACCATTTGGACATTGTGTGCGTACAGAATTTTTACAATAATACCCCGTTCCACACGCCGTCTGTGCAGAATCGCTGGTCTTGTAATAACCATCACTTACCGTCTTACACGATGATTGACCCGTTGAGTTTTGATATTGTGTTGCACCAGAACATGGCGTACGGCCACCTGTACTGCCATAATAGACAATTGTTCCACCTGGGCAATATCCACCAGCCGCACATGTTACCTGACCTTCGTTCGCAGTCGCAACATAATTACCAGCGGTTGTTTTGATATAACACTTGTTTTGTGCTGTTGCAGCAGCGTCACTGGTGTAATTCGTTGGACATGTTGTACAACTGGATGCACCCGCCGCAGACCATTTACCCGCAGAACACAGACCGCATGTATTTGATCCGTCGGCACTGTATGAGCCTGCTGCACATTGTGAACATGTTGCATTATATTTACTACCATTGGTCAATGTACCATAACCACCTTTACATGATGTGGTATATGTACATACACCCAATGGTGCACTTAGCGTACAATTCGCACCTGTATTACCGGAACACGCCGTACATGTACCCCAAATTGCATACAAATTTACTGTGCCGTTATTTGTCGTCGTTAAATTAGATACACTTTGACTGTTTGTATATGTTGCAGATGTTGCAGAGCTGTCGGTTGACCACCCAAGGAATTTTCTTGTTCCAAATGTAAATCCGTTCGCTGTCAATGCCTTGGCTGTGCCGTATGTATGGGTACTATTCGACATTGTCCCAGTTCCACCATTGGCGTTATACTTTACATAATAAGTATTTGCCTTACAGGTGGCATTATATTGGCCATTATTGGATATTGTATTATACCCAGACTTACATGATGTTGTATATGTACATACGCCCTTTGGTGCACTTAGTGTACAGTCCGCACCTGTATTACCGGAACACGCCGTACATGTTCCCCAAATTGCATACAAATTTACTGTGCCGCCACTTGTCGTCGTTAAATTAGATACACTTTGACTGTTTGTATATGTTGCAGATGTTGCAGAGCTACTGGTTGACCACCCAAGGAATTTTTTTACACCATTTGTAAAACCATTTGTTGTCAATGTCTTGGCTGTGCCGTATGTATGGGTACTGGATGCAGTTGTCCCAGTTCCACCATTTGCATTATACACAACAGTATATGTATTGGCCGTGCATGTATATGATGATGTTGTACCGGTTGAACCTGTGCGATGATACCCGGTGTTACATGTTGCAATTGCGCAAACATTTTTTGCGCCACTGGACCACGATGGCGTTGTCCATGTGGCAACACTTGCGGCGTTACTACAGTTTGCATTACATGATGTTTGCCCAGCAGCACTGGTCGTTTTACCACTGCTACAAACAGTACAAGATGATTTTACAGATGTCGTAGACGATGTATACGAACCAATTGGGCAATTTGTACATGATGTCGCCACACCCTGGGATGCGGTATGCGCCGTACTGTATGTACCAGCCGCACACGCATATACAGTACCGTTTGTAGCATGATAATACCCCGCAGAAATAGATTTTTTACAATCCGCCGCTTCGTCATGGTTTGTAACCGCAGTGCCAGATATGGTATATCCGCTATTACAGCTATTGCAACTAGAAAATCCATTAGATGGCGTATATGTATTACCTGTACATTGGGAACGTCCCTGGATGCTGCTTGATTTTGGCCAAGTTCCCCCCGGACAGTAGTAACCAGGGGTACATATTAAACATGATGTTGAATTTGCAGCTAAATAATAACCTTTGCTACACGTATATGTCGTTTCAGAACTGACTGTTTTGGCAACAAAACGAAAAGCGTCGTTATCAGAAATATTATTCTGAATAAATTCGCATACATCTGCTGGTGATAGAGAAGAGGCTCCAACTAAAGTTTCGTTCCATGTTAGTACAACTTTACCATCACATGTCGGCAATGTTGTAAAACCGCAATCACCGTCAGTTGCTGTATAATTAGCAACTGTCGTACCATTTGTACATACGAAATCAACGCTTGCTTCACCCCCGCCGGCCATCGCAGCAGACGGTATAAATAAGTTTAATCCGCACAGCAAAACAACCAGCATCGCGAATCGTGATGCCAGTAATCGAAAAATCGAATTTATTTTATGCATTTTCTCTCCCATTGATAATGCAAAAAAGCCTTGATTTCTGCAGGTTCTTCCTTTGTGATACTTTATGTATTTTTATCATAGACAATAAAAATGCACCCAGCAAGTATAAAAACACGATAAAATTGCTTGACAGGTTTTGGGAATTCGTTGCTTTTTTATAGCATAAAAAAAACGCACCAATTTGGTGCGAATATCTTTGGTGGGTTAGGTAGGACTTGAACCCACGACCAAAGCGTTATGAGCGCTCCGCTCTAACCAACTGAGCTACTAACCCACGGTGGTGTATTATATATGTTTTATATTTTCTTGCAAGATAAAAATTATTTGTTCATAAATTTTATTGTTTGTGCCATGATAATCATATGAATTCGATAAAACCAATCTTGAATGACAGCCAAATGTCAGCGTTTAACACAATTGAATACACAAATTCAAATTTGCTGATATTGGGTCCCGCAGGTACGGGTAAGTCTACATTTGTAAATTTTCTAAAATCTGCATCAAAAAAGCGCATTGTGTGTGCGTGTCCCACAGCTGTATCTGCGTTAAATGTTGGTGGGCAGACTATTCATTCCTTGTTTCAGATTCAGCCACGTGACTTTATAATGCCTGAATTATTAAAGTTAAAAGCCAAACCTCGCAATATTCTAGCTGCAACAGATGTTTTAATTATCGATGAAATTTCGATGGTTGCGCCTGATTTGCTGGATGCTATTGATATTTTGGCGCGATATGCCCGACATAATAATGAACCGTTTGGTGGCATTCAGGTTGTTGCGATTGGTGATTTGTTTCAATTGCCACCTGTGATAACGCGTGATGCAATGCAGTATTATAGTGATGAATATGGTCAATCTAATTCATATTTTTTTGACAGTCATGTATACAGCCGTGCGAATTTCATTAAATATAACTTTGATTTTGTATATAGACAGAGTGATACAGAATTATTGGAAAACTTGAACTTTTTGCGCCATAATAAAACAGATGCGTTATCTTTTTTTAATTCGTGTCGTATCACAGACACAGACAGACGCAGTAATGCGGTTGTGATAACGCCTTTTCGTGCTGTGGCAGATCGGATAAATGCGACACGTTTATCTCAAATCCCAGAAACAGAAGTTGTTTATAATGGGGTATTATCAGGAAACTTTTCAGAACGCGATGTCCCAGCACCATTGGATTTAACATTAAAGGTTGGGGCATTGGTTGTGTTTGTTAAAAACGGAGATAAATGGCATAACGGCTCAATGGGAATTATACGCAGTTTATCTATGCGTGAAATTGTTGTACAGTTACTGTCTGATTCACGAGAGTTAGTATCAGTAAAACCCGAAAAATGGCAAAAGATTGAATATTCGCGCGATGAAAATGATCGTTTGGTTGAAAACGAAGTAGGGTCATATAAACAATTTCCATTAAATCTGGGTTATGCTATGACAATACACAAGGCGCAGGGAAAAACACTTGATACGGTTGTTGTTGATGTGTCACGTGGTTGCTTTGCGCATGGGCAAGTTTATGTTGCCTTGTCGCGGACGCGCAAGTCGTCAGATATGCATATTGCATCACCATTAAATTCGCGTGATGTTATATTTGATAAGCGTGTCTTAGATTTTGTAAACGATTTATAAATCTTTTTTCATTAAAATTGCATCAATACCGTCATAGTATTTTGGTCGCACACCAATTTGCACAAAACCATTTGTCTCATACAGTCTACGTGCAGGGGTATTGTCTGTTGCGACTTCTAAAAAAACGGTTTTTACCCTAGATTTTTTTAGTTCGCCCAGCACGATTCCGATCATTGCGCTGGCGATACCTGTATTTCGTGCATCAGGATGAACGCCAATAGTTATAATTTCTGCTTCGTCCAGTGTAACGCGATATACGACAAATCCATTTTGGCTGGCGATAATTTCACAGCCTGATTTTTTTAGGTCTGCAAAATCATCCGCAGTCCATGGTTTATGTGGAAAGCACAGTTTGTGAAGATTTGCCAGTTCATTTAACATTTTTTGTTTTGCTCTGCATAACTTGGGCGCAAATACAATGGTACGACAGGTTCTGTATTGCCAGATTTAATTTTCTGTTCGACAATGTGTTTGCCCTGTGTTAAATCAAAAGGTTTATGCCCAACAGTTCGTGCCCATTCCATTTGTTTTGTTTCCAGTTCATCTATTTCCATGGTTTGTGGTGGCAGACCATTTGCCGCGACAAAGAAATCTCCGCGTCCAGAATCAATTGCAACAAATGCGTCTGGGGTCACTGTCAAATATAAATCAAATGCACTAATACCGATCACTGGTATATTCAATCCCAATGCGATACCCTTTGCATATGCGATACCCAATCTGATGCCTGTAAAACTGCCTGGGCCGGTTACAATACCGATTGCATGTATATCAGACCACTTTGCGCCAGATTCTGTGATAAATTTTTCACATTCGATTGGCAGTGCGACAGATTGTTTTTCGACTTCGACAGACTTGTATTTATCATCTAATACGAATTCCAGATTTTTACCAGAAGTATTTATAATCAGAATCATAATCTTACCCCAAATCCAATTTTTTTTGCGAATCCAGCAGACTTTCGTACAGACAGCAATTTATCGATTTTATCTGTTGTAAATTCTGTTTTTACATCGCTGCAATTATTTTCCAACAATTCGCGGCGCAGTATTGCGGTGATTTCGCGATGCAGTTCACGTACGCCTTGTTCGCAGGTATAGTTTTGAATAATGTGTTTAATTGCATCATCGGACATAATGACGTTATCTGCGTTCCATCCTGTATCATGCGCAGCGCGTTTAATCAAGTGTTCGCGCGCGATTTGGATTTTTTCATCCATTGTATACCCTGGAATTTCGATGATTTCCATACGGTCTTTTAGTGCGTTTGACAGATTCAGACTGTTGGCAGTTGCGATAAACAACACCTTGGACAGGTCAAAGTCTACTTCCAAATAATGATCGCGGAAAGTCTTGTTTTGTTCTGGGTCCAGAATTTCCAGCAATGCAGATTCTGGGTCGCCACGCCAATCGCGTCCCATTTTGTCTATTTCGTCCAGCACAATAACAGGATTATTTGTTTTGCAGCGTTTTAATGCATCCATAATTCGACCTGTTTGTGCGCCAATATATGTTTTGCGATGGCCACGGAAATGTGCTTCATCAGAAATGCCACCTAATGATATTCGCTGATATTTGCGCCCCAGCGCATTTGCAATTGATTTACCCAGTGATGTTTTTCCAACGCCAGGCGCACCAACAAAGCACAAAATACTGCCCTGATTAGAATTTGTTTTTTTCATCACAGCGATATGTTCCAGAATTCGTTCTTTGACGGCCTGCATTCCAGAATGTTCGGTATCCAGTACATCTCTGGCGTGTGTTAAATCCAGCAATGTTTCATCAGATTTATCCCATGGCATTGCCAACAGTTCGTCCAGATATGTTTTTAACAGACCCCCTTCGTTTGACATTGGCGACATAGAACGCATGCGTTTCCATTCGTTTAATGCCTTTTCTTTGGCGTCATTTGGCATGGATGATTTTTGTATTTTTTTGCGCATATTTGCGGTATCTATTTCCCCGTTATCATCGCCCATTTCTTGCTGAATAGCACGCATTTTTTCTTGTAATATTGCTTCCCGACGGCCGTTTTCCATTTGTTGATGGATTCTTTTATTGATAGCATCTTCTATTTTTGCAGATTCTGCCATCAATTTGACTTGTTCAATCAGTATAGTCAGCTTTTCAGCCCAACTGGTTGCGGATAAAATTTTTACAGCGATATCGGTTTCGATATCGGTTGTTTGAATAACGGCATCGACGAACGCGGGCAGGGGGTAATTTTCCATTACATTGCGCAGTTTATCCATTTTGAATTTGCGTGTTGTATTTGCGAAATCGTGCAGATTACTGGCCAAAATATCACGCAGAACGATTGTTTGTTCACTGGTCGTATCGTCTGCGATATTTATAACATTGGGTACCGCGGTAAATATACCATTATTTATTTCGATGTCATTTAATTTTACCACTGCGGTTGTTCTGATCAGTGCGTGGATTGCACCATCTGGCATCGTCAGAATATGTACGATATCACCGATTGTACCGACAGTATAAATATCATCAATACTTGTCGGATAATTCCATGAATGTTGTGGAACTAAAATCAGTTGCTGTGAACCGTTTTCAGCAGCGGTCTTGACACAGCTGACAGATGTTGGGTTATCAATCAGAACAGGCACAGCCAGTCCTGGGGAAACGACCAAGTCGCGAAAAGGTAATATAAAGTTTTTCATAACGATAAATATAAAACATTTTACCAAGATTTCAAGATATATAAAATCATCATAAATGAAAAAACCGCCAGTGGCGGTTTGTGTTCCTGATATTCCGTGTTTAACGACGACGGAACCCATTATGTTGTGCGCTGTTGCTGGAACGCTTTGACAGATAACGCGCAGCAATCAATATCAACCATTCTAATGATAATGCACCCAATCCAACCAATTTGTTTTCAACGCCAGAAATCCAGCCTAATACATATACCAACTGTGCAACAAATGAAATGTACAAGATGCCAAATACGCCTGTAAAAAATATTTTTTTTATTTTCCCAAACATTTTATTTTTCCCCTTTAAGATACTGTTTATATATTATTCTTTATGTGTCGGGTTTCTGGTGCCAGGTACCCGACCGACCCCGCAATAACTTAAACGAACATGGTCAACAATCGCCAACCGTGTTCAAACGCCATATTTAGGCAGCCATTGCAAGGCGAACATTGTCGTTCGCAGCGATTCTATCGCCATTCAGTTTTTATTCGGCTTTTAACGACACCATGTCGGATTCAACCAATTTGTCTTTCATCATCTGTCGAAACTATGTCAGCCCCATAACTAAATAAGACAACAAATCTTATCAAGTAATGGTGGAGCTGTGGGGTACCGCCCCCCAGTCCAAAATGACTATTGCACAACGGCTTCAGAATCATCATCACTTGTGTGACCCGACAATTATAGTCTTTTAGACTGGAAATTGCAAGTTTTTAAGTTATAATGATAAACAAGAGGCAATAAAATGAAGTTCTTGGATAAAGCAAAAATTTATGTCAAAGCAGGTGATGGTGGCAACGGTTCTGCCAGTTTTCGTCGTGAAAAATATATTGAATTTGGTGGGCCAAATGGTGGTGATGGTGGTCGTGGCGGTGATGTTGTTTTTATCGCAGTGCCAAATGTAAACACACTGATTGATTATCGTTATAAAACAAAGTTCATGGCGCAACGCGGACAAAATGGTATGGGTAAAATGCGTACGGGCGCATCTGGTGAAACATTGGTTTTGCCTGTGCCAACAGGAACTGTGATTTTATCTGAAAACGAAGAAATTGAATATGCGGATTTGAATGTTGACGGTATGGAATATCGTGCTGTGCGTGGTGGTAATGGTGGTTGGGGTAATTTACATTTCAAAAGCCCTACTAATCGCGCGCCAAAACAGGCAAATGACGGATTGCCAGGTGAAGAACGAACAGTTGTTTTGCGTTTGAAATTGATTGCAGATATTGGTTTGGTTGGATTTCCAAATGCAGGTAAGTCAACATTGTTGTCTGCGGTAACATCTGCGCGACCAAAGATTGCAAACTATCCATTTACAACATTGAATCCACAGTTGGGTGTTATGTATGCACATGATCGTGAATTTGTATTGGTTGATTTGCCAGGTTTAATCGAAGGTGCGCATACTGGTGTTGGACTTGGGGATCAATTTTTGGGACATGCAGAACGCACAAAAATGATTTTGCATGTTATTGACGCCACAGAACCAGATTGGACAGCGCGTTATCGCGCAATTCGTCATGAAATGGATTCGTACGGTGGGGATTTGATTGACAAACCAGAAATGGTCGTAATCAATAAAATAGATGCTGTTGATGCAGATGAATTGTCAGAAAAAATGTCTGCCTTCAAAAAGTCTTTTGGCCGCAAGAAAAAACCAGAAATTGTCACAATCAGTGCTGCGGGTCGCATTGGTATATCTGAATTGATATTGTCAATCGAAAAAATGTTTTTGGCGCTAAAATAATTTTGCATTTTTTGGTTTTCTCTGATAATATTCGTCCTAGATAAATAAAGGAGAAAATAATGGTTTCATTAAAAGGCACACAAACAGAAAAAAATCTGTTGATTGCGTTTGCTGGTGAATCTCAGGCGCGTAATCGTTATACAATGTATGCATCTGCCGCCAAAAAAGAAGGTTTTCAGGCAATATCAAAAATTTTCTTGGAAACAGCAGATCAAGAAAAAGAACATGCATCGCGTTTGTTTAAATTCTTAGAAGGCGGGGATTTGGAAATCACTGCGTCTTTTCCTGCGGGAAAAATCGGTACAACACTGGAAAACTTACAGGCTGCTGCGTATGGTGAACACGAAGAAAATACAGAAATGTATCCAAAGTTTGCGCAAATCGCTGCCCAAGAAGGTTTCCCTGCAATTCCAGAAATCTTGAAAAATATTGGTTTGGCGGAACGTTATCATGAATCGCGTTTTCGCGCATTGGCGGATGCAATCGAAGACGGTACATTGTTCAAACAAGGTAAAATTGTTATGTGGCGTTGCACAAACTGTGGTATGTGGCACATCGGAACCGAAGCGCCAAATGTATGCCCAGCATGCCTGCATGAACAAGGCTATTTTATCAGCGAAGGTACAACATCGCGTTGTGACACAAACGAAGGTTTTTGTGAATATTCAATTATCGATTAAAAAATCCCCCATTTGGGGGATTTTTTAATGTTCTGATATTTCCAACTTATCAAGTATTGTATCCAACTTGCGGATAGAGCTGTTTATGCAACCACGCCCAGTCCAATGTAACAATTCTTGGCCAGTTGTGTTATCTGCGATAGATATATTAAACTGTGTCCACCAGAATCCGTTTAACGAACACCAAACAGGTCTAAATTTATTGGTCGTTTCTGAAATGTCAATGATATAACGCGCTTTACCAATATCTGCATTTGATATAACAGAATCGACATTTTCTGCTGTTATATAGGTTGTTTTGATAGAACTGCGCTTATGTCCCACGGTCAAGTTATAACCGCGTTTTTCAATGTGTTCTTTTGTGCCTAGTTGCATTAAATTACCACCAGACTCTGCATAAAACACTTGTGATGTGTCCAGTGTGTTTGGTTTCATATAAACACTGTTACATGCGGTCAGTGTGGCACAGCAAATCAATGACATCAAAATTATACGCATATAAAATCCTTTGTGTGCAGTGTAATAAAATTACATACACCAAAACAAGGAAAATAATCACAGAATCTTGGCGTGCCCAGCGGGATTCGAACCCACAATCTTCACCTTCGGAGGGTGACGCATTATCCAGTTCTGCTATGGGCACTGCATTTAGGTAATTATAAGTGTCTTTGAATTAAAATGCAAGAAATAGGGTGGTTTATTTCCGCTTTTGTTTTAATTGTGAATGTTTCCACAAGATTTTTTTTGCAAAACTGTTTGCTGTTGCAATTGCGTCGACGCGTGTTCGATTCAGTTTGGTTTGGGTAATTTTTTCAAAATAATCACACAATTCTGATATGTCAAAACCAAGTTGTTGATATTTTGCTGCCATTGCACCAAAAATATAGTTCAAATTAGAAATCGCAACTGAATCTATGTCCAAGAATCCAACTAAATTTCCATCGGGTGACACAATGGTATTTTTTGGGGTTATGTCCGAATGAAATACGGCGATATCTTTTTGTTTGCCCATATTGACGATGTATATCAACGCCATACACAAATTACCCAGTACAGGATTGTTTACATTCGTCACATGTTCGTGCGCAACCAAATGTATGGTATTGATTGGTTGATTGTGTAATGCATATGGCAAAATTGTGTGCATCTTTGCGATGTTTTTTAGTATCTGACGATATACTCTTTTTATCTGGAATTCAGGCATACCGTCGTTTATTGCTTCGAATAATGTTTTGCCGGGTAATGCAGTATATTCTTCGAAAAAAATATTTTTGTATTGTCCCATGCGTATCTGTGGCACAGGAATACCAAATGTCAGGTATATTTTACTAATTTGTTCGTTCTTTTTTATAATATCTGGACTACCAAATTTGAATACCTTTGTTTTATTGCCGATGTCTGCAAATATTACAGTATTCTTGCTGCCGCAAACATCGGGTGTGCGAATATTTCTCGCGTTCGGATGCGTTGATAAAATTGCGTTTTGATAAATTTTTGATATTGCGTTCATGTTCTGGATTTTAAGCCTGCTGTAATGATGCCAGCATAAATTCGTCTAAATCACCATCCAAGACCGCATCAGAATCTGTTTTTTCAACATTGGTTCGAACATCTTTGACCAATTGATAAGGGTACAGTACATAGTTTCTGATTTGACTGCCCCATTCAATCTTTTTTTGTGCTGCTTTGGCGGCGTCTTCTGCTTCGGCGCGTTTTTGCATTTCCAGTTCATACAATTTACTGCGCAACATTTTCATCGCCATTTCGCGATTTTGTATTTGGCTGCGTTCATTTTGACATGTAACAACGGTATTTGTTGGAATGTGCGTGATGCGTACAGCGCTGTCAGTTTTGTTTACATGCTGACCACCGGCACCAGATGCACGATATGTATCCACGCGCAGGTCTTTTTCATTTATTTCTATTTCGATTGTGTCATCGATATCTGGCCATACATCAACAGATGCAAAACTGGTTTGTCGCTTTCCGTTTGCGTTAAAAGGCGATATGCGAACTAATCTGTGGACGCCAATTTCGTTTTTTAGCCAACCGTATGCCCGTTCGCCAGAGATACGATATGTTATGTTTTTTATTCCTGCTGTGTCGCCTTCGTGTTCTTCGATGACTTCAACCGTAAAGCCGTGTCTTTCTGCCCACCGTGAATACATGCGCGACATCATTTGTGCCCAGTCTTGTGCCTCTGTTCCGCCAGCGCCGGCTTGAATAAATAAAAAAGCACCGTTACTATCAGCCGGTTCGCGAAATAGTGTAATAAACTTTGCTCGATGTGCATTGTCGGCCAGTTTTTCTATTGCATCAGTAATTTCAGAATCGTCTGGTGCAATTTCAAATAACTCTGTTAGATTTTTGTATTCAGATTCCAATGTCAATAATTCATTCAAAGTTTTTTCCAGTGCGGATTTCTTTTGTAAAACAGCGCGTGCGTTATCTGGATTGTTCCATAAATCTGGTGCATTTATCTGATTTTCCAGTTCAGAAATTTGTAATTGCAGACTGGCTGGGTCAAAGAAACCCCCTGACGGCAGAAATGTCGTCAAAAATCTGTTGTAAAATTTCGTTTGTTATAATCATGTCTTGTATCATAACAATTTATTTTATTAAATCAAATGAATGTTTGCCTTTTGTGTACGAATATGATAAAATTAGCATAACGAGAGGGATTTGTATGAATAAAATTCTGTGTGTTTTTGGTGTTCTTGGCGCGTGTTTTATTGGGGGTGCGGCTGATGCGTTGTCCGCTGGAACTGTTGGTGGGGCTGATTCATCACGTGGTATTGTGATACAAACGCCCGTGGCTGGCAACGGTTTACGCGGTAATGCGGGGTTGGCAAATGCGTACAAGACAAATCAACGTAATACTTATTATATGGTAACACAACCTGATGTTGATACAGCTTGTCGTGAAAAGATTTATGCATGTTTGTCCAGTTATTGTGGTGATGTGACGGTTGTTCCTGGTCAGACAACATCAAAGTGTAAATATGCAACAGAAAGTGAGTTGTATAATTATGCATTGTTGTGTTTACAAAAAGATACAGAAATATTGTTGCCACAATATGGTGTAAATACCCGTAATGGTATGGGGGGGATGAATACTGCTGCACGTCTGTGTCCATCATATGTTCAACAGGAATTGATGTCATATTTATCAATGGCGAATATGGCGGAACAGTTGTCTAAATCTCATTCTGATCTATGTTTGCAACGACGTCAAGAATTAGAAGCCGCGATGGCATGTCATTCTGTTGCCTTGGCGTATGGCAATGAAACAAACAGTATGTTGACTACATATCTGACTGATTATTGTGGTGCGGGCATACCAGGTGGCAGTGCGGAAATGGTGACTCGTTTTGCAAACGCTGGTAATGTTGGTTCAAATATTTGGGGGTGGGCGGAAAAAATCGTCAATCTGGATATGAACAACAAGGGTGAAGATTGGCAGGCTGCTGTTGATGCAGTTTTGGCTGGCTATACAAACCGTATGAATTTGGCTTGTGGCGATAATTTGCAATTGAATACAGTTGCGCATGATATGACGAACGAACCATCAACATTACAGGCGGTTGCTGCGATGGCGATTGGTACAGCGTTCCCAACAACGAATCAAAATATTCCAAATCCATATGAAAACCAATCTATTTGGATGGAAGTTTTGTCAGGAAGTGAAGTATATAGTGCAAATGATGCGTATCAAGTTGTTATGGCGGGACTAAGTAATCCATCAACAACGCAAAATGCATTTTTGACCAGTGCACAGATGGACGATATGCAACGCGCATATACACGTGGTACAAAAGTATTTATATTGCGTGACAGTGCCAGATGTTATGTCGTTCCGGTTGCGCAAATGACACAGCAAGAACAGTCACTGGTTGCACAATCGTTTGCAAATTGTGTCAGTAAATAAGATATGATAAAGAAACCGCCATATGGCGGTTTTCTTTCCTGAAATGCACTTGAATCTAGGTGTGTTTTTTGATATAATACCTCTTATGAAATTCAACAGGCGCGATGCGTTAAAAATTACAGGTTTTTCTGCACTGGCAATATCGCTGTTGCCGCGTGTTGTATTCGCAGCACGCAATTCGTTGGTGTCGTTGCGCACAGGGGTTCAGCCAAATAATAAAACTCGTCTTGTTATTGAAACAGTAAATCGTCCGTCATATACATTATCATATCCAGAAAATCAGTTGGTGGTCAGCTTGTCGAACACATCTGCTAATAATTCGATAACGCCAAAGTTAGCATCTGGTTCGTTGGTATCTTCTGTTACACAAACGCAGATTGGTGATAACTTGAAAATTACTGCTAATTTACGCAAACCGATATCAGAAATTCAAAAAAATAGCATCATGATATTGTCGCCTAATGGTGACAGTGATTATCGTTTGGTTTTGGATTTTGCTGCTGGTACTCCACCTGTACAACAAAAAAATGCTGCGTCTGAATATGGAACTGTGCCAGAATATACGACTGCGTCTGCAACGCCAACAACGGCGATAACTGCATCGCGTAAATATATTGTTGTGATTGATGCGGGGCACGGGGGTAAAGATCCTGGCTGTATTGGCCGTGGTGGGACCCGTGAAAAGGATATTGTTTTATCTGTCGCAAAGAAATTAAAATCTAAATTGGATGCTAATGGTTTCAAAACATATATGACGCGCAGTGATGACAGATATTTGAAATTGGCGGAACGTGCATCTATCGCTGAAAAGAAAAAGGCAGACTTGTTTATATCGTTACACGCCAATGCGAATCCAAAGCGCGACATGAAAGGATTTTCAATTTATACACTGTCGGAAAAAGCATCTGACGAAGAAGCGAAAAAACTGGCAGAGGCTGAAAATGCGGCTGACAAAATCGGGGTAGAAGGTTTTACTGAGTTCGAAGAAAATATCCGTATTGCTTTGTCGTCATTACAACAGCATGCTGTCGCAGAAATGAGTGAAGAATACGCCACCGGTTGCGCAAAATCATTTAAAAAGTCATCAATTACACAACAACCGGGGCCTGATGTTCGTCATGCGCCATTTGCTGTACTGCGTTCAACGGTGCCAGGGGCATTGTTGGAAATAGGGCACTTATCTAATTCATCCGAAGAAAAACTATTAAAAACATCTGCACATCAAGACAAGATTGTCAATGCAATCGTTCGTTCAGTTAAAAACTATAATTTCGAAGTTTAAGCGCTTGCGTTATATTCCCAAAATTTTCTATACTCTGTATATGCAGAGGAGAAATATATAAATGTGTTTTTTGCGTTTCATTTTTTTTGGTGTTTTTTTAGTTTCTTTTGTGCAGTCGACATATGCAGATGATTTAGATGATGCACTGCGTGCGACCTATACAGCATGTGTTGGAATTGATGATGAAATTTCACATCTTAAAACGATGGCAGGTATAAACACAGCTGTAACATCTGTTGGTACGGCTGCTGGGGTTGGCGCGGTTGCGACAGGTTTTGTAAAGGCTGCCAAGGATTCAGAAATTGAAGAACTGGAATCGTTGTTGCAAGAAATGCAAAAATTATCTGCCGAATACCAAGGTGAAATACCAACAGCAGAACAAAAGAAGAACTTTTTCGCAGAATTTAATAATACTTATAGTACTGCAATCCAAGATATTACAACTGCCCAAGAACGCATAGATGAATTGACTAAAAAGTCCAAAACATTGGGCAATTGGCGTACAGGTTTATTAGCAGGAAATACTGTAACAAATATTGCAGGCGTTGCTATTGCAGCCAACACAATCAAGAAAGATGATTTTGCAGGGCAAATTCAACAATGTATATCTGCGACTAAGTTGTTAAATGCGGCAATTATGCAGGCGCGTCTGAATGGTTTGGATATCAGTGAAGCACAAGATATCTATAATGCGTGTACAGAATATGAATATATTGATATCAGTCCAATAATAAAACGCGGTACGGGCACATTGATATCGTCTGGTATTGGTGCAGCGACTGGATTGGCAGGATCTATTGTGTCTGGTGTTGCGAATACAGAAACTGTTCGCGCTGACAACACAGATGCAGGTACACAGAAAGAAAAAGGATTAAATGCAGCAGCAAATGTGTTGTCTGTTGGTGCAACTGCGGCATCTGTAACTGCGACTGTATTTAACGCTACACAAATATCTGCAATAAAAAAAGTTGCATCAGTATCTGAAAAATGCACAGGGGTATTAAAATGATAAAGAAAATATTCTTTGGCGTTTTAATGATGTTGATATGCGATGTCGCTAATGCGAACATTTATATTGATGCAGATGTTGCGAAACAAGTAATTTTAAGTCATATCCCTACTGATTATCAGGTTTCTGCATTGCAAGAATATAATGCGCAGTTAAAGGCCAGTGGCGATTCTACAATGTCGGCAAACGGTTTGTACAAGGTATGTGTTGCTGCAGCTTGGGATATAACGCAATCTGATGGAAAAAACAAATGTAATAATTTTGTACAAGCATTGCTTGAAGGCGGTACATATACATATTACGAAGTATGTGGCAATGATAAAGGCAAATCTGGTGGAACAGAATATTGTATAGAAGATGTTTTTTACGCGCTTGTAAACGGTGTTGATGTTCAAATTACTCAGGCGATTGAATTATCCAAAGAATACGCATTGGTAAAACATAATGATGATATTGAATGTTCTAATATAACTCGCAAAGGTATAATAAATCCATTAAATGATTACATAAAGTGTACATCTAAACTAACCAAAACATATTATGAATTCAAGTTTGATGATATAAATCAAAGTACTGATCAAGAAATACACAAAGATACATTGCGTGCGATTGGAAATATTCATGGTATTGAATTCCGCGATTCTGGGTGCAGTTTGGAACGAATTGTAAATGATTCTGGTTGTGCGGTTGGTTATAATACTGTTGATACAGCAGTGTGTGAAAGACTTAGCAAATCCTTGGGGCGTTTTGGGATGGAATCAACTGTGCGAAATGTGTCGTACAGTTTGAATAATACAGAAACATTTTGTGTTGTAAAATTTGTTACAAATACATGTACTGCTGCAACTGATTATGGTCTGAGCGATACTGTGTTCCAAGAAATTCAGTATCCGTTATCACCAACATTGGAAAACTATGTCAAAGATTATGTAATGAAACAGTTGACAGCTAAAGGTATAAATTTGTCTTCGTTCCGTTGTGATAAAACACCAAAATACAAGAACACAACCATGTCTGGGATGCATGTTCTAAGCGGTGATATTTTAACCTGTTATTTGAACGATAAATGTATAAATTTTGTGTTTGAAGATTTAAGCGAAAGTGCAAATTATTCTAAAAATGCGGCCCTGTCACGGTTGGCATGTTTGATGCATGGTGGACAATCGGATGGAACTAATTGCAGGGGATTGGACGAAGCGCAATGTGCAACACTGGGTGAAAAGATAAAAACCACTGGCCATACCATGGGGACACATTATGATCGTGTTCGTGGTGGTTGTATATTAAATGGCGCTGTGACTGAAAATATAGTAAATTTGGTTGGCGAAATTGCGGCTGGCGTTGCTTTGACGCTTGTAACAGATGGTGCAGTATTGGTGCCAGTTGTTGTGTCTATTGGAACGGATTTAGCGTTTACGGCGGTGCAAGATTGGCAACGAAAAATACCATATAATGATTATCAGGATTTTTTAGCACATGTTATGATGTGTTCCGAAGATTCAACAGGTGCTTTGTCAGAAGCTGTTCGTATCAGCAATATCAAATCGGTTGAAAATAAATACTGTTTATCAGAAACAATCAGACAAGATTATCAGTTGGTTGTTGGTCAGATGTCATTACTCGCACCCGAAGATCAAAAAATATTATCAAATGTGTTCACAAATATTGTTGCAAACATTGGTGATTCTGAATATATCAGGGCTGCATCAGAATCTGAAATTTCATTATTAAAACAGGGCAGAAATTTAGCATCTGGCGCATTGTTAGCAGGATTGTTTTTTATTCAACCAGAAAAAATGATATCTAAATTTGATAATGTTGCACATAATATTGCCAGATTGCGTTATGGCGCCAGCAAGAATTTTACAAAATATTTGGATGATTTTAAGAGACTTGGCACCAGTGTTGGTTTACCAATAGGAAGATTATCGATGTCTGAATGGCAGGCATTGAATAACAGTCTGATAGATGACGGTGTAGAATTGTTTCAAGATGGTCAGTATATGAGATTTAGAAAACTTGCTGAAATTATAGATATAAATGAATTATTGCGCAGATTTAATAAAACACCTGTTTTCAGACCTGCGGCCAGCAACAGTTTGGGACGTGATTATTATCGTATTGTTATAAAAGATACAGATGATGTGGATAATATTATAAAAACTTTGCAAAATAATGGATTTTATGTGTCTGCAAATCAGACAGTTGGTGGGGAAAAATTTATTGGTGTATCGACAGATGATATATTTGGCTTATGGGATGATGCGCCAACAAATTGGCTGAAAACAGGAAGAAATCTTGCTAAAATTATAGATATAAATGAATTATTGCGCAGATTTAATAAAACACCTGTTTTTAGACCCGCAGCCAGCAACAGTTTGGGGCGCGATTATTATCGTGTTGTGATAAACGACACAGATGATGTGGATAATATTATAAAAACTTTGCAAAACAACGGGTTCTTTGTGTCTGCAAATCAGACAGTTAGTGGGGAAAAATTTATTGGTGTATCGACAGATGATATATTTGGCTTATGGGATGATGCGCCAACAAATTGGCTGAAAACAGGAAGAAATATGGATAATATTATTGGAAATGAAAAACATTTTGCTAATCATAGACTGGATAAATTGCTAAAATATACTGACGAACCATTGGTTATTGGTAAGTTGAAAGGACATGATGTTTTTATTGATCCTAAAGATTTTGGGCAAGTTTCAGAACGGCCAATAATAATGGTATCCATAGCCGATAGAAAGATACCTTTTTATATATCAACTGGAACAGCAGGTAAAATTACTGTTCCAACAGGTAAGTGGGAATTTTTTGGTGGTATTGATCCAATTACAGGTTGGTTCAATAAAGGTAGCTTGGATGATATCAACAGTCATTATGGGGTATATGAATTTAAACAAATAGCGGATATGTTGGATCAAAAAGTTGGAGATGTCAGAAATGTACAACTAATAGCAGAATCTAATACAAGGGCACAGCAAGGTGGTCAAGGTATGGTTGCTGTTATACGCGATGTTAGTGAATTAGATATAAATAATATAAATCAATTTTTTGCGGTTACACCATCGCCTAATGGGTTTGGCGACAGGGCACTTAGACAAAATATTGCAGATTTACAAAATTGGTTTAATAAACTTTGATAAAAGAACAAACATGGGAGAAATTTTGGCGGAGACGAAGGGATTTGAACCCTTGATACGGGGTTGCCGTATACACGATTTCGAGTCGCGCGCATTCAACCACTCTGCCACGTCTCCGTGACTGGGATTATAACCACCATGGGATTATTTTGCAAGCCATATTATTTGACTTTTTTTATGTCTGCGATACACTGCGTATTATGACAAAAACATTCAATGAACAGGTTTATGATGTTGTTGCGCGTATACCATACGGGCGTGTTGCAACTTTTGGCCAAATCGCACAAATGATTGGGCGGCCAAAATGTGCGCGCTTTGTTGGGTATGCTTCTAATAACAAAGCTTATTGGCACTTGCCTTGGCATCGTGTTGTTTTTAAGGATGGTTCATTATGCTGTGGATTTGCCACAGAACAATACCGCCAATTAAAATCCGAAGGCGTAAAATTTACCCCTGATAAAACAGTTGTTATGGCTGATTTTCAGTGGAACCCTGAACGTGACGGTGTACCTTTGGATATACGCGACTTTCCTTTGGTATTTTGAACCAGTAAAAGACAGGATTATCGCTGCCTGGGTTATTTTTTATGCTCAGTTTTGTTTCGAATTTTATCATAGATTTCTCGTTTTGATATTTTTTTGTATGTTAAAAACCAAGGTGATTTATTTTTGCGCATTTTTGCGGCTGTATTTGGGGCAGGGGATAAAACATCATCGTCAGGATTCCAGTTTACGGGTATCGCGACATTGAATTTATCAGCTGTTTGCAGTCCAATAATCATACGCTTTATTTCGGTAATATTTCTGCCCAGTATTGACGGGTAAAACAAAATTGCACGAATTGTACATTTTGGATCGATGATAAAGACAGCGCGAACAGTATATGTATTTGATATTGTGCCTTGAATCATGCCGTACAGTTGTGCGATTTTCATATTTAAATCATCTATCAATGGAAATGTAATTTTTATACCATTTGAAATATGTTCAATCGCATTAAACCACGCTAAATGAGAAGACAGTGTACCTACAGATAATCCGACCAGCTGCGTATTTAATTTTTCAAAATCGTTCAGGTCGTGTTGAAATTGTATAAATTCTGTTGTACACACAGGGGTAAAATCAGATGGGTGTGAAAAGAATACAATCCATTTACCCTTAAAATCATACGGAAAGTGTATTGGGCCGTTTGTTGTGCTGGCGTGGAATTCTGGGGCAGTGTCGCCAATCATAGGCACTGTGAGACATACATCTGACATTATAAATCCTTTGTATTTTTCAAATATACAATATCAAAAAAAGAAATTCTTGGTCACAGGAAGCGTTTCATATTATACAAAAAACTTTGTTCTTGATAAAATATGATAAGCAATCAATAATATATAGGCAAGATAAAGGAAATATAAAAATGAAACGTTCAGACATAGTAAGATCAATACAAGTTCGTTTTAAGAATATGCGTTCATCTGACGCATCAGCGATTTTAGATACAATATCAGATCATATGATTGAATCTGTTGCGAATGGTGACAGAATAGAAGTGCGTGGATTCGGCACTTTTCAACCACGGGCCCGTGCAACTAAAATTGGATACAATCCATGTACAGGTCAACCAATGCCATTGCCTGCCAGCACGACAATATTATTTAAACCAAGTCGTGAACTAACCAAGAAAATGAATGGATAATAATTATGTTGTTTGGTAAAAAGTCTGGCATTAAAAATCACAATCGCGAACGCTATGAACGGGTTCGCAGATTGATGTGGATAAAATGCGAATCTTGTGGCCAACTGGTTTATTACAAAGATTACAAAGAAAATAAATATATATGTCCGCGCTGTGGTCGTGCGTTTATAATGAGTCCGAAACAACGCTTTGATTTGTTGTTTGATGACAACTCTTGGGAACGTTTAACACCACCAAATGTTTCTGACGATCCATTACAGTTCGAAGACAGGATTGCTTATAAATCCAGATTAGACGATGCGCGTTCAGAAACAGGTTGTTATGATGCTGTGACAACAGCTGATGGCACGATTGGTGGTATTCCATCAACAGTATGTGTGTTAAACGGCTATTTTATGATGGGGTCTATGGGGCGTGCTGCGGGGGATGCGATTGTTGCAGCGATGGAACATGCTATTTCAGAACGCAGACCGTTTATCATGGTTACTTCCAGTGGTGGTGCCAGAATGCAAGAAAATATACTATCTTTGATGCAGATGGCGCGCACAACAGTTGCTGTAAACAAACTGCATGCAAATGGTATACCGTATATTGTATTACTGACAGATCCAACATTTGGTGGTGTCAGTGCTTCGTTTGCAATGCTGGGCGAT
The DNA here is from genome assembly GCA_045613445.1 of Candidatus Enterousia sp. Lineage (GTDB taxonomy): Bacteria > Pseudomonadota > Alphaproteobacteria > Rs-D84 > Rs-D84 > Enterousia. The sequence continues at coordinate 31,612 of JAZLAZ010000021.1, read as the reverse complement.
ATTCATATCGCAGAAAAAGGGGCGCGCGTTGGTTTTGCTGGTCGTCGTGTGATTGAACAAAATATTCGTGAAAAGTTACCTGCAAATTTTCAAACTGCGGATTATTTGTATGAACATGGTATGGTTGATATGGTTGTTGCGCGCGCAGACCTGCACGATAAAATTGTAAATATTTTGGCTGTGTTGACCAAACAAAAGCGCGAACCAAAGCAAATAAGCGTATCAACACCTGAACATGATATATCGAAAAAAATTCGCGGTATGGGCGAAACAGAGGCGTATGATAAGGTATTACTGGCGCGCCATGAAAATCGTCCACACTTTTTAGATTATATTAGCGGTATTGTTGATTGTTGGACATATTTGGCAGGTGATAGATTATATGCCGAAGATGCTGCAATGGGGTCTGGAATTGGTTTTTGGCGTGGTATACCTGCGGTAATCATTGGTCAAGAACAAGGACGAACAATTGAAACCAGGCAAAAACATCGATTTGGCATGCCAAATCCAGACGGTTATCGCAAAGCACAACGCATGATGAAGTTGGCAGAAAAATTCAATTTACCATTGATTTCATTATTTGATACTGCTGGTGCGTTTGCAGGTCGTGAAGGTGAAGAACGTGGTCAGTCTCAAGCTGTTGCATCATCAATTTCGATGGGATTGTCTATCGCAACACCGTATATCGCTGTCAATGTCGGTCAGGGTGGTTCTGGTGGTGCGATTGCAATTGGTACAGGGGATCGTGTATTGATGATGGAAAATGCAATATATTCTGTTATTGCCCCAGAATCATGTGCCAGTATTTTGTGGCGCGATAATAAGTACAAGGCAACTGCGGCAACTGCAATGAAATTGACTGCCAAAGATATGGCGAATTTGAATGTTGTTGACGAAGTTGTTCCTGAACCAGCCGGTGGTGCGCACACAGACTGGCAAACAACGATGGAATTGCTGGCAAACGCAGTTGTAAAACATATAATAGAATTACAAGAAATACCTGCGTCAGAATTGCCATCGTATCGTGCTGATAAATTCTTGTCAATGACACGCGATGTTGAAATATATCAGCCAGAACATATTGGCGAAGAACATTAAAAAACACCCACCTTTCGGTGGGTAAAATTTTTTTGGCGGAGCGTATAGGACTCGAACCTATGGACCAAAAATTTCGGTCACAGATTAGCAATCTGCTGCATTACCACTCTGCCAACGCTCCGTGCGTGGATTATTATATATAAACCATGTTTTAATTGCAAGCAAGAAAATACAAAAATGTAAATATCGTTGACTTTTTGTCGTATTTAATGATACAATTAAAGTGTTATGACAATCAGATTTATCAATTTTTACTGTTGTTGTTAAATTATACATTTTTGTAAACGGTTTTGTTTGCATTTTTTAACATAAAAAACTTACAATTTTAATATATACAAGGACATGCACGATGATAAAACTTTTTAATACGATGACACGAAAATTAGAAGAATTTAAGCCGCTGATACCAGGAAAGGTTGGGTTTTATTCGTGTGGACCAACTGTTTATCACTATGCGCACATTGGTAATTTACGGACAATGATTCATAATGACATTATGAAGCGTATGTTTACAGAAAATGGATACGATGTTCGTCATGTTATGAATATCACAGATGTCGGTCATTTGACCAATGACGAAGATGATTCTGGCGAAGATAAAATGGAAAAAGGCGCAGCGCGTGAAAATAAATCTGTATGGGATGTTGCAAAGTTCTTTTTAGATGAATTTTTACATGATTTTAATGATTTGAATTTGTTGCCACCAACTGATATGCCGCGCGCGACAGATTATATTGCAGAACAGATTGAATTGGTTCAAAAACTGGAACAGCTGGGTTATACATATGAAATTCCAAACGATGGTATTTATTATGATACATCAAAATTTGCAAATTATGGCGCGTTGACAGGTGGTTCGTTGTCTGGTAACCGTGCAGGTGCGCGTGTCAATTTTAATGATGCGAAACGCAATCCAACAGATTTTGCGTTGTGGAAATATTCTCCAACAGATGCCAAGCGTCAAATGGAATGGGACAGTCCATGGGGGGTCGGGTTCCCTGGCTGGCATGCGGAATGTAGCGCAATGAGTATGAAGTTATTGGGAAGTCATTTTGATATTCATACTGGGGGCGAAGATTTATCGCGTGTTCATCATGCGAATGAAATCGCACAAAGCGAGCCGATTACTGGCACACCGTGGGTGTCTTATTGGGTGCATTTCAGTTTCTTGATTGACAAGTCTGGCGCAAAAATGAGTAAGTCCGCAGGTGAATTCTTGGGGATGGATGCTGTGCGCAAACGCGGGTATGATCCGATGGCGTATCGCTATTTAATTACATTGGGACACTACCAAACACAATTAGCTTTTTCTTTTGATGCATTAGATGCGGCTGCAACAGGTTATAAAAATATTGTTCGCAAAGTGGCAGATTTAATGAACAGTGACAATATTGGTGGGTTGGATTCTGCCGTTTATAACGAATGGCATGATAAAATATTGGCGCCTGTATCCGATAATATGAAAACTGCGGAATCTTTGGTTGTTGTCCAAGATTTGTTAAAAGATACAAATATAAATCCAGCTACAAAATTAGCATTGTTTGAATTTGTTGACAGACTGTTGGGATTACAATTTATCGACAGGGCAAACAAGTTGGTTGATTTAGAAAAAGAATCTGCGCCAGCTGAAATTATCGCATTGGCGGATGAACGCGCAGCAGCCAAAGCGAATAAAAACTGGTCAACCGCAGATGCATTGCGTCAACAAATTGATGCCTTGGGGTGGACGGTGTTGGATGGCAAAGATGGATATAAGATTATTAAAAAGGCTTAAATTTCTTGAATTTTGTATAAAAAATGCTATATACAAACCGTGGTTTGCTGATACTAAGAGGAATATGTATGAGTGATTTTATAGCAGAAAAATATTTTTGTTTGTCCAGGGCGTTTCCGCAATATGCCGCAGAAATGCTGTTTTTGATGCGCGCGTTTGATGGCTTTTATCAAAAGCCTGTTCAAGATATTCGTGATTTACAAGATTATATTCTTGGTTTTGCGGTTTATTCAAACCTTGAAATCGCTCAAAATGTAATAGTTGGCTTGAACGAACGCGTTACTGAATTGATAAAGCAGGGCAGAATACTGACTGCTGGCGAAATTGAAAGAAAATATAATATAAAAAATGCAAAGTTTTTATTGCATGAATATGACTCTGCGTTACGCATATCGACACCAACAGGTACAAAGACATATCTGACACGCGATAAAGAATCAGATTTTTTGTTCTGGGTAAAAAATCAATCAGATGCGTTACTTCGTCAGAAAGACAAAGATATGACGCGTGTTTGGAAATATCAGCGTGCAATCAAGGACATGGTTACAAAACCGGTTGTGAAAGTTCCGACTGTGCGTAAATCGCCAGACAAACCAGATGTATGGGCAATAACAGATGCCGAAATGCATGAAATTGCGACTCGTTTGGCGCGCAGACGCAATGTCAAAGACCCGGATATAGTTTTGAATGATATGGTTGTTGCCATTGTTCGCAAAAATATGAAACAGCAATAAAAAACGGTTGAAATCGGGGTTTTTTTAGTGTATATTGCCCCGTGTAATTATAAAGGGAAACTTCATGAACTATCCATATATGCCAAAATCTACAGCCTTGTGGCTAATTGAAAACACAGCGTTGACATTTGAACAAATCGCAGAATTCTGTGGAATGCACGAACTGGAAGTTAAAAATATCGCTGATGCAGAAACATATAAAATTCAGCCATTAAACCCAGTGCTAAGTGGTCAATTGACACGCGAAGATATTGAAAAATGTGAAGCGGACGCAGATGCGCGCTTGACATTGCGTGAAGAAATTGTAAAAGCGCAACAGACACAAAACAAAAAGGGTGTTGGTTATACACCAAAACTGCATCGTCAAAATCGTTTAGGCGGCATTTTGTGGATTGTAAAAAATTATCCAGAATTGACAGATGGTCAAATTGCGCGTTTGATGCGCAGTACAAATCCAACTGTTGCATCTGTTCGTAACAAAACACATAAATCTTATTCAATCATTCAAATTCAAAGCCCAGTTGTATTGGGATTGGTATCAGAATCTGCAATTCATGATGCAGTTGCCAAGGCGCAAAAGCAGGCTGAAAACAAAAAGAACAAGAAATAATTATCTGTATAAACATTAAAACTTTAAAAGGTTGATAATGGTTAAAAAACTGGACGAAGCAACAAAGCTGTTGATAGATTCATTGCCAGAAAACTTACAGGCTTTGGCAACCAATGCAATGGATGTTGGTTATATGTCTCGTATGGACTTTACAGCAGCTACCGAAGCGGACGAAATTCCGGACGAAGAACAAGACGAAGTTATGGACTTTTTCCAGCAAGATTTGGGTATTGAAATCTTGGAAACAGACAGCTATCCCCAAGATATTGGTCGTTATTATGAAATGGATGACGAAGAATCGCGTGATAAAACGCGTAATTTGTTAAATGCGGATGCGGAACAAGTTGATGTAAATGATGATGATTATGAACATTACGCGAAACAATTGGAACGCAGTCAAACCGGTTCGTTGGTATTAGGTGTTCAGGATTCTGTTCAGTCTTATTTGAAGCAGATTGGCACGGTTCAATTGTTGACAGCAGCGGGGGAAGTTGCAATTGCGCAACGCATCGAAGCGGCATCTCGTTTGATGGTATATGGTCTGTGTGAAAGTCCGATGACAATTCAAGCAATGTTGGATTGGTATCAACAGTTGTTGAACGAAGAAATTCGTCTGCGTTATATTATAAATTTGGAAGTAATGTATTCCAGTGATTCTGAACAGAAATCGTTGGCGGCCTTGTCCGAAGCTTTGAAATCCAAGGGTGTTGAACATGTTGACGAATTGGATGATGATGATTTGGATGATTTGGAAATGGGAACTGCCGACGAAGAAGATGAAGAAGATGAAGAGTCTGAAGATGGTATCAAAAAAGAAGATACGCCGCGTGGAACATCTGGTGTACCAATTCCTGTAATGGAAGAATCTTTGATGCCGATGGTTTTGGAATTGTTTGCAAAAATTAAACGCATCTTTAACAGTATGCAAAAACTGCAGACAAAGCGTTTAGAAAATTTATTTACATCTGATACACCAGATACAACGTTAGAAAAGAAGTATACAAAACTGCGTTTGGAATTATTTGAAAATGTCAGTCAGATTCGCTTAAACGATGACCGTGTTGCAGAAATCTTGGAACAGTTGACAAAGCGCGACCAGTTGTTGTTGGGTCTGGAAGGTAAGTTATTGCGATTAGCAATGGCAAACAAGATTAAACGCGAAGATTTCTTGGTAGAATACGCTGGCAATGAATTGAATCGTAACTGGGTCAAAAAGTTGGCGAAACATAAAAATGCAGCGTGGGCAAATTTTGCAAAAAAGCATGGGGACGACATATTAAAAATCCAAGAAGATATTATTGCAATCGCTGTCGAAACAGGTCAACCAACATCGGAATACAAAAAGGTTGTTGAACTGGTTCGTCGTGGCCAAACCGAAGCGGCTCGTGCGAAGCGAGAAATGATTGAAGCGAACCTGCGTCTGGTTATTAAATTTGCGAAAAAGTCCAGTAATCGTGGTTTGGGATTGGATTTTTCTGACTTGGTTCAAGACGGAAATATCGGCCTAATGAAGGCTGTTGATAAATTTGATTATCGTTTGGGTAATAAATTTTCAACATATGCTACAAATTGGATTCAACAGGGTATTTCACGCAGTATCGCAGATCAGGCGCGTACAATTCGCATCCCTGTGCATATGATTGACAATATTCACAAGATTCAGCGTGCGTCGCGTCAATTTATGCATAAATATGGTCGTCAGCCAACTGCTGAAGAATTGTCTAAGATTATCTATCTGCCTGTGGATAAAATTCACAAGGCTATGAAAGTGAACTTGAAACCAATTTCATTGGAAGCGCCAGTTGGCACCGAAGATGACAGTTCGCGTATTGAAATTATCGCAGATGAAACAGCAAAAAATCCGTTTACATCTGCAGCACAAAAGAATCTGCGTAAAATTGTGACCCAGATTTTATCTGAATTGGATCCAAAAGAAGAAACTGTTTTGCGTCAACGCTTTGGTATGAGTACTAACAAAACCAGTACATTGGAAGAAGTTGGTGAATATATCGGTGTTACACGTGAACGCATCCGTCAGATAGAACAAAAGGCACTGAATAAGTTAAAGCATCCAACACGTGCACGTAAACTTCGCAGTTTCCTAGAAGACTAATCTACACCCCGCTTTTTGCGGGGTTTATTTGGGGGTAAAGACATGAAAAAGACTTTGTTATTATGTACAGGGTTATCCGGCAGTGGAAAAACATATTTTATAAAGAATACGTTGCCAGATGGACTTTTTTACAGTCTTCGTTCTGCAACTACACGTCCAATGCGTGTTGGTGAATCCAACGGAAATCCTTATTTTTTCGTTACAGAAGACGAATTTGAAAAAATGAATCTTGCGACCCATCTGTGGGTAAATGAAGCGTTCTGGACGCCGGAAAAGCCAAAATGGATGTATGGCGTGCCGGAATCGGAAATCACAGAACATCTTGGTGAAAATATGGTATATGATGTGATTCAACCCAGATATGCAAAACAATTGATTGATTGGTTTGTATGCAACGACTTGCACAAACAGTACAACTTTCGTATAGCATACTTTTTGCCAGCACAAAATAATATGCAAACGGTTGAAAATCGCGCAAATATGCCAAATGATATTGATGTTAGACGCGCGAACACATGTGATCCAATTGACTTTTTGCGGGCGGGCATAGATCCGGACTATATTTTACAGCCAATAAATAACTTGTATAATCCGCGTCTGGCTGCGCATATACAACACTTACAAAAACAACGATAAAAATACCCGCTAAACAGCGGGCTATTTTTTATACATAACTTTTTAGTGCGATATATATGCGTCCAACATCCGTTTTAATCAGGGCAGCTGATACAGAATCCGGATTGTCTGTTTGTTGTGCGTTTGCCAATACTTTATCAAAACTGTGTACAAATTGTGTGGCTTGACGACGGAACACTGTATCAGACTTTATCATTTCTCGTATTTGTCTTTTATCGGCTGCGCCCATCATTTTTGCCAACCATTTTGAAAATATCGTTTTGTCACCTGCGTGATATTTGTTCCACACGATATCTGGAATTTCTGCACCTGCAACACGGGTTAGATCCATTGACAGTTCGTGTAGTGGTATCAGCATTTGTTCGCTTTGTGCCAAAAAGTCCGTTGAACTGATATGCCCAAACGACTTTGTTGGTGCTGTTTTTATTGCGTCCATTGGTGCAGATGCGCGTGCAACCATCATTTGTTTGTTCAGTGTTTGCATTGTATCTACAGCCTTGGCATAGTCTGCCATTAAATCGATCATTTGTTGACGTGATTGGCCAGCCAAATCTTCCAGTTTCAGTGCGGATTCAGACACTGCGTCCGTTGATTCTGCAACAGTAGATTTCATCAATGCGATTTTATCGTTCAAACTGGCAACGATTTTTTCCAGTGTTTCGCTGGTCTGTAATGAACCCTGTGACAGGTCGGGCAGGGCTGAATAATACTTTTCAATCAATGCAGACAGTGGTTCCAGTTGAGCTGTTGTATCACTGGACATTTTAATCAAGTTTTCAGATTGCGCGGACAGTTGTGTATGTGCGGTATTCATTTTGATCAATGTTTCGCGGACACCAGCTGCCATTGCCTTGACAGATTCTGAAAATGCGTTTGCTGCGGTTTTTGTATTTTCCAGTGTTGTATTCGCAACCCCAGACACCGTCTTTAATTCTGCGACAACACCTGTGGCGTATTCTTTAATTTCAGAATCGAATTTATTTGTTAAACCGACCATTTCATTTGAAATACCGCGAACAGCGCCTTCGGTAGATGCGGCAGAAGATATCAACGCTTCGACAACATCTGTCAGTTTAGCAGTCTGTTTTTCAATTGATGTTTCTACCAGTCGTGTTTGCCCTGCGACGACATTGGCAGTGTTGGTCAGAGTATTCATTTGGCTGGTCAGTTGTTTTTTTGATTGTTTTCCAAATGTTTCCAACCGTTCCAAATAACCATCCAGTTGTTTGTTATTATTATTTAACGTGTTTTCGTATTCTTTCGCGGCACTTTTTATATTGTCAAAACCATCAGCAGTCGTTTTTCCTAGTTCGTTTAATTTGTTTTGCAGTATATTTGATTCCTCGGTCAGATTTTTCATCTGGTCTGCATTAAAATTAAATTCATTTTGTAGATTTTCTGATAGTGTTTTTCCACTTTCTAACCAAGAATCGATTTGCGATTGGATTTGTGCAGTATGCTGTGTTGTTTGTGCAGAAGTTGTGTCAATACTATTTAATAAATCGTTGACAGTATTACTAAATTTGTCTGTTGATTTTTCTACATCTTGCCATGACTGCGATGTAACAATTTGACCTAATCCAGATACTGTGTTATCCAATCTAGTTGACATTGTTGCGATTTTTTTTGTTGCATCATCTGCCAATGTAATCAGCTGCTCGTTTTGTGTGTTTAATACATTTTTTAATTCGTTTGCAGATTCAATTTGTGCATTTAATGTATCGCGCATTATTTTGAAACTTTGTTCGATTTTGTTTATTTCATCTGCTAATATCGTGCTAAGAACGCGTGCGGCGTCTGTTATCTTTGCGCGTTCTGGTTTGGTCATTATCAGCAACAAAGATTGCATAACTTTTTGTGTTTTTCTGGATACAAAAAATAGTACTCCCAGTGTAATCAATAATAATCCGCTGATAATACCACCACCAATCAACAAAATTTGTGTTAAATCCATTCTTTTTCTCCCTAAATCAAAACGAATTTTATATGTCTTGCAGTTCAATTGAATTTATACTAAAATCCTAGCAATAAAGCAAGGGCAGAAATGGCAAAAAAATATAATCTTTCGCCGGAACAAGATATGGCTGCCAATCCATTGGAAAATGTATGGGTGCAGGCTAATGCAGGTACTGGAAAAACCAGTGTCTTGGTTCAGCGATTGCTGCGTATTTTATTTCGTACACCTGATTGTGGCACCAGTGGAATTTTATGTCTGACATATACCAAGGCTGGGGCTGGTGAAATGCGTAATCGTATTTTGAAAGCGTTGCGTAATTGGGCAATGTCGTCTGATGCAGAATTATCAGAACTGTTAGATGGTGTTGCAATACATAAAAATATAACATCCGCAGATGTGTTCCATGCGCGCGAAATATTTTTTAAGTATATTGATAATCCGGATATGCTAAAAATAAAAACGATACATGGATTTTGTGAAGAGATTTTGCATCGTTTCCCATTGGAAGCTGGCGTGTCACCAACATGGACATTGATATCTGGTGCGCCACAACGCGTTTTATTGCAAGATACATTTCAGTTGATGATAAATACGCCGACGAATAATAATCGTGTATATTCGGCATTTGCGCATTTGGTTGGACGCGTATCAGAAACATATGTTGATGAATTATTAGATATGCTAAGTCAACAATATAAACTATTTTTTCAAGTGTCTGATATTGAAAAATATCGTCAGTATTTTATTGATACAATTGAAAAATATTTACATGTTGAAAAAACTGTTATTTATGATTTTGATGCTATAAAACTAAAAAGTATCATTATAAACGCAGAAACAGAACAAAATAACCGAAAAACGCCGTCCAAGACATTGACTGATTTGATTACGATTACACAACAATATATTGATAAAACAATAGATTTTGAAGAATACAAGAAATTGTATCTAAAGACTGATGGAAAACCGAAAAAGTTTGCGTCTGAACGCGACTATTTGGTAGCAGAACAAGAAATTGTATATGCTGTCAATCAATATAACATAAATAAAAATATATTTGATGATACGGTTGCGCTATTCGATTTGTCTGCATCATTTGCAAATACGTACAAAACAGCAAAGCGTGATAGAAATTTGCTGGATTTTGAAGATTTGATATTGTACACACGTAAATTATTTTCAAACCCTGATACTATGGGCTGGGTCTTGTCGCAACTGGATTTGTCTTTGTCGCATATTTTGGTTGATGAAGCCCAAGATACATCTCCAATGCAATGGGATATATTGAGGTCTTTATCGGGGGATTTTTTTACTGATGGTGACACAACACAAATACCACACTCTATGTTTGTTGTTGGCGATACAAAACAGTCTATATACGGATTCCAAGGGGCTGATCCATATGCGTTCGCGGTCAGTCGTGATATGATATCTGCTCAGATAAAAAATAATCTGCGTGCAATACGCGAGATACCGTTGGTGCAAAGTTTTAGGTCAACAGCACCTATTTTATACGCTGTGGACAAGTTGTTCGCGGACAAGACAGTTGTTGATATCAGTGATTTTAATAATAATCAGCATAAATGTTTTCGTATAAATGATGTAGGAGCGGTTGAATTGCATAAGTTGGTTTCGAAAAAAGAAACTGGTACGGATAGAAATGAATATATTCATCAAATTGCACAGAAGATAAAAGCAATAATTGATGCTGGTAAATATAAAGCAGGGGATATTATGGTATTGGTTCAGCAAAGAAATCAATTTGTTGCACCATTGGTATCTGAACTTAAAAGATTAAATATATCTGTTGCGGGAAGTGACAGAATTGTTTTGCCAGAATTTCCGATGATACGTGACCTGTTAAATTTGGTCAGATGGTGCTTGAATTCGTCCGACGATTATAGTTTATGTTGTGTATTAAAAAGTCCTATTTTTGGATTGAAAGAACAAAATATTTTTGATTTGTGCAAACTAAAAAATGATGAAAATTTAACGCGTATTCGTGACGATAAAAATGCGGTTTTAGCCACTGTTTTTGAAGTGCTGCAAAATACGCATCCAGACATATATTCTTATTTGTCTGATGTTAAAACTAATTCAGAACATATGGCACCATATTCGTTCTTTTCATATATTTTGAATAACAATAATGTTAGGCATAAATTTGTATCTGCGTTGGGGAATCAAGTCATTGATCCGATGGAAGAGTTTATGACGATATGTTTGTCATATGAACGAACACAGCCTGGAACATTATATCATTTTATCAAATGGTTCATTACAGGTGGCAGCGAAGTGTCACGTGATATGGATGCATCTAGTGGTGTACGCATTGTAACAGTACATGGCAGCAAGGGCTTGGAAGCATCGGTGGTATTTTTAATAGATACAATTCATATGCCGAAATCTGATAAGATTATAACCATATCATCTGGTGATATGCCCGTGTGGTTATGGGTTCCGCGTGATGAAGATAGTGCGTTATATATAGACGCGTTGGAACAGAGTAAACGTAAACAAATGGCAGAATATTATCGTTTGTTATATGTTGCGATGACGCGTGCTCAGGACGAGTTGTACGTGTATGGATTTACAGCAGATAAAAATCCGCCTGCTAATGCATGGCATACTCATTTGTGGCGTGTATTGGCTGGTGATATAAACACAGAATATATCAGGATTTCAAATGACGACATTAAATGATATTTTGGATATGCACAATCATGAAAAGTATGCTGTTGATAACGGGACTAGAATACATGCATTGTTACAACATGTTGTTATTGATAAAAACACGGAACAGGGCGATACTGTATTGGTTGAAAAAATAAAATCCAAGCCAGACATTATGCGTTTTTTTTGTTCGGAATCAAAAACAGAAGTACCTGTTGCAGGGGTTCTAAATAATCAATTTGTCAGTCGCAGAATTGACAGATTGTGTATTGATAATACTAAAAAACACATAGATGTTATTGATTATAAAACAGATGTAAATCACGATGTTTTTTATACGAAATACATTTATCAAATTCGTGAATATGTAAATCTGTTGGCGATGATATATCCAGATTATAAGATAAACGCGTATATATTGTGGACGCACGATTTTTTGCTGGAAAAAATAGTGTAAAAACGGGTATAATTCCGGCATGTTAGTAAACTTAAATATTTCAAATATAGTATTGATAGAAAAACTGAATCTTGAATTCGGGTCGGGTTTGAATATTTTGACTGGCGAAACAGGTGCAGGGAAAAGTATATTATTGGATGCACTGTCTTTGGCGTTGGGGGCGCGTTCTGATGTTGGTTTGATGCGACATGGTTGTGACATTGCATCCGTATCTGCATCATTTGATTGTGTGCCCGAAAACGCAAAAACGATTTTGAATGAATTTGATATTGAATACGATGATGGTTTGATATTACGCAGAACATTGACGACAGACGGTAAAAGTCGCGCGTGGATAAATGATGTTCCTGTGTCTGTCAAAACATTAAAGCAGGTTGGTGATATGTTGGTTGAAATACATGGTCAATTTGCAAATCATGCGCTGCTAAATCAATCAACACATCGTATAACGCTTGATTTGTTTGCGCAAAATAATATCAGTAATTTTAATCAGTTATTATTAAATATTAAAGCTGTATACAAACAATATAATGATGCAAAAAACCGTCTGAACGAATTGCAAGAAATGCTGGAACGCAGTGCTTCTGAACGTGATTTTTTGGAACATAATGTATCTGAATTGCGCAGTTTGAATCCACAAGTTGGCGAAGAAGAAGAATTATCAACCAGGCGCGCAATTATGATGAACGCAGAAAAAAATACTGCGATTTTGGGCGATGCAATCAGCGCATTAAACCCGCATGGTAATTCATTAGAGTCCCAAATTTTTTCTGTGGCGCATATACTTGAAAGAATCAAGGGCGAAGAAAACCCATATCAAACACAAATTGATAAACTGTATGATATTGCAGAATCTGTTGCACAAATCACACAAAGTCTGGAACCGGAAAACACAGATATCGATGATTTAGACAGCATAGAAGAACGATTGTTTGCAATTCGTGCCGCCGCACGTAAACATCGTGTCTCTGCTGATGAATTGCCTGCAAAATTAGAACAAATGTCTGCACAGTTGGAAATAATTGACAATTCTGACGCAGAATTACATAAATTACAAACACTTGTTAAAGCATATTATAATGAATTTAATAATGCTGCAAAGTTGTTAAGTGATGCGCGTCATATGGCTGCCGATATGTTACGAACACAATTATTGGCAGAATTGCCAGAATTAAAACTGGGGTCGGTAGATTTTGATATTGAATTTACAGAAACGCAACCAACATCGTATGGAACAGATGATATTACATTTATGATAAAAACCAATCCAGGATCACCATTTGCACCATTACATCGTGCAGCGTCTGGGGGTGAACTGGCGCGTTTAATGCTGGCTATGCGCGTTGTGCTGGCTGGCGCAAACGATACACATACATTTGTTTTTGACGAAGTTGATACAGGTATCAGTGGCGCCACAGCATCCGCAGTTGGCAGTCGCTTGAACCGTTTGGCATCTGCAAACCAGGCGTTGGTTATTACACATTCTGCCCAGGTTGCAGGCTTTGCAGACCAACATTTCAAGATATCCAAATCGGTTACTGACGAAAAAACAATTACAAGCGTATGTAAAATATCAGATGAAGAACGCGTGAACGAGGTTGCGCGTATAATCAGTGGTGCAGAAATAACCCCTGAATCAATCACAATGGCAAAAACATTGATAAAGAATTAAAAAAAACGCCCAAACGGGCGTTTTTTTATTTTGTTCTAACCCAATTCTGTTTCAGTTTTTCAAATACACTTGCAGTCTGTGGAATATAACGCAGTTCAAAGGTTGGTCTTTCAAATAAATCGCGGGTTAATGTCTGCCAAGAATACAATTTTCGTAATGCTGCATAAATTTCACACAGCCCCTTTGCAGCCAGCTTACTGCAAACAGCAAAAGCGCCGTCATCTTGCCAAGCAGCATACGCAACAGTTTTGCCGTTTCTTTCTATTTTACACGAGCGTTCACGCATCCCTTGCTTTTTCATGATTTCAGGTAACACATCTGTCTTGGTAAGAGCAAACAATTCTTGACCTTGATTATTGAACAATGTGTATTTTTCAGTTCCTTTTTTAAGGAATGCAAACTTATGTACTACATAATTAGTTGGTGTATTTAACATTTGTTCAAATTCTTGCATATCTGTTTTAGATAAACATTTACCCATAATTCACCCCTTGAATAAATTTTATTTAGAATATTGTTCATCGCGTAATGCCTTAATAAATGCATTGCCTAAACATTGTGCTGCTTCTTGTTGGCGTATATATTTGCGGCGCAACAGTATATATAATTCACGTTCTGGAAAATCTGTTAAATATTCTGCATCTGTATCTTTTAATGTTACATCTGCGATAACTTTGCCGCATTTTATAACTGTATACCTGTGTTCATTTAGTTTGGGGAAAAAGCGATTTCTTTTATATGTTTTTTGCATACGAAACAATTCTTGGTTTTGATTCTTTTTTGCAATCAGCACTGTTACATCAGAATGGTTATTGTTCGCTTTGTGTTCAAAGGAAACACGTACGCAATAATTAAAAAATATCTGTTTTAGTTGTGCTGTGGTAAATTTATCCAATCGTTTTTGTGTCATAATTAGGCCTTTGTCTTCTGTGTGCCAACAAGAATTTTTTGTTGCTCTTGATATTTTTGCGTCAGCAATCTGTACACCAGACATGCTGTATTGTTTGGCATTTGGCCGTTTTCGTCATACGATGAACCGCATGCAAGTTTGTCTATTTCACAGGTTATAATCGCTTCTTTTGTGCGTGTATTCGGAAGCGTTTTTACGCGTTTCTTTAAAGATAATAATTTAACCCCATTGTCGGTAATGACATTATAACTTTCATACAATCCTGCTGAAATATCTGCATTAATAAATATGTCTTGGCGGTTTAATATTGCTATAAACTTTGCGTCATAATCAACTTTATTTGTCATAATTTAAATACCCCATCTGCAAACTCAATTGACTTTGGCGTACCACTATCAACACTGCTGACAATATTATTGTCTGCATCGCGAACAATTGCATATCCGCGTGACAAAACACTTTTATAGCTAAGTGAATTTAACATTTGCCCCATATGTTCCAATGATTGGTTTAATGTCTGCATACGGTTTTGTAATATATTCGAAAAGCCAGATACAACATTCATTTTTTGTTGTGCAGATACAATCTTGGTATTGATAATCAGGTTCAATGTACGCCCTAAATCATCAAGCCGTTGCATATGTTCCATAACCAGCTGCTTTGGACTTTTTATATTTATTGTTTCAATGCGTTGTTTTGCGTTTATCAGTCGGGTTGTAAAGTTGTTAGACAATCTGACCCACATATTATCCAGTTCTTGAATCAGTGATATTTTTGTAGGCACAACTGCCTCTGCTGCGCCCGTTGGTGTTGGTGCACGATAATCGGCCGCAAAATCAATCAGCATCCAATCTGGTTCGTGACCAACCCCAGATATCAATGGTATTTTACTGGCCGCGGCCGCACGTACAACAATTTCTTCAGAAAAGGGTAACAAATCTTCCAGCGATCCGCCACCACGCGCGACAATAATGACATCAACATTTTGCATGCGATTAAAGTATTCAATACCAGCTGCGACTTCGGTCGCTGCTGTAGCGCCTTGGACTGTTGCAGGATATAACAATACATGTACAGGAAAGCGTTCACGCAGTCTGTTTTGTATATCTTGGAATGCTGCACCCGTTGGACTGGTTACAACACCGATTGTTTGCGGCAGTTTGGGTAATGGCTTTTTGCGTGATTCATCAAACAAGCCTTCGGCAGCCAGTTTCTGTTTGCGCATTTCCAGCATTTTAAGAATCGCACCAACACCTGCCATTTCGATTTCACTGGCAATAATCTGATAGTTACTGCGGGCAGGGTATGTTGTAAATCGACCTGTGATAATAACTTCCAGCCCATCTTCCAGTTTGAAATTTAACGGTGTGCCACGCCAAACAATAACAGAAATTGCGGCCCCAGAATCCTTTATTGTCATATATATATGACCAGATGTTGCACGGGTAATTTGTGATAATTCACCACGAATTTTAATGCGTGGAAATGCGGTTTCAACAACATTTTTCAACAACGCAGATGCATCTGTTACACTGAAAATCATATCGTCTTTTACAAAAGGTTCTGGTTTTTGCATCATATTAAGATTGTCTGTCTAAATGTTTTTTTACAAGTCTTATAAACTCTGTTTTATTTGGTGTTCGCATATCTTTTATGGAACGGTTTATAGGTGTGCCTAAATTGTAAGGGACATCCAGTGGTGCGAATTGGTCGCCTGTTGGATCAAATGCTTCGTCAGAGAATTTATTGCGTAAAAAGACCACGGGTGCATGTTCCCATGTTCCTAGTTTTATCGCAGAAGGTTCCCAAACAGATGCTCCACCGTACAATTCATAAATACATATGCTGGATAAAGCACAAAAGCCTTTTGCCCAAGGTGTAAAGCCTTGAAATTGTTGTGTGCCAACAAAACGGTTTCTAAATTTATTGTCTGCATACAGTGTACGCAAGGCGTATGTAATGTCATGCAAAGTGTACTGTGCATCAAACATCTGTAATGAAAAAGAATCTATAACAGATGCCTGTTTTAACAGTTTTTGTGTTGCTAAATCATAACTCTTTTTATAGTCTTCCATGTCGTTAAAAATTGTATCATAAAATATATTTTGGTTCAATCTGCAATTCTGTTAGTGGGCCGTATTAAGTGTATGTAACAGGTTTTGTTAGTTGCTCTTTGGTAGTTGGTTGTTCAAAATTTTCATCACATCCATTCCCAGTGCGTGCGTAAAACGTACTGCGGCATCACGTGCGTCACGCGTAATCAATGCAGGTCGTCCCATATTATATGGTATTTTTGATGTTTCAAATTGATATTGGTCAAAAGTTAAATCTAATGCACGCCCAGTTGGTATATGAACAATATAATAATGTGGTCCATAGGTCCAATTTTCATCAATGTATCGCAGTTGCCAGTGTTCTGGTTTATTCATAAAAGACACAAAACTGACGCTGGATGCCTTGCAAAAGCCACAAGAATCACATAAAAACTGTTTGTAACCAGTTCCCAGTACAGGTGAAAATGTTGCATGTTTAACAGATTCTTGTTTAAAACTGTCGCGGAACAGCAAAATAAAATTTTTAACCTGCAAACGTTCGGTCCTTTCTAAATTCATAGAATCGATTTGCTTTATCAAAGACCGTGTCGCATTTTCAAAATCGCGTTCTTTGTTTTTATTCATTTTTCAGCTCCGTTAATGGCCAGCGTGGACGTGGTGCAACAGGTTCTGTTACAATTTTTCCAACACGCCAATTTTCAAGACCTGCCCATGCAATCATTGCACCGTTATCGGTACACAGGTTCATTGGTGGTGCAGCAAACGTCATATTGTATTTTTGTGCCAATAATTCCATTGCAGAACGTATTGCAGAGTTTTTTGCAACGCCACCTGCGACGACTAATGTTTTTGGGCGTGCCGATTTTATGCGTTCATCCTTTAGCGCGTTGGTCAATCTGTTTATGATACAATCAACAACAGATGCTTGAAAAGAAGCGCAGAAATCATTTATGTATTCATCTGTTAAAGGCATGTCGGCCTTGTTCAAGAATGTGCGTGCAGCAGTCTTGATGCCACTGAAAGAAAAATCGCATCCTGGTTTATCGCATAATGGACGTGGAAAATCGAATATATGCGGATTACCTTGTTGTGCGCGTGTGTCAACAATTGGACCACCTGGATACCCCAGTCCCAGCATTTTTGCGACTTTATCAAATGCTTCGCCAGCACTGTCGTCTAATGTTTGTCCTATCATTTCATATTGTCCAACACCACGCACTAATAAAATCTGGCAATGCCCACCAGATGCCAATATCAATAAATATGGAAATTCAACTGATGTATTTTTATTTGTGCCGTCTGCCAATGTTGCACATAAACGCGGAACAAGAGCATGGCCTTCCAAGTGGTTTACTGCAACTAATGGCTTGTTGGCGGATTGGGCAATACCTGTTGCTGCCATCCAACCAACCAACACTCCACCAATCAACCCAGGACCTGCAGTCGCAGCTACTACATCGATATCTGATATATTTTTATCAGCTTTTTCCAAGGTCTGTTTTATAACTTCATCGATTGCTAATATATGTGCGCGCGCAGCTAATTCAGGCACAACCCCACCAAACTTTTGATGTTCTGGAATTTGAGAATATATAATATGCGACAATATATTTCGATCAGAATCAACAATTGCAGCAGATGTTTCATCGCACGAAGATTCAATTCCTAAACACAGAATAGGGCGTTCGCTGTGGAAATTGCTGTCCAGTGTTCCCATATCTAAACGCATCAGTTTTTCGTCAGTCATTTTATTGCCACCAATGTTATTCCAATATTATTTTTATTGCTTTTCTGTTGATTTATATATTCATAAAAATCAACATCTATTACCTTTTTATGCACACTGGACGCGTGTCGCAAAATTCCACCCGGCAACAACAATCCCATATGCACAACAGCTAAATCAGTACCAATCTTATCACGAAAAACAGGATTGTCAGTAACAAACAGCACAATCAATGTGTTTTTATTTTGTATTTTATCGATATTGTTATATGGAATATATTCTAAATGAACAGTTTTTGGCGCAAATATAGCGTCAATATGATGCACTGTCTTTAACCATTGTTGTTTATCAATGGTAACTATGCGAAAATCTGTTTTACCATATTTTTTACTGACATTTTCAACTTTATCAGAATTGTTTTGTAACCAGTCAGATTCGATAAAATGGTTTCTGTCTAAAAAACTGATATTGCCGTTTTGGTATCTGATTTTATTTAGCGTGTACACATTTCCATTTGCCAGAACTGTTTCAACAAATGTTGTACAATCAAATGCATCAAATCGTATCAACGGATCTGTGTCTGGTATGATTTCTTCGCCCAATGGAGAATCAGAGTATTTAATACCCAAAAATTGATAACCGTCTGAATGGAAAACATCAGCATTACAGCCTGCTAATAAAAATATAACCACCCATACAAATCGCATTTTACAGATTTTCTTTTAATTTAATACCTGTTTGACATAAAGACGCGGCATCACGCACAGCCATTTCACCAGAATCCGGTAATTGTGACATTTTATCAACACATGCAACCAATAATTCGACATCAGTATCTGTTCCTGTCAATATTCGTGCAGCAGACATCCGTGATTCTGTTGATGCTGCGCGCCAATCTTTTAACGATCCTGTTTCTAAAACATTACTGCGTTTTGCAAAAAAGAAAGTAACCAACACCAAAATTAAAACACCAACGCCAACAAATAACTTAAAATATTTTTTTATAAAGTTCATCGTTTCCCCCTACATTTAATTGCATTCAACCAGCCACACATCGTAATCAGGGTGTTGCAATGGATTTTGTCCTGGTTCGTTTCTTGTCATCCAACCACCAAAAACCTGATTCTTGCCATCAAAGATTTCGATAAAAGAAAAAAAATCTTCTGCATCAAAAGGGTCTGATTGTTTACATGCGCGAATGTGTATATTTAATTTTTCAAAATCGATGCTATGTCCAACCCGAACTGTTTTTTCAATAACCCTACCTGCATCTTTGTTTAAGATACGAATAACAGCGTTTGTCTTGTCTGTATATGCAGATGCCACAACAGGCAGCACAGACAACAAAGTAACACAGATAATTTTTTTCATACCACATATAATACATTTACAGGGCAAAATTGTCAAATATATAGACTAAATAAAAATCCCACCGAAGTGGGATTTTTGTTTTTTTAGTTTGCTGATTTTTCTGCAGATGTTGCTGACAAATCTTCCACAATACGCGCTTTTTTGCCAGACAGACCACGCAAAAAGAACAACTTTGCACGGCGTACTTTACCAATACGGACTTTTTCAATCTTTTCGATTGCTGGGCTATACAATGGGAACTTGCGTTCTACGCCAACACCGTATGATTCACGACGTACTGTAAAGGATGCATTATTACCCATACCACCATCACGTGCGATAACAACACCTTCGAAAACCTGAATACGGAATTTGTCACCGTCTTTGATTTTGACATGAACTTTCAATGTATCCCCAGCTTTGAAGTTTGGGATTTTTTTATCGCCCGCTAATTTTGCGATTTGGGCAGCTTCGATTTTTTTAATAATGCTCATTTTTTATTTTCCTTTATTAAATCCGGTCGACGCTGTTTTGTTATGTCAACCGATTGTTGTTTCCGCCACCGTTCGATATTGCCATGGTGACCGGACAGCAGGACTTCTGGGACACTTTGTCCACGCCATACTGACGGACGGGTGTATAATGGCCATTCAAGCCCGCCGATTTCGAAACTTTCATTTTGTGTGGTATCTTCACCACCGTGAACCACATTATCTAACAGACGAACGCAACTGTCAACAAAAACTTGCGCTGCGATTTCGCCCCCAGACAATATATAATCGCCAATTGATAATTCCATTATGTCATACTGTTCTATAACGCGCTCATCAATACCTTCGTATCTGCCGCATAACAAGGTATATGTTGCATCTTGGTCAGACACAAATTCACGCACCAGTGTTTGATTCAATGTTTTGCCACGCGGTGAAAAGTATATGATTTTTCCGCGTTTTTTTACAGAATCCAATGCATCCCCCAACACATCTGGGCGCATAACCATACCTGCGCCACCGCCAAATTGCGTATCATCAACACTGCCATAGTTATTTATTGCAAAATCGCGAATGTTGATAATATCATATGACCAAATCTTTTTATCCAATGCGCGCCCAACCACGCCACCTGACAGGGTACCTGGGAACATTTCTGGAAAGATTGTCAGTATATTAAAATGCATTTTATCTTTGTTTTTCCGTACAATTATAGCATATTTTACGCGCGATTTCATAAAATTCTTGCGCGTTTTGTGCGATTTTTTCTGTCCCGACCAATAAATTACGTGTTCTTATCATATGTTCCGTTGTTTTTCCAACAGGTTCCCACATTACAACATCAGGATTTTTTTTAATACGTTGTTGCAGCAGACAGTTTGGATTACATTTTTTGCAATCTATAAAGACAGCACCAACAGATTTTGTTACTTTTATAGACTGCATATTTATCTCCTTTACAGTTATATCTATGTACTATCGCATTCTATGACTTAACGCAAGTTGTTTAGTATTAAACTTCCATTTACACCCTAACTCACACATATAGCGTGCGTGTTGTAAAAACAGTGGGCTAAGGGTGCGCCCAGTTACGTTCACAGCCCTGTTTTTATGATTATAAGATATCATATCTGCACGAACAGTTGTTTTATTTCGCAACCAATGTCCCAATGCGCAATTTACATTATAATGTTCACATATTGTAATAGTGGCTATTGGTTTATCATTTGTCATGATAATTCCTTATGGTTTATCTTACTTTATTTTTTTGTGTTTTCTTTCATACAAGACCAACAAACGTCATACAACACAGAACGCAGCTCTCCCATCGTTCTGTATGACAACTTCATTCCTTCCAAAGCCTTTTCAACATCAGCCTTGGGGCATTTGACTTCTTTATTTTGCAAGCGTGGGCATCCAGGGGTTGTCGGTTTGGCATCAGCAAACATATTATAACACCTTTACAGTTTTATTTTGCATATCAACTTCTGCGCCAACAAATGACACCATATCGCCATTATCCAGTTCAATAATATCGCCCGCGCCATAGTTTTGAAAACAATCTACAATTCCAAGCTTTTTGCCGTTACGCACAACATCAAAACCGATTAAATCTGCCTGATAAAATTCATTTTCTTTTAAATCGGGCAGGGCGCTACGTTCAATAAACAGTTCCGTGCCGCGTAATGTTTCAGCAGCATTTCTGTCATCAATCCCAGAAATTTTTGCAATTATAACATTGGAATTAGGGATAGTACGCACAAATCTAAAAGCTTCATCTTTAAAACGTAAACTTTTAATATTTAATTTTTGAAAATCACTTGGTGTAGATGTAAATGTTTGTACACGAACCTCGCCACGAATTCCCTGGGGCGCAACGATTTTACCTACTAAAATATGTTTTGAATCTGTCATTTTGTTTTCTGCGGTGGTTGTCTCATTAAATTTATATATCTGATACATGTATCTTTATCGTCACAATTATCAAACATGTCTGCACTGGTATAAAATACGCGTCCATCTTTTGGTGCGATATTGTGTACCATAGATTTCCATTTATCGATACGTTTTGTTTGTACTTCACACTCAAACCCATCATATGGACATTTTGACATAATTTTTCCTTTATTTCTGTTTTTGTTGCGATTGTTCTTGTATCCATCGGATATATCTGGCACAGTTTGTAACATCATTACATTTATTTAACATCGTTAAACTTGTTACAAAGACTAATTTAGTCGTATTAGCAGACATAAAATTGACCGCTCTACGCCATTTTTCAAATCCTTTGGTCAGTTTTTCACATTCAAAACCATCATACGGACATTTTGCCATTTTTTTTTACCTTATTTTAAGTCGAAAAATCTGCACAGAATAATCTGTGCAGATATAATATATAAGCAAAAATTATTCCGCAACAGGTGTAGATTCCGCTTCTGCTGGTGCAGCAGCTTCTGCTTCGGCAGCAGCCTTTGCGGCAGCTTCTGCAGCAGCTTTTTCTTCTGCGATTTTAGCCAGCTTGTCAGCTTTATCTTTGATTTTCATCTGTGTTTTTTCAGACTGCAAATGTTTCTTTGTCTGAACTGGAATTGCTTTCTTTGCAACCAATCCAGCATTTGCCAAGAATTTATAAACACGATCAGATGGTTGTGCACCTTTTGTCAACCAAGCTTTTACTTCGTCTATTTTCAAAACAACGCGTTTATCGCTGTCTTTTGCCTGCATTGGGTCGTATTTACCAACAACTTCCAAAACATTGCCTGAATTACGTGCATTGCGTGAATCTGTCACAACAATGTGATAGTATGGACGTTTTTTTGCACCATAACGTGCCAAACGAATAACAGTTGCCATATTTTTTTGCTCCTTATTTTTAACTGTTTTAACCACAAAGAAAACCGCCATCAAGGACGAAACTCGTCGGATGATGTACCACACGCATACTGCGAACTGGTTTTATAATAATGGCAATCTTTGGGATTTGCTATATGATTATACTGATATTTTACTAAAACGCAAGTAAAACTTTATCACTAACCACCGCACAACATTTCAAGACTTTCTGATATTGTAAATTCATCAATTGTGCTTGTGCATGGGAAATCAGTATTACAAGTAGCAGTCCAGTTGTTATATATACTATTGGCCGCATCGTTACCGTCTTTGATACCAAGCACACTTCCTATACGTTCCACAAATGGCGAAGAATTCTTTAACCCTGTCATGTTCTTTAATCGTCCGACTACGGTTTCACTTATTACCATAGATGCATTTTTAATTCGCAATGCTAGTTTTTCCATACGACTGGACGCAGCCAATGTCTCAAATGCAATAACATTTATTTTTGATTTGTTCAGCTTTTGTAACCCTTCGCCCATCTTATCAAATATTGTTGTAATATTTGGTTTTGTTACTTTGCCAGCAATTCCAGACCCCAAAGACATCAGTGTTCCTATCAATATGGCTGTATCTGCGGCTCGTTTAATCGTAACATAATCGTTTTGTTTAACACCCTGCGCTACAGCTTCAATACATATTGGTTGCATTGTGCCACTGACAACAGAATACAACGCATCAATCAAGTATGCCGATGCGTTCGCATCATTGTTGCTGTATTCGCCTTTGAACTCAATTACTGATTTTATTAAATTTTCTACAGAAGAAGTCGCGCAAGCAATACAATCAGAAGATGTTTTATTTTTAACAACCATTTGACCATTTTGCGTTGTTACACCACCGCATTGATTAATCATACATTTGTTTGCATCCAGCAAAGACGCCGTAAACAGCGCATCAATTTCTGATGCTGCGCTTTGCGAAACATATGTTGCAACAATTGTTATGACACCACCAATAACAGCCACAACCCCGACAACAGATGTGCCACCTGTTGCGGGCAATAACAATATGCCGATTGCGACGCCGCCAACAGCTTCGATAATCCCTGTCATTTTTTTGTTTTGTGCATCTGTTTCCATACTAAGCATGATACAACCACCGGCATCTGTATCCCATCTTGTATCAATATTATAATTTATTCTAATTGCGTCACACATTTCTTGGGTAAAGCCTGCGCATACGCCCTTGGTTGTCGCACTGCCGCCCTGGGCATTACAGACCAACCCAGCGCGTCCTGCACTGGCTGCGTTTTTCCCATGTTCATACATATCGTCAAATAAGAAATCAACAGTTTGTTTGTATGTTTTATCTGCTGTTGGATCAAAATAGCTGACGGTACAAGACAGCACATCATCTGAATCATCTATTATGTCAGATAATGTATTTATGTTTTTATACGAGATTGGCATACTAAGACAACGGAAACTGCGCATTATCAACCCATTTGTTGCCAATTTTAACATTGTATAATCGCGTAAATAGTTTTGAACTTCATCAGTGCTGACAATCTGCATTGATTGAAAAACATCTGGTTCTATTATTGTTTGGTTGTTAAATATAAAACCACGAAGTTTTCCAGATAATGTTTTAGCTTGGATTTTACAATATGGTTGTGAATTCATATTATCAAAGCATTGTACAGTCATACCAAACTCCGATAATTGGCCATTTAATTTTTGTCCATCCAATCGACCATAACAAATATTTGAATTGCGTTCTATTTTCCCACCATTTAATAGACATATCGCCGCTGCGACAGAATATTCAACCGTGGCAGATTTAGAATCTTGTAAATCATCAAACCAAAATATATGCTTTGCCCCCTTGCTGTCAGTGATTTCATATGTATCATCACCAACAGTTTTATTGGTGTATTCGCCAAAAGTTACATTATTATCATTTAAGGCTATTCGTATCAGTTGTTGCGCAACCATGGGTTGAACCTGAATAATATCCTGAAACATTTCACATTCGCCAGACACACCAATATTACGACACGGATCACCTGCAGACAGCACAGGGCGTGCACCCAACACAACAAATAGACTTGATACGCATAATAATCTAAAAAAAGCGCCCCATATTTTTATTTGCATATTGGATGTCCTTGTAATTCTTGTAAATCATCAAAATCAGTCAATAAATGAATGTTTTGTGATTGTTCTTGTGACGCAGCAGCAATTGCTGCATTGCAATTTTGAATAATCTCTTCCAGTATTTTGTATGCTTGTGCGCGCGTTGCATCTGCCCGCTGTGCAACAGGATTGTTTTTACCGCCATTGATAGCTAAATTGGTTGCGATACTGGCCACAGCAGTTGACGCAACAGTAATCGCAGATGTTTTTATTCTGTTCTGTAATTCTTCTTTTTCAGCAGATAATTCCGCAGCGTCACTACTGTTTTCGTCCAACAATGCCCGTGATACAGATGTATAAATCCCATCTGTTATTCCAACAGATTCGTCATCGTACAATCCCATTTCAGATTTATCTAAAATCAGTTCACTTTCGATACCTGCGGGTATACCTAACACATTTTTTCTTTCTGCCAAATTCGTGGCTAATAATTTATATTCAGTAACCAATGGTAACAATTCATTACCGCCTGGTAATTCAACTTTTGTTACACCGCCTGCAACCGTTTTACCGTCTGTATATTGGCATGTAAAAGTTGCTAAATAAGCACGCATTGCAGTTTCTGCATCTTCGATCGCTTGTTTTTCAGCTGTTGCAGACGCTAATTCCATAGTTCCCAAACCCATTGTTCCCATTGCAATACCACCCAATAATTTATTTGCAGTGGATTGTTCGCGTTTCTTGGCATCAGCAGCCACATCGCGAAGCTGCTGAATAGTGTTTTGTTCATACGCATCAATTTCGTTAACAACCTCATGTAATTTCATATATAAATCTTTGCGTTGCGGATCCGTTGAATTTTCCCAATTTAATTTATCTAACAGATTTTTCAAGTATTCAACATCGTCAAATATTTCGCCAGATTTATCACCATTTTTCATCAAAGTTAGCCGTTTTGAATGTCGCAACATAGCATCTACTGTATTGTTTTTTGCGTAACAACCAGTGCCAACAAAACAGGCACACAAAATAAACAACAAAAATTTGCGTGTTTTAAAAAACATCTCTCTGATGCTAATTATACCAAAAAAAGGTAATGTCAGACAAGGCTAAAAAAATCATAGACATTTATAAATGAATTATATAGAATTTACGACAGCGCGGGCGTGGTATAATGGTAGCACGTCAGCTTCCCAAGCTGAAGACGAGGGTTCGATTCCCTTCGCCCGCACCAAAAATATAGCCGACCCTTGTGGTCGGATTTATTTTTGGATTGTGGTGACGGAAGAGAACCCAACCAAGAGGGTTCGGGGCGTCAGTTGACGAGAACAAGTGAATACGAAGTTCGAGTCTTACGTAGCGAAAGGGGCCCATGGAGTGAAAACGAACATGGGAATCAGACATTCCCTTCGCCCGCACCAAAAATTCAACCGGCTGTGCGCCGGTTTAATTATTGGCAATGCGGCGTTGGAATTGAACCCGACAAAAGGGTTCGGAACGCAGAGATTGGCATGATTTTGTATGGGAATTATACATTCCCTTCGTCCGCACCAGAAATCAAGCCGACATTTATGTCGGTTTTACATGTCTTTTATCTTACTTTTCTTATCAGTTCTGATGTGACATCAAATAATCTGCGACCATTTACAGGTACAGAGTGTTTATAATTTAATGTTGCGATATCATTGTTATCTATCTGTAAACAATGTCCTGTTTGTATGTCTGGTTTGCCGTCCGGAACAGTTTGCCCCAGATTATTTTTTTTAGCACGACCGATTTTTGAAATCAGCGGCCCCAGGTCATAAAATATCAACCCCATGTGTGATTGTGGTACTTCAATTGGTACTGTGCCATTTTCTGGCGCGCCGACAATTAAATCATTTTTATCTAATGATTGAATTAAATTAAACATTTTTGTATGTGATTTTTTATCATCCAGGCTTTGTAAAGTGATGCGTATTGCAGGCGCTAAATAAATACTGGATATAACATCGTTTAGTATATTAAATACGGCATGTTCATTATTATGAAATGCATCAACAGAAATATCCATCGACATCAATAAATTGTGTCTGTATGCAGCAGATGCAAAATCGTGTAAAATGCGTTTGCGCAAATCATCATTATTACCCCAAACACCATTTGTTTTTACAACAGGCACCATATTATACTGTGCTGCAAATTCCAGACACTGTGGTATATATGTCATGCGATTAAAGTAATATGGCGCCAATGTTTCCCCGCCTGTAAATACCATATATTCCCACCTTGGCAACGGCATTGTGTTAAAATCATGAATATATTTTTCAACCTTGGACAACGGCATCAAGTTTGGTGCAATATTTGACCCACTGCATTCACAACAATGTGCACAATTCATGTTGCACCAATTAGTGTTTTTTATTGCAAAACTAACTTTATCACAACCGTTCGTCATGAATTCGACTCCTTGTTACATCACCACCACCATTAGATATAGTGTGCGATAATCATTTTTCAAATTAGGGATTAGTTATCTTTTGTTGTTACATTGATTACGAATATTACAGTGTTGCCATGCTTTATATCTGGATATATTGCGCTTTTTCTTTTTATGCTTTTTTACAACAGGCGCAGCTGCAACGGGGTGTATAATTTCTAATTTTATTTCTGTTGTGATAATGTATGGCACATCAAACAATTCATCAAAAAATTGATTACCTTTTAATTCATTACAATGTGCATGCATTGGAACCATGTTTGAAATATCATCACTGCCACCACGACTTTCTGGTACAATATGATCCCATGTAAAATCTTGTGGTGATGTGATTGGTTGTTTACAAGCCGGACAAACTGGATATTGTCCTGCGGCAATCAACATACAGTACAGTTGTTTAACATGTTTCCTGTCCAGTTTATCTGCACAGGTTGATAAGGTTAGTAATAAATTTTTAACATCTTCTGTGTGCATGATGCCTACTTTGATTCAACAGGGATTTGTAAAACTTGTTTTGGAAAAATCAAATCAGGATTTGTGATATTGTTACGATCAGCAATGATACTGAACAAAATACCACGACGCATAAAATTACGTGCAATAATCCACAAGCAATCGCCACGACGAACGGTGTAATATGTATCATCATCGCCGGTCATTTCTGGCATTGTAAATTTATGTGTAACGGAACTGACTGTACGACCGTCGCCATCATGCATACGAACGGTCAGCACATATTCTTGACCGGATATCAGATCGCCAACATCTGCACCCAATCCGAAATGTTTATGATCAGACACACGCGCAAAACCAATATATTCATCGTTCAAACTAAGCGATACGCGCAATCTAGGCATGCCATCACCAGTCACAACAATGCGACCATTACTAAGGTAGTCTATTTTAGATACAGTTAAATCGTTGTCATTTAGCACTGTTGGCATTTGTAACAATGTACTGCCATCTTTTGTCATCAACAAAGACACAGAATTTTTTGCACCGTGTTCAGAAATATATACAAAAACTTTTTCAGATGACTTTACTTCTGGTTCGCCACCAATCAATGCGATTGTATAGTTACCTGGTTTCCATGTGTTTGTTGGGCTATAAACAAATTCGCCATCAGCGTTTGTGCTTTCTGTTGCAATGATACGCCCATTGACCATAATTGATACTGTGTTATTCGCCACCCAGCGACCAGCGATTACAATATCACCATCTTTTTCAATACGAACGATATCAAATTGTGGTGTAACTATTTCTTTCTTTTGTGTTATCACAGGCATAGGCACATCAGGTACAATAACAATCCTCGGTGAATTATTTGCGCGAATAAACACAACCCAAACAGCAACAAATATAAGTATCAAAGCACACAGAATAGGGAACCAATAACTTTTTAATACGGCATATTTTTGTTTTTTAGGTTCATCTTGTTTTTTTTCAGTAAATACATTGAATTTTTTCAAGAAACTGCGTGTATATTCACGACGGTTTTCCAACCAGTCATTTTGTTGCGAAATCGCATTGTCAATCAAGTCGTCTGTTGAACGCTTTGTGTTACCCATATTTTGTTTATTGTTTTTTGCCATTTGAATTCTCCAATTATGGACAAATTATTACAAATTATATTTCTTTGTCAATTTGTTTGTGCTATAATAAGCTGGAAAGACCAAGGAAATATTATGAAAAAAATTGGAATTATGACCACAGGCGGTGATTGCAGCGGTTTGAACACTGCAATTCAACGAATTGTTCGCGCTGCAACCCTGCGCAAATGGGCAGTATACGGCATCTTGGATGGTACAGATGGTTTGTGTGTTACACCACCTGCAGCGATAAAGCTAAACGATTTAATGTTACCAATTGAAAATGCCAGATTGGCGGGCAGTTTTTTGCATAACGGTCATGCAAACGCATTAAATTTTGAAACTGCAATTGAACGTGGAAAAACAGCGGCATTTAATAAGCAACTGCATAAATCTTTGACCGAATTAAAGTTAGATGCATTGATATTGATTGGTGGAAATGGCAGCATATCATTAGCATGGACAAATCGTGAAATATACCGTGATTTACAATTGATCTGCATTCCAAAAACGATTGATATGGATATACCGCTGACAGACAAAACGATTGGATTTGACACAGCTGTTCAGCAATTGACATCATATTGCGATCAGTTGATGCTGACAGCGCGCAGTCACCATCGCTGGTTTGTGGTCCAAGCCATGGGACGCGACTGTGGCAACCTTGCGTTAAATGCAGGGGTTGCAGTTGGCGCATCTGCGATACTGATACCAGAGATAAAATTTGATATAAATAATTTAATATCACATATACAAAATCAATCCACTGATTATGGTATTATAATTGTATCCGAAGGCATATCACTGCGTGGACATTCTGGGCGTCCTGCTGATATGATTTCGCGCAAACTGACAGCTGCAGGCATTGTGAACAGAACCGCGTTCCCAGAACATACCCAGCGGGCAGGGGATACAACTGCGACAGACAGAATTTTGGCCACACGTTTTGCAGACTGTGCAATAAACGCGATCGAAAACAACGAAACATATGTTATGACTGTATTACAGTGCGACAGCGTTCATACCGTTCCATTATCTGAATTTGTTGAATCTGGCGAAATTGTACATGACCCAAAAATACCAGATTTAATGACATCAAACGCATATGTAACCCCAGACGATCCATTGCTGGAAACAGCATACAATATGGGGATTTATATTGGTGAACAAAAATAAAAAAATACCGCCAATTGGCGGTGTTTTTTATTTTGTGTTTTGTTTTAATCGCAATGCTGCGCCTTGCCTTTGTTGCGCTATAATTGCTTTTTCGACTTTTTTTGCCAATCTTTCAACCGTCAATGCACGTCTTTCAATATCCCGTATCGGCAAAGCAGGAATCTTAAAACGTTTTTCTATATCAATTATAACAAAAGAAAATTCCAAAGAATCCATTTCTAAATCATACATCAAATTAGTCTTGGGTGTTAACGTAATGTTATCGCCGTATAAATCATATAAAATTTCACATATTTTTTTAGTATACATCATATGCGCTCATTTGATTCCTTGGGTGCGTACAATTATTGTATAAACAAGTGTAAAATCAAGAAAAATCCCCCAAACGGGGGGATTTTTTATTTCTTTTCAGAAAAGTCTGCATCAACCGTGCCGTCGTCATTTTTCTTGTCGTCGCCACTGGCGCTTGCTTGTTGTTCGGCTTGCTGTGCTTTATAGACCGCTTCGCCCAACTTCATTGCCTTTTCATTTAATGCATCGGTCTTTTCTTTCAGGCTTTCAACAGTTGCTTCTGCCTTGGCGATTTCGTCTGCCAATGCCTGCTTGGCATCTTCAATAGACTTTTTATCGTCTTCGCTGATTTTATCGCCGTGTTCTTTTAATGCTTTTTCAATTGCAAAGATAGCAGTTTCTGCACTGTTTTTAGCCTCTACCAATTCACGTTTCTTTTTATCTGCTTCGGCGTTTGCAGCGGCTTCGTCAACCATACGATTAATTTCTTCTTCGCTTAAACCGCCATCAGACTTAATTGAAATCGCCTGTTCTTTGCCTGTGCCCTTATCCTTGGCAGACACATGCACAATACCATTTGCATCAATATCAAACGACACTTCAATTTGTGGCATACCACGTGGGGCAGGGGCAATTCCTTCCAGATTAAACTGACCCAGCAACTTATTATCTGCTGCCATATCACGTTCGCCTTGGAATACACGAATTGTCACAGCCGACTGATTATCTTCTGCGGTACTAAATACCTGTGACTTCTTGGTTGGGATTGTTGTATTGCGATCAATCAAGCGTGTGAACACACCGCCCAACGTTTCAATACCCAAAGACAATGGTGTAACATCTAATAGC
>JAZLAZ010000020.1:0-142505 GCA_045613445.1 Candidatus Enterousia sp. | reverse complement strand
TTGTAAATTCCCATATTCGCTATCGCTCTATGGGCGCCCTTTCGCCTGCGGCTCGAACCTACAGGTTCTCATCCAAGTTTGTGCAACAAAAATTAAAACCACCTGACGGTGGTTTGAATTTATGGCACGCCCTACAGGATTCGAACCTGTGACCTGCAGATTAGAAATCTGATGCTCTATCCAGCTGAGCTAAGGGCGCAACACGGATTATTTTATACTATTTTTTATAAAATTCAAGCCTCAAATCTTATCTACAATATCATCAATACCCTTTATCTCGCAGACGATATATTTGTATAAACATATAAATGTCAACCATTGCATATACTAACAACAGTATTGCCATTATCCATACCCCTAACACAGCCCCTGCCAACGGGAAAAACAACAACGATATCGCCACCCCCAGTAATATCAATGACAGTATCAAATTCAATATATAATGCCCGAATCGTGCACGTGTAATATTTATTGCAAAAATTACAGATCGTACAGAATGCATAATAAATAAAATGACAAACAAATATATTATCCCGATAACAGACCCAATTGGATACGCAAAAAACAATACCCCGATAATTATATCAAACATCCCAAACAATACATCCATCCAACCACCACCATATTCTTGGGACGCAACCAGTCCAGATACCACACGATATCCCCCAATCAGCATCAACATAATTGCAAACAAAGTCACCATGACTGACAAGAATCCCACTGGCTGAATCAACATAAACACACCAAACACAGCAAATAACACGCTTTCTAATATCAACATTGGTGCACTTTTATTGTATAAGCGTTGCATTTTCGCCCTGAACAAGTCAGTTTTTATCAACTTTTTTCGCATACAATTCCCCTTTTTTATTATCTGTATTGTACACCAATACAACAACCGCATAAATAACTTTATATTCCTAGGACATTACGAATAATCATTGGAAAAACAGCGCAACAATACCAAAGCATAAAACCCACCACAAATGCGACAATTTGAATTTTCTGGTCGGACGATTTCGCCTTACATTTAACTAATTTTAATAAAAAAAAACCATCTTGTGATGGTTTTTTTTATTAAATCTGGTCGGGGCGAAAGGATTCGAACCTTCGACATCTTGGTCCCAAACCAAGCACTCTACCAGACTGAGCTACACCCCGAAACGAACACTATTATAACAGCTTTTTTTCAAAATGCAAATTTTTATATTAAATTATTTTATACTTGTCTGACTGGACTATTTTTTCTATCATACATATGAAATGAGAAGGATATTTTTCTATTTTATCACCCTATTTTGCACCGTCACTGCTACCTATGCTGCGACACGTGATGCGCAATTGACGAATACAACTGGATATAATTACAACTATATGTACCCGTATATGAACAATCAGATGCGTACCAACTTAAACCCAGGCGTCACAAATTCACAATCATTAAATCCAATAAATACTGTAGTACGCACAACAAAATTGGCAGCAGATCGTCAGGTTGTCCCACGTCCAACCAACAAACAACGTACTGCAACCACAACCAACAAACGCAAAATTTCACCACAGGCGACACAATCAACAACACCAGCGCGCGCTGGTGTCATGCCACCAAATACCACTGGTCGCCGTGTTGTTGCGCGTTCTGGCATATCCAGTGCACCTGTACGCGCACGCAATGCAACCCAGCGCGAAAATAATACAGATACATCCAGAACAAATTATTATTATTCAGAATCCAGCGAACGCGTTTCATCTGCACGCTGTTTGGCCGATTACACAGAATGCATGAACAGTTATTGTGAACGCGCAAACACGGCATATAATCGTTGTTATTGCAGTTCAAAACTGTCACAAATTGATGCAAAATATCAAAACGATATTGAATCCTTAATTAAACAAATACTGATGTTGCAAAACAGCAATCAATGGTCTGATTCAGAAATGAATAAATATTGGATGGACAATGTTGGAAAATATTATGGTGATAATTCTTGGAACAACATTGACGATGCATTGACCAGCATAAACTGGACAGATTTGGACAGCCGTGTCCGTGGCCAAAGCGCATTTGCCACAGGCCATCAATATTGTTCACAGCATTTATCAGGTTGTTATTACATGTCAACAAATCTGCGCGATGCATATCGTTCCGAAATATCACGTGATTGTAATGCATATGAACAGTATTTGTACAAAATTAAAAATGCAGCAGAAAGCATAATAGGATCATACAAATGAAGTTTTTTTTAGGTATTGAATATAGTCGTGGTGCAACCAAAAACATTATCACAGATGGCCCTGCATTGGCACCAAAAGCAATCCAAGCAATGTTCCCACACACAGATTGGACATTTGTGACCCCAGAACCATTTGATAAATCAGAATGCGAACGCGACAGATTTGGTGAAAATTATAAAATTCAACAAAAAATATATAACGCAACACCACGCATACCCCATATTATGATTGGCGGCGATCATTCCGTAAATTTCGGTCATTTTTGTGCTGTATCCGACCATCTGAATACCAATGATTTATGTTTGATATATATTGATGCACACCTTGATATACACACACCAGAATCATCCAAAGCCCAGGCATCTGGTGCACCACACGGTACGAATGTCCGCGCACTACTGGGTGACGGAGATGCACGATGGTTATCAATACCACGGCACACACCCGTCTTAAAACCAGAGAATTTATTCTATATTGCAACGCGCTCATTTGAACCAGCAGAAATAGAACATATAAAACAGAACAACATACATGTTTCATATGCATCTGACATACACAATATATCAGATATTGAAACCATTATTGCTAATATTCGCGAAAAAATTGGCAATAGACCATATATTGTATCTTTTGACTTTGACGCAATCAGCCCCAAATATTTTTCAGATGTTTTAGTCCCAGAAACAGGTGGCATATCTGTTGAAATGGCAAACAGATTGATACATTTACTTCACGATGCATATAGCTTTGAATTTGTTGAATATTCACCAACAGGTAACAAGGACTGTGAAAAAATCGTTCATGATTTAATAAAAATTGCGATGAAGTAAACTATCGTTCACGGGCAACCAGAAACGCAATCATTGCCGGCGTTAAGTACATTTCATCAGCGATTTTTTGTACCAGATTATCTACGTTTTTGTATTCCAGTTTATTTTTAATACTGTCCATATGCTTTTCAACCGCAACAACATCACCGGCCAGAATTTGTCTGGCCAACTTGCGTTCTTTATATGAACATTTACCATAAAAAGTCAACTTTGTATCTCCAAAGTCAATTCTGCGCCCTTTGCGATAATTATTAGGCCTGTTGTCATATACAGACGTATGAAATATAACATAGTTTTTATCTGCCTGTTTCACATCATCTGGCGTATCACCTGCCCACTTGGACAGCATATAATATTCATCACGCAATGATGCCAGATATATCGGAACATTACGATTTGGTTCCGCATGATTAGCTGCGAACGCAGTTGGAATTTCAAACCAAGGTCCATGCCCAAATAATCCGAAATCATCCGCATCTCTAATAAAAATTTTTAATGCATAATCTGCATTTATTTCTGGGAAAGACAACTTATACACAAATCCATTTGCACCACGCCACGGCCGCAAATGCCCAACAGCCGAAACCGATCGCCCATTTAATATGCAATCTGTACCAAACAATTCACTGATATCAGACAATTTATATGCAGACACATGTTTTCTACATTCCGTATCCCAGTCTATCTGACATATTACCCGCATAAAATTATTATAATAATCTGCTATAAAATGTGCCAAACAATCATGAAATTTTGCTGTAACCTGTGCGATTTGTTCCTGTGGCACACGTGCACGCAGTTGTGGTGGCAATTCCCCCACCTTGCCAGAAACATTGCATTTATACACAATATCTTGTATCAGATAGGTTTCAGACGTCCAATTATGTTTAAAATACTTGGCCAAACCCACATGCTTTGGACGCGTTTTATTTCGCTTTTGTAATAAAATTTCAGTATTTGTTAACATAAGGCAACAATAACACAAAACACAACATTGTCAATTTTTATTGTATTCTTCGCACAATTTATTATGTCGATAGATATTTCGTGCCAAATCATCACTGATAGCCTGCCAATCGTTTGCACGCCCATATATTGGCGTACACATAATTTGTGTGCATGTATCAATCTGCGATGGTGTATTTCTGGCGCAGGCACTTACGAATATCATCAGTCCGACTAGCAACAGTTTCCGCATTTATTTTCTCCTTTATCTGAATAATTTCTGATTGCTGTTGCAGCGCATTTTGCGTTACATTTTTCTGACATTTTTGCATACCGTTATTGCGCCCAGCCACAAACACGAACCCAAAGGCGACCAACATCGCCCCAATAACATATATTCTATTCATGATTACCCCATAAAAAAATGCCCCGATGGGGCATTTTGTATTATTGGTTCATTGATGAAAAGAAATCATCATTTGTCTTGGTTAAACGCAATTTATCCAACAAGAATTCCATTGCTTCCAATGTTCCCATTGGATTGATAATACGACGCAAGACATACATTTTCGACAAAATGTCTTTGCCAACCAGCAAATCTTCTTTACGCGTACCAGACTTTGTGATATCGATTGCTGGGTAAACACGTTTATCAGACAATTTACGATCCAAGATAATTTCACTGTTACCTGTACCCTTGAATTCTTCAAAGATAACTTCGTCCATTTTTGATCCTGTATCGACCAACGCCGTTGCGATAATCGTCAAAGACCCACCGCCTTCGATATTACGCGCAGCACCAAAGAAGCGTTTTGGGCGTTGCAATGCATACGCATCAACACCACCTGTCAAAACTTTACCACTGGATGGAACACATGTATTATATGCGCGTCCCAGACGAGTGATTGAATCTAACAAAATAACGACATCTTGCCCAGCTTCGACCAAACGTTTTGCTTTTTCGATAACCATTTCAGCCACTTGAATATGTCGTGCAGCCGGTTCATCAAATGTAGATGAAATAACTTCACCTTTGACGCTGCGTTGCATATCTGTAACTTCTTCGGGACGTTCGTCAATCAATAACACAATCAATTTTACATCAGGATAATTTGTTGCAATACTGTGCGCAATGTTTTGCAGCATAACAGTCTTACCGGTACGTGGTGGTGCAACAATCAACGAACGTTGTCCCTTACCTGTCGGTGAAATCAAGTCAATAACACGTGCAGACAGATTACGTCCTTTGTCTTTATCATCTGACACTTCCATTTTTAACATTTCATCTGGATATAATGGTGTCATATCATCAAACGAAACACGATGTTTTAGTTTTTCGGGCGTATCACCATTTACGCGTTCGATTGTTTCCAGCGCGAAATAACGTTCTGATTCATTTTGTGGTGCCTGGATTTGTCCTTCAACATAATCACCTGTTTTTAGGCCATATTTTTTAATTAAATTTGGTGACACATACAGGTCATCAGGCCCCGCCAGATAATTAGATTCTGGTGCGCGCAAGAACCCAAAACCATCTTGCATACGTTCCAGAACACCGTCACCAATTAAAACAACCTTTTTATCTGCAGCGAACACACGCATCACAGCAAAGCGCAACTGTTGCACATTTAATTGTGAAGGATTTTCGATACCCATATCTTCTGCCATTTTCAGCAACTGCTGTGGCGATTTAGCCTTTAATTCATTTATATGCATAAAATATTCCTTTGTTGGGGATTTCGGCATACGAACGATGCCGTTTTGATACTGTGCATTATACACCAACTTGACAAAAAAGTCAAGTTTTTTCTGTTAGTTCCATGAATCTGGTATTTCTACATAGTCGCTCAGCCCCGTTGCCCCACGATACATAAATCCCATATTACAATGTGGCCAAATATCATACAAAAATTCACCGTTCATCTTTGCTGATTCTCCATTTAATCCTGAACAACCTTCAAAAGTACTATCATACATTCTATATGCTGGCGCCCCAGACATGCCAGCAAACAAATCTTCTGGTATTTCCCCTGTTAGTCCATAGCAATTCTGAAACACACTATTGAAAACTGCATGAATTGGTGCACCAGCCACTCCTGCAAATAAATTTTCTGGGATCACCCCTGTACATATTTAGTTGATGGTATTGCGCCCAAAGTCATGGTCGGAAAAAACAAACAAAAAAAATACAATCCCCCGCATATGTACACCCCAATTTTGGTTAAACAAAAACCACTGAAATATATCTCAAGTGGTTGGAGGTTCGAAACTATTACAAGGTATAGCGGGTTTATTCAATATATTCACCGAACTCCAACCCACGGTTGAAGTGATTTCATCATAATATTATGATGCATTGCACGGGGGTTCGAAGCCCCAACATCAGAAAACCTGATATCAATTTATATTCTATTGAAATTCAGAAGTTTTGTCAAAAAAATCCCCCAAACGGGGGATTTTATCTTTTGCATTACATCTATTATCTTGAATAGAATTCGACGACCAATTCTGGTGACATTTGTACAGGATATGGTACATCTTCGAATGCTGGAACACGAACAAATGTTGCTGTAAAGTTTGCACTGTCAACAGAAACATAGTCTGCAAAATTGCGTTCTGCAGATTCCAATGCCAAAACAACCAATGGCATCTGTTTTGCTTTTTCACTGACCGTGATAACATCACCTGGTTTTACCTGATATGATGCAACTTTTACGCGTTTACCATTTACATTGATATGACCGTGGCTAATCAACTGACGTGAAGAAAATACAGTTGGTGCCAATTTTGCACGATATACAACTGCATCCAAACGACGCTCCAACAAACCAATCAAGTTTTCTGGTGTGTCACCCTTCATATTTACAGCTTCTAAATAATATTTACGGAATTTCTTTTCGCCAATATTACCATAATAACCTTTCAAAGTCTGTTTTGCACGCATCTGTTTTGCATAATCAGATGAATTACCACCACGTGATGTTGGTCCATGCTGACCAGGTTTATATTTGCGTTTATTGAACGGAGATTTTGCCTGCCCCCACAGATTGACGCCCAGACTACGTCCGATTTTTAATTTGCGTGTGCTACGCTTTGCACCTGCTCTTGCCATTTTTATTTTCCTTTGTTTTTGGTTTTTCGGTGCCAGATATTTTGACAGAATCCTTATCATTGATGGGACCAAAATGCACCACCACTTATTCAGTTCTGGTTATCCAGCGAGGCACAGTTTATATCTTTTCATTAAAAAAATCAAGTATTTTCTGTAAAATCAAACAAAAAACCCCATGCAAAACACCTTGCATGGGGTTCAATAGCATATTTTATTTAATTTTCATTGCCACCAAAAGTCAAACCAAACTGACTGCGAAAGATTTCAGCAACATTTAATGCTTCTACCCCTTTATTAAAACCGCGCGCCTTGGCACCCTGATGTTTCAGAGTTTCTGTAGCTAATTCAAATTGTTTTACCATATCAGTCATTTCAAATGCCTCTTTCAAACATCTCTCTGACAACGGACAATATATACCAACAAATATTTTTTGTCAAGTATTTTATTGTTCACACCCATATTCACCACATTCACTGACCGTAACCTCTTCGACAGATATTTCCATCGGCACTGGTTTCGGTTGTTCTGTATAATGAATTTCTTTTACAACACGAACGCGACGATTTGCTGCATTCGGTGTATTATCTGGGGTTGGGACAGCCAAATCTTCTTCACCCGCGGATACTGCAACAATCTGGCTGGCTGGAATTCCATATTGTATCAGCATTTTCTGAACAGCCTCGGCGCGGCGTCCACCCAATGCATAGTTATAGTTACTGGTCCCAGCTGTATCAGTATGCCCAACAACAGAAACCTTGATATTCTTGTTTTCCTGTGTTGCACTGGCCAATTTTTTGATCAGTTCTTGGTATTCTGGTTTTATAACAGACTTATTAAAATCAAATCTAACTTCGAAGACTTCTTCCATTACATGTTGTTTTGGTTCCAATGGAATCTGTTGAACTTTTATCATTGTTTTTTCACCAGACGCAGCTTGCAATTCATCCAAGCGCGCATTTATTGCCGCTAACTCAGAACGCATTGCCATCATCATATTGATAAATTCTTCTCGGCTGACCAATTCATCACTTATTTGTGGGATTTCAGGTTCAGAAACATGTTCACACTGCTGACATTCTTGACACTCAGGGCAATCCCCCTCAGTTTCTGCGACAATCAGCACACCATGCGGGTTTGATTTTTGTGCTTTGTTTATTGTTTTATCGCCACCATAGATATTCTGATTAAATACCAATGGTTGAACCGGCACAGGATTTATCAAATGTTCTGGAACATTTACATTGTTTACGATAATAACACCTTCACGGGCATCACCACGTGCAATCATCATTTTGCGTGTATCCGGATAATAAGTCTGCGTTTCCGTAACACTTGTGACCGATTCTGTTATGTCCGTTTTTGCATCTGTTGTCGACTGTTTTTTTACAATTTTACCACCCTGACAATCGCGCAAAGCAGTCATAGTTTTATTAAATCTGTCACGACATTGTTGCGCAGTTGCAACCTGACCACTGGCGGTTGCAGACAACCAACAATCGAATTTCGCTTGAGCTTCGGCAGCCAATTCAGGATTCAAATAAGATGCATCGTTCTTTAATTGTTCCATCAGTTCATTGTATGCATTATACAGTTCAAACGATTCCTGTTCATTTTCAATCGGCCAATTATCCAAAGTTTCTGGAAATGGCACTTCACCAGAGAACGCAGCCACAGCCTTGTTTGCAAACAGTTCACCCATTTCAGAATAACCACTGGTCCGCGCATTATATATTGCATAAGAACGATAATTCATTGCCAACTGATTCAAAAAGGAATCCTGATGGGGTGCAGAATAAACATCCAGTGATTCAACATAATCCACCGTTGGTGTTGGCATTGGCCCTGTATATTCCACGGTGTTTTTTTGACTGCACGCAGCCAATGCAAAAAAACCAGCCATCATCATCAACCGAGAAACCACCCATGTTGCGACACAAGATTTATTTTTCATCTGCCCTATCCTTCTGTTTTAATTAGACATATTATACGATTTTTTAGCAATTTAGTAAAGTGGAAAAAATGATAGATTACTTATTCAACAACTGTGGCACCAGACTACCCAAACTGCCCAGTGTCTGCCATCCACCACCACCCAACGACCCAGACATACCGCTGACTGTTTCCATAATATTTGCAGTATCAGTTTTTTGCCCCAGTCCACCGACTGTACCAACCAAGAATTCGCCCCACAATGCTTTTTTACGGGCGTTCAATTTTGCAAAAGAACACTGTTCAATTTTCGCAATCAAGTTACCCGCCATTTTTGCTTCTTGGGTAGTATAATCCGCTTCGGCAAAATCGACCAGATTAAAAACATCATATATATTCGAAACATACTGTCTACTTTTTTCACCACAACCACTGATCGAACCATCCGTACAATAGTATGTACTGGTCGCCTTTGGGAATTTATACCAAACAGCATTTTCATCATCAGAAAACCAGTCATAACAAATCATACCATCATCGCCTAAATCCGCAGACACACGCACAGTTGATTCATAAGTATTACCTGTACTGCACCGTTTTAACCCGTTCATTTTTCCGCCTTCGATTTCATCAGCGGTTGCAGCACCTGTTTTCGCCCATTCTTTGACGATATTATTCACAAAAGTAATTTCCTGATTTGTTGGCACACATTCAGCTGTCAGTGTTTTTTGTTTTTGATTTAATTGCATAACCCCTGTAATCAAATTCAATGCCGTTGGCACCAATGAAGCACCAGCATCCTGAACATCTGCTTGTTTTGTTGCAACGGGCGCAGCCTTTTTAATTGTGACAGCACCAGCTGTTCCATGAACAGCGATAACCACACCGACAAAAAGCAATAAAAAATTCTTCATCTCTCTTTGCGAGAATTATAACACAAAAAAAGCAACAGATAAATATAAAAATTGCATTTTTAATATT
The DNA here is from genome assembly GCA_045613445.1 of Candidatus Enterousia sp. GTDB lineage: Bacteria > Pseudomonadota > Alphaproteobacteria > Rs-D84 > Rs-D84 > Enterousia. The sequence goes on along the minus strand of JAZLAZ010000020.1, from coordinate 132,472 downwards.
ATCGTTCTAAACTGTGGGCATGCAAACAGACAAACGAAACTTTATAATATTTTCGAAACATCGTCGTCTGAAACGACTGTGGCAGTTTTTTTTCACAGGCTGGGGCTTGGTAATGATTGCGGCATTGGTTGCGGGTTCATTATTTACCAAACAGTTATTGTGGACACCGATATCTGTGATAAACATGCACGACATTGTTACGAATCAGTTCAAAATGTCAAACGCATCATTTGTTGGTATTGATAAGGACGGCAAACCCTTCAAGATACATGCCAAGATTGGATACCAAGAATACGAAAACCCTGACATAATATTTATGGAAACGGTGAACGGCACAATCAATCGTCAGGTTGACGGTGCCACAATAACAGATAACATCAGTGCGAACACTGGTCAGTATAACAGTGCGAAAAAAACAATAACATTGCTGGGTAATGTAAAAATCGATTCCAGCAATGGGGATCGCATTCGCACAAAAGAATTGGTGATACGATTATGAAACAGTCTGTACTGCGAATTGAACATTTATCTAAAACATATGGGAAACGGATGGTAATCCGCGACATATCAATGATTGCGCGTCAAGGCGAATCGGTTGGTCTATTGGGACCGAACGGTGCCGGGAAAACGACTGCATTTTATTGCATCACGGGCCAATTAGCGGCCACAGGCGGTCAGATATTTTTGAATTCCCAGGACATTACGCATTTACCGTTTTATCAGCGTGCGCGCCTGCACATTGGTTATTTACCCCAAGAAAATAGTGTATTTCGTGGATTGACAGTTGAACAAAACATCATGGCAATACTGGAAGTTGTTGAACCAGACAAAAAAAAGTGTCAAAAAAAACTAGATTCATTACTGGACGAATTTGCAATATCCAGACTGCGTCACAGTCCTGCGACAGCGTTATCCGGTGGCGAACGCAGACGCGTTGAAATTGCACGTGCATTGGCAAACAATCCGAAATTTATATTACTGGACGAACCATTTGCAGGGATTGATCCAATTGCCGTAAATGAAATTCGTGGTTTGGTATCCCAGTTAAAGAATCGTGGTTTGGGTGTTATTATCACAGATCATAATGTTCGCGAAACATTGGGCATTACCGACCGCAGTTATGTTTTACACGACGGCATGATATTAAAACATGGCACAACAGATGAAATTGTCCAAGACGAAATGGTAAAAAAAGTATACCTTGGCGAAGATTTCGTAATGTAAAAAATCCCCAAATTGGGGATTTTTTATTTAATCAATCCAAATGTCGTTATGTAATTGAACGACACGCCCATAACAAAATTACTGCCATACACATCAACGCCACGTGCACGCGCACGACGATACTGAATATATGGTCCCATCGTCAAATCACCCCATAAATTCGTATCAAGACGCAAAACTGCACTTAAATCCCGTTCTAAATCCATCGGCACATATTCAGAATAACTAAGATATTCACGATAGTATCCATTGGTGGACAGTTTCACACCATCACGAATTTTATATTCCAATCGCCATCCTAATTCTGCTGCTAATTTACTGGTCTGTTCGCCTGCATATGTAAAATCATATTCATACACACCCGTTAAATACAAACCTTTAATAATTTCGTTATCAAACAGAGAAATACCAACATTTGTTCGCAAAATATTCTGTCTTGGTGCTTCCCCAGATGCTTTGAATTCTGTATCATACGCCCCACGAACAGTTGGCCCAAACTTAAACCCAGTAAAATCCCAACACGCATAAGACACATCTGTCGACAAAATTATATCATCTGCGTTTTCACTGACTGTTGCTTCGCCTGTTTCTGGTCTAAGTTTTGTTTCACCATATTCCATAAACAATGTATTGTCCCATTGGAAACGGTTCTTTTTATACTGTAATGCAGTATCAAAAATACCCTTGATAAAATCCTGACTATCCGCAGTCAACGCAGACACAGGTGAACCCGCATATTGATTTGCATGTTTAACTTCTGTTTTTGACCATTCCAAACCGATGCGTCGAACATTCAAATCTAACTTTGCACCATCAGACGCAAAAGATGTCATCGGTAAAACCAGCCCCAAGAAAAACAAACATATTTTTTTCACCCCAATCCCCTTTTTTATTTCCAAATATGCAAAGCACCATCTTTGTCAGAATAACGCCAACCAGCACCGCGCACAGCAATTGTAAACGCGCCGCGAACAGATGTTGGCAACTGCAAATTTACGACATTTCCATGAATATTCTTTGTACCTAAATCCCATTTTTCTAAATTTGCAATTTTATTTAACTCCGCCCAATCATCAATTTTGTTTGATAAAGTAACGACAACATTAAACATATTTTGTTCTGCACTGTTCGGCAACCAGTGTTGAATTTCCTGCCCTTCCAGCCAAACACGCGCAGCATCCATATCAATCGTCATTAAAATATTTGCAGAATACGTTGTATCAGATGTCTGTTCACCGTCAATACTGGACGACAGAATCAAGTTCGACAATTCTGCCACCTTGGTGTTTTTTACCGCAGTTTCCAATGCCTCTGCGTCAACATATTGCCGCAGCGTATCAAGCACAATCTGATGTGTCGCCTCTTCAAAAGCGATGTTTTTCGCTTTTGCCGCAGTATCACTGGTTACATTGACAGCCGCCATACCGCGCAATTCAGACGCATATGCCCCAATTGACATCAACAACAAAACCAACACAGAAAAAAATTGTTTCAACATATGCATTTTTTATCGCCTTTTATACTAGAAGTTCGCATTGATACCGATTCGAACACCTAATGATTTATAAAACGATTCGATTTCCCCGCCCGCATTACATACCCAACCTGGGCAATCCGCTTCTATTTGTTTAATATCGCGTGCAATCGAATTATCATCCAACATTTCCTGTTCTGTGGCATAACCACCATTTACAAAGATTTCATTATAAATCCTGTTATAATAGTCGCCATTCAGATAGGTTTTTGCATCCGCATCAGACACAGTATAATAATCATATGTCACGCCAACAGACAAAGATACACTGTTTGTCAGTGCGGTTGTCCAATTTGCACCCATTCCCAAATGGAATGCACCTGCGATACCCTTGTTGTCTTCGACAGACTTTGGATGTTGCCAATCGAATCGATACGGTTGATCCCCAGTGGCAGTATACGATGGCAATCCTAATTCTACAAATGCATTTACATTATTATTTTGGTTTATATCGTACAACATATCCAATGCCAAGTATGGTCCAGACCATTCCACATCATATTTATGACTAATCCCCGGCTGACCATAATAATAATTTCCACCCATATCGATATAACCTGCTGGCACAGAAATCAAACCATTTTCATCACGCACCAGATATGCAGAATCTGTAACTGTAATCTTACCGGATGAATCAGTTGTAAAATCATACCATCCAATCAGCGGGTCACACTGCAATTCATCTGTTCCGTCGGCATAATAGCAACTGTACCCCCCATCATAACTTTCCATTGAAATCCCGTGATTATTATGAGTTTCCAGTGTATATTTCAAATAGCGCCACCCGACAGATGGTGTAACCTTCAAATTTCCCCAACGCATAAAATCTTTCAGACCGATACCGACATTAAATCCCAACATTGAACCGTCTTTGCTGGTACCGATTGAAAAAGCACGTCCAATCTGATTACCAACAACAGTACCGCTTTCATCAACCAATTCTGCAATAAAATACCCACCATTAGTCAAGTCATCATCAACCATTGTTGATTCACCTGCCTGCATACCGTATTGGAATCCAGCACTTATCTCAAATTGAGTTTTACCACCAAAAACATACGCAGCATTCACATCAAAAACATTCCAATCAACATTATCATAATGCAATATTGATTCAGAATTTTTCATTTCAAACTGCCACATACCTGTCTGACGAGAAAATCCAGCACCCAAAGAAAACCCATTTTTATTTACGACATTATTTTGTTGTTTTGGCTGTTGTATTGTACGGTTTTGCTGATACATATTGCCACGATTTACAGTCGTATATCCTGCATTTGCATACTGATTTCTAGTATAATTTGACATCCCCTGCTGCGAATAATTAGAATTTGCGCGTTGCGCATACGATTGTTGCGAATATCTGGTCTGAGGAGATTGATACCCCCCTGTATAGTAAGTTCCTGCAGCATCTGCAACAAACGGCATCAACGCAAACACAGAACAATTAAACAACAACTTTGATAAAGTTTTCATAACATCACCCTTTCCATAAACGATATTATTTTATCATAAAAAAGCTTGAAAAACAAACGCCAACTTGCAAGAATACCAGAAATCAATTGCGACCATGGCGGAACTGGTAGACGCACAGCACTAAGGATGCTGTGGGGCAACCCGTGGGGGTTCGATTCCCCCTGGTCGCACCAGCAAAAATTACTTATTCATCTTTGAATAATCTGGCCGGATCCACAGCACTGTTACCACGACGCACCTCCAGATACATTTCTGGTTTATCTGGATTCATTCGTCCCACTGGTTCACCAGCCAAAACTTCCTGTTCCAGCGCGACATCAATATTCCCTAAATTCGTCATAACAGTATTATAACCATTTTTATGTGACATAATAACAACGCGCCCAAATCCACGGAAACTATCTGCGAATTTAACGATGCCATCCGCAGGCGCCAACACCAACGCATCCCCACGGGTACGAATACGCCATCCATCAGAATTTAATCCCAAGGCTGTTTTTTCACCGAAACGAACAACAACACGTCCACGCACAGGCAAATTTAACTTTCGTTTTGAAAATCTGGAATCCGCAGACATTTCCGAACTGCCGACACCTGCGGACAATTCCGAGATGCTTTTAGCGCGTGCGGATAAATCACGCAACTTTTTTTGTAATGCCACCTGTTGATTTTTTAATTTTTCATTTTGTGCACTGCGTGTTCGCAATAATTTGTCCAGTTCAGACTTTTCACGATTATATCGTTTTGCGGTTCTGTCTAATTTTTCTTTTTCGACTGCCCGCGCATCACGAATTTTTTCCAGTTCTTTTATTTGCGTCTGTGCATTTTTAATTTGTTCGTCTAGCCTATCGGCCGTTCCAGACAATACAGCAGACATCAAAACATAATCACGCATATTTTTAGTATCAAAATTCGGGTGCGATGCAACAAACAAAACGCTGGCGACAGAATCAGACACCAGTGCCTGATTTTTCTGTATATCTGCAGATATTTTATCGACACGCGCATCCAATTCTGCGATTTTTTTTATCATTTCTGTGCGTTTATCTTCCAACGAACTGACTTTATCAGCAGCGCGCACCAAATCTTTTTTTGTTTTAGAAACTTCCTTATCCGAAGTTTTCAATTTTTGTTCCAGCTGTTTATTTTGCTGTTCTGTCTGTTTAATCTGTGCATTTATCTTGGACAATTCGCTGGCACCGAACGCGGGTTCAGCACAAACAAATAACAAAGAGAAAATAAAAATAATTCGCTTCATTATTTTTTTATCACTTTCAAGAAAGTCTTTTTACCTTTTTGCACCATCATTTCATCAGTGACTGCGACCACATGCTTTATATCGCTGATTTTATTACCATCGATTTGAATAGCCCCCTGTTCGACCATTCTTCTGGCTTCTGACTTTGAAGAGAACAATCCAGTTGCGACCAAAAAGTCCAAAATCCCCATATCATTTGACATTTCAATTTCAACACTTGGAACATTTGACATATCTGCCCCGCCACTGAACAATGCATCCGCTGCATTTTCTGCTGCCACAGCAGCATCATGACCATGCGCAATTTCTGTTGCAGCAAACGCCAAGACTTTTTTTGCCTGATTTATTTCTGCACCCTGTAATGCAGACAAACGTGCAATATCATCCAGTGGAATTTCCGTAAATATTTTCAAGAATTTTTCAACCAAATCATCTGGTGTATTACGAAAATACTGATAATATTCATATGGCGAAGTTTTATCTTCGTTTACCCATACTGCATTTCCCGCAGACTTACCAATTTTATTACCATTTGCATCTGTAATCAGTGCCGTTGATAACACAAAAACCTCTTTTCCCAACTTTTTACGCACCAATTCGATACCCATAATTGAATTTCCCCACTGGTCAGCGCCACAGAACTGCAATATACAATTATGCTTTTTATACAGTTCCAAGAAATCAACCGCCTGGAAAGTCATATAATTAAATTCCAAGAACGTCATACCATTGTCCAAACGACGCTTTACAGATTCCATTGATAACATGCGTGGCACAGTAAAATCAGTTCCAAAATCGCGCAAAAAGTCCAAATGACTGTAATTTTTCATCCAATCATAGTTATCGACCATAATCGCCTGATTATCATCAAAATTGATAAACTTTGATATAGATTTACGCAACCCCGCACAATTTTTTTCGATTTGATCGTCTGTCATCATTGGGCGCCCCTTATCACGACCAGACGGATCACCGATACGCCCGGTTGCCCCACCAACCAATGTGATTGGACGATGCCCATATTTTTGGAACCAACGCATCAACATCAAAGACGCCAAATGTCCGACATGCAACGAATCCCCTGTTGGATCAGTCCCCCAATATGCAGTAATTTTTCCAGCATTCAACGCATCATTTAACGCATCCATATTTGATGCCTGATTTATAAAACCGCGCGCTTCCAATTCTTGTAATAATTCATTTTGCATAATAAAAATCCTTTATCACGCAAATAATAGCACGTATTTTCCCAACATGCAAGAAATGGGGAATTTTTATTTCCATGCACTTGGTATATCAGCATAATCGATCAACCCCGTTGCCCCACGATACATAGATCCCATATTACAATGTGGCCAAATATCATACAAAAATTCACCGTTCATCTTTGCAGATTCTCCATTTAATCCTGAACAACCTTCAAAAGTTCGATAAAATTTTGCATCTACACATTTATCTGTTATATTACCAAATAAATTATCTGGCACACCACCTGTCAACCCTCTACAATTCAGGAAAGTTCCTGCAAACATGTAAGATGCAGGATCCCCAGATAAACTGCCAAATAAACCATCAGGGATTTCACCTGTCAATCCAGTACATCCACTGAATGTAAAATGAAACATTGCATACGCCGGCGCATCAATTAAATCACCAAATAAATTTGCAGGGATAGATCCTGTCAGCCCACTGCAACCTAAAAAAGTATTATGAAACATAGAACTGGCTGGTTTTCCAGACAAATCGCCAAATAAACCATCAGGAATTGAACCTGTCAAACCCGAGCAGCCAGAAAATGTACTAGCATACATATTAGCATTTGGCTGTCCATAAATACCAACAAACAATTTTTCAGGAATATTACCCGTTAATCCCGTACATCCTTCAAAAGTATTAGCATACATTCTATATGCTGGCGCCCCAGAAATGCCAGCAAACAATTTTTCAGGAATATTACCCGTTAATCCCGTACATCCTTTAAAAGTATTATCATACATTCCATATGCTGGCGCCCCAGAAATGCCAGCAAACAAATCTTCTGGTATTTCCCCTGTTAGTCCATAGCAATTCTGAAACACACTATTGAAAACTGCATGAATTGGTGCACCAGCCACCCCTGCAAATAAATTTTCTGGGATCACACCTGTCAAAGAAACACAACCAGCAAAAATACCGGTAAACATATAATTCACTGGCTGACCATATACACCATCAAATAATTCTGCTGGTATTTCACCGGTTAAATTTGTGCAACCAGAAAACAAGTTCTGAAAGCTTGGATTACTGACTGTACCGTTTGATTTTTTTATCGTAGAAAATATTGCCCCCAGGCTGCCTTTAATTTTACCTAAATTTTTATTGTTGGTAAAACTTATCGAATTTCCACCTGTTCTGTATCCGCCAATTTTTATTACATATTCACCCGCAGTCGCGTATTCATGACTGTATGTTATGGTAGATGTATTCGTTTTACGATATGATTCACGCGTTCCGTCACCCCAATCAATATGAAACACACCTGATGCAGATATCGTAAAACTAAAACTGGTTGTATCAGGGGTGGTCGTCGCAAAGAATTTGTAATTTCGAATATGGTCACGCACCATTTCCAATGTCGCAACGGTATCTGTGACGACAGTTGTCGCATATTCACTGTTACCATAATCTGTTATTTTTCCACCGCTTAATATACTGTTTGCAGCATCAATGGCTGTCAGCAAATATTTCATATTGGCAGCAACCTGTGGATTGGTCAATTCACTGTTATACGGAACAGTTATGCCATGTTGTTGTTCAATCAGTTTATGTATGTATTCCACATTAGCAATCTGGGCAGAATTTGCCGTAAATGTAAACAAAGTAAAAAATACAACCAATAATCGTTTCATATTATTCCAGTACTGGTAATGGTGGGGTTGGAACAGTCAATGTGCCAGACACATTATATGTACCCGCCATTGTTTGATTTGCCTTGGCAGAAATATCAACACGTGTTTGTATTGCACCTTCTACATAATTAGTTGATGCAATACCAACTGCCAAACAAACATTTGACAGCAAAATAAAATACAAACAAAAAAATATTTTTAACCTACGCAATATCCCCCCAAAAAACAAAAAACCACTGAAAACATTCAAGTGGTTGGAGGTTCGAAACTACATCTAACGAAATAGCGGGCTTATTCAAAATATTCGCCGCCCTCCAACCTGAGGTTGGAGTTTGCTTTGTACGTTAGATAGAGGTTTCGACGCCCCATCATCAGAAATCCTGATGACGGTTACAATTGTAACATATTATGTAAACTAAAACAATAAAAATCCCCCATATCGGGGGATTTTTAAGAATCTTCGTCTTCAATATCGTCATCATCATCCGATTCAACTGCATTCAAATCTATTTCTTTTGGGATACCCAAAATATCTTCAATCTTGTCCGACGCGGCATCTAAATCAATTTTATGCAATACAGCAAATTCCTGGGCCATGCGTTCCAACGCACGCAGATACAACTGGCGTGCAGAAAATGTCATTGTGTCCGCAGCGCTGCGTCGTTGCAAATCACGAACAACTTCGGCCAATTTCATTGGATCGCCAGAATTGATGTTTTCTTCGTACTGTGCTGCACGACGCGCCCATATCATACGCTTTGCACCGGCACGCCCCTTGGCGGATGCAATTGCCTCATCCATTTTTTTAATGCTGCTTAGTGGGCGCAGTCCAGATATTTCTGCGCGTTCCAACGGCACACGCAATGTCATATGATTGCGTTCAAAATCAATCACCATCATTTTTATTTTCTGGCCAGCAATTGTCTGTTCTTCGATACGCAATAATTTTCCGACACCCTGTGTTGGATAAACAACATATTGCCCTGTCTTAAAATCTAATTTTTTATTTGGCATAACATATTACCCTTTTACGGTTGCCATTCCCTCTGTCCCATGTATTATACCACAAAAAAACCAAAAAACAAATAATTGACGAAAAAAAATTCTACTAACAAGAAATTACAACCTAATGCGTCGCATTGTACCTGTTCTGCGCACCGCAGATTCGCGAGAAACACCACTGGCACCATCCGCAGTGACACACACCCAATTATCATCTTGCATAATCGCAGTCATACCATCATCACACTGTGGTTTTTCCAGACGCCATGCAAAACAACTGCCTTTTTGATAGGATTCATATGTTGCGCTGTTTTCACCATTTCTGGTATACGCACCATATTTAGGGTTCCATTCACCACGCATTTCCCCAGCACACCATTTTCGATCCCCCCAACATTCAACACAAGTTTTATCATTGTCACACAGTTTTGCAAACCCGCCCGTCATAACATAACCACTGTTTGCAACATTATCGTTTCCCATTTTTTTACCTGTTTCCAAATCAACACACCACAATTTCTGACATTCTGAAACCTTTATACCATCCAGTTTTTGTCGCGTTTCAACCAACACATACCCAGCACCACATGACAATTCTGCTGCACGCACGCCACAAACACAGGAAAACAACACCATAAAAAAGCAAATAAATATTCTTTTCATAACTATATCATTATAGCTTTTTTTATTATTTTCTACAATACAAAAAAATCCCCATTTGGGGATTTAATTATTGTCCCAGCCCAGCAGGACTGAAACGTCCAATATTATTAAATAATTCTTCAATTGCATTTAATTCAATCGCAGCCGGTATCTGCGTTTCACCATCTGCAATTTTTACATCTGGCAAATCCGCATCATGTAACAATTGCGTCTTTAACACTCGATTACCGCGCACCCATACCAACAAAACTGTTTCGTTCGTAAAAGTCGGCGCCAATGGCCCACGATAGTTTTCATCTGCACCATAATACACCCAAACTTCATCGCCATATACAGTTTTAACCTGTGGCGCACCAATTTCATCAATCAATGCAGATGTAGTCTTGATATTTACAATCTTGTCCGCCACATTGGTTGGAAACACATATCCACGATGTTTTGTCTGAAAAGTACACGCAGACATCACCAACATCAAAATCAGAAATATTTTTTTCATATTACCCTTCCCCATTTTCTTTGACATTTGGCATGTTCTGCATTGCGAACTGTGCGATATGCTTTTTCAGTTCACTTTTATATGCATTATTTGCCTTGGCCAAATCAACCAACTTGTTAAACTGTGGATTTGCAGCGCGCGCCGCAGCAAATCGGGATTCTGTTTTCAAGAATTCTTCCAATGGCGCAGGATTATCAACACTGGAATCCATGGTCAATGGATTGTGTCCCTCTTCAATCAAACGCGGATCAAATCTGAACAATGGCCATGCCCCTGTTTGTACCATCTGTGTTTGATGTTCTGGACCATTTTGCAATGCAAATCCATGTGCAATACATGGTGCATACGCCAATATAATTGATGGGCCATCAAATGATGCAGCTTCACGGAATGCACGAATCGCTTGGGCTTGATTTGCCCCCATTGCAATTTGCGCAACATATGCCCCACTCATCATTGCTATCATACCCAAATCTTTCTTGGCGTGATTTTTTCCACCAATTGCAAACTTCATACTGGCGCCAAACGGTGTAGATTTAGATTGCTGCCCCCCAGTATTTGAATAGCCTTCGGTATCCAACACCAAGATATTTACATTTTCACCGCTGTGCAAAATATGATCAACACCACCATATCCAATATCATATGCCCATCCATCACCACCGATAATCCAAACAGATTTATCAACAATTTCACCAACCAAGCTTTCGGCAAAACGCGCCCTGTCACCTTCTATATTAGCCAATTGTTTACGCAAATTCGATTCGATTTCACGTTGTTTTAATGTATCTTTTTCATCAAACATCTGTTCAACATTACCGATACCCAATTCAAACAACAACGCTTTCAAATTATCACGTTTTTGGTTCAGTGCCAACCGCATCCCCAAACCATATTCTGCGTTATCTTCAAACAGCGAATTAGACCACGCAGGCCCGCGCCCATTTGCATCACATGTCCACGGCGTTGTTGGCAAATTCGCACCATATATCGATGAACATCCTGTTGCATTTGCAACCACCATTTTATCCCCGAACAAGTGAGCCAACATTCTGACATATGGTGTTTCACCACAGCCTGCACATGCACCTGGGAATTCAAAATAATGAGGCAATAATTCAACATGCTTTGGTATATTCAAATTTAACTTACTGCGTTCAATATTTGGAATCTGTTCTGCCGCATCAAACTGCGCCTGTTGTTCTGCCATAACTTCTTTGGCTGACACCATTGACAATGCACCAGACGGGCAATGTTTTACACAAATATTACATCCTGTACAATCTGCCGCAGAAATATTGATTGTAAAGTACATATTTGGTCCCAATTCTGGTGTTTTCATTGGAACGACCTTGATACCATTTTCACGTGCTTGCTGTGCCTGTTCTTCTGTCATTGCCTTGACACGAATCACCGCATGCGGACACAGCATTGCACATTTACCACACTGAATACACTTATCGATATCAACAGATGCAACTTTATCTGATATTGCACGCTTTTCATACTTCGCTGTCCCCACAGGATATTGTCCACCTCCAAATTCACCATCCACACGGAAACGCGACACAGGTATTGCATCACCGCGTTGTGCAGCCATTTCCCCAAGCGTACCTGCAATTTCAGCAGGTGTATCCAGTGTCATCGCAGGAACAAAATCAGGTGCAAAACCAGACACAGACGATGGCAACTTGAAATGCACTAAATATTCAGCAGCCTTGTCCACAGCTGCCCAGTTGGCTGCCACAACATCCATCCCCTTTTTCTTGTATGTCTTTTCAATTGCGACCTTGGCACTATCTGCTGCAACCTGCGGATCAATAACCTGAGTCAGATTAAAGAAATTCAACATAATAAAAGTATTTATACGATTTCCCAATCCCAATTCTGTGGCCGCCCGATTCGCATCCAAGAAATAAACATTTGCACGCATACGAATTAAATGTTCTTGGGTATCACGCGGCAAATTCGCAAACGCGACTTCTGGGGCCAGCGATGTATTTATCATCACAGTCCCCCCAGCACGCAATCCACGGAACACATCGAATCGCTGCGCAATCATAAAGTTCGAAACGCTGATAAAGTCCGCAACTTCTACCAAATATTGACTTTTAATTGGTGCATCAGAAAAACGAATATGCGACGCCGTCAAACCACCCGACTTCTTAGAATCGTACACTGCATATGACTGCGGATATAAATCAGAATTTTCACCGACAATTTTCACAATATTTTTAACTGCACCGACTGTACCATCACTGCCGATACCATACAACACAGCAGTCTTGAAATTAGGGTCTTCAACAGAAAATGCCATATCTGTTTTCAGCGACAAACCACTTAAATCGTCATCAATTCCAACAGTAAAGTTATGATGAATTGTACCACGCATCAGGTTTTCATATACCGCCTTGACATCACGCGGCTTAAATTCCTTAGACCCCAAACCATATCGACCACCAAATACTTCGACACCTGCACCAACAACAGATTTCACATCTTGGTATAAAGGTTCACCGATACTGCCTGGTTCTTTTGTTCTATCCAACACAGCTATTCTTTTCACAGATTGCGGCAATATGTTACGGAACACATCTACTGGAAAAGGACGATACAAATGTATTTTTACCAACCCCAAACCATTTGGTAAATGTGGCAGTGTTTCTTCGATTGTGTCAACTGCACTACCCATTGCAACAATAATATTTTCTGCATTTTTATCACCGACATATTCAACCAAACCGTATTTACGCCCAGTAAGTTTTTCAAATTCATCCATACATTTTTGAACAATTTCTGGTGTTTTTTCATACAATGGGTTGGCCGCTTCACGTCCTTGGAAAAACACATCTGGATTCTGTGCAGTACCACGAATTGTTGGTTTATCTGGCGTCATACCACGTGCACGATTTTCCAGCAACAAATCATCCGGAATCATTTGTTTTAACACATCATCATCGATGCGTATCAATCTGGATTCTTCATGACTGGTGCGAAACCCATCAAAAAAGTGCAGGAATGGCACACGGCTACGAATTGTTGCAGCATGTGCAATCGCGGCCATATCATGTGCCTGTTGAACATTATGTGATGACAACATTGCAAACCCTGTTCCACGAACAGACATAACATCACTGTGATCACCAAATATAGATAATGCATGTGTTGCCAACGCGCGCGCTGCCACATGCATAACAAACGGTGTTTGTTCACCTGCGATTTTATACATATTCGGAATCATCAATAACAAGCCTTGGGATGCAGTAAAAGTTGTTGCCAACGTCCCCATTTGCAATGCGCCATGCATTGCACCAGCCGCCCCTGCTTCGGATTGCATTTCAATTATCTGTGGAATTGCACCCCAAATATTCTTTTTATGTTGAAAAGACCATTCGTCTGCCAACTCCCCCATTGTACTACTGGGTGTGATTGGATAAATCGCTGCAAAATCAACACATCTGTACGCAACATCCGCCGCCGCCCAGTTACCATCAACAATCAATTTGGACATATTTTTTCTTTCCTTTGAACCATGTTTTATTTCAGGAAAAATTATAGCAAACACCAAAAAAAACGCAAGAATTATTCTAAAAAAAACAATTGACAAATACGCATTGTGTACTACAATCTTGATACGCTTCTATGTATAATAAAACAAGAGATTAAATCATGGCACAAAAAGAAAGCAACTATATATTAGGAAACAGTGTTTTTATTTTAGATGATTTTAGAACAACTACTACTAATGAAATGATTGGTAACCTGTCTGATTTGGTAATGAATTTAGAACCACGTGCCAAATACAAATACAAGGGAACATTAAAATCACCATATGACATTGATACAAAACAATACAACATTATTGATGTATTTATCAATTCCAATGGTGGCGATGTTACTATATTAAATACTATTACTACACTGCTTGGGATTGCAAAATCCAAGGGTGCAATTATCCGTACAACAGTATGCAGCAAAGCATACAGCTGTGGCAGCGCATTAGCAATTATGGGCACACCAGGATTCCGCATCATGTATTCTAACGCATATCATTTGGTTCACTTTGGTTCACAAAGCCGCACAGCAAAACTAGAAAGTGAAATTGATTCCATAACTAATAATATGAAAGAAAATCATGCTAATTGGAAAAACCTGTATCTAAACAATACAAAAATCACACCAAAAGAGTTAAAAAAACTAATGTCCAAAGACAGTTTTGTAACTGCCAATGACGCACTTAAATTCTCTTTTGCAGATTGGATAATCAATGAAAAAGGTATGATACACAATCGTTAAAAAATGGGGCAACGCCCCATTTTTATTCATCGACATGATACTCGTCTACAACCACAGGCTGTCTTGACTGCAACGTTCCCATTGCAATCACCATATCCATCGCGCGTTGCAACTGATAATCTTGGGCATCTTTTTCTTCATCTGTCAGTTCTTCTTTATCATCATCTGATTTTTTATCAGATTTTTTCTTGGCTTGTTCATTTTTTAATGCATTTTTGAATGATGCTTCGGAATACATACTTTCCTTTTTTTCCAGCACTTCCAATTTAGATTGCAAAACTTCGATATCCGGGGTAATACCTTCGTTCTGAATAGAACGACCAGACGGCGTATAATACCGTGCAATTGTTATATGAATTGCGGTACCATCCCCCAATGGTTTTTGTTGTTGTACACTGCCCTTGCCAAACGATTGCGACCCCATAACCAAACCACGACCATTATCTTGGATTGCGCCTGCAACAATTTCTGACGCAGATGCAGAACCATGATTTATCAACACAACCACAGGTTTTCCATTTGCCAAATCTCCTGATGTCGCATGTACGCGTTCGATATCTGTTTTTTCTTTACCGCGTGTTGAAACAATTTCACCAGAATCCAAAAACGCATCAGATACATCAATTGCAGCAGTCAAATACCCACCTGGATTATTTCTCACATCCAAAACATATCCAACAACATCTTTCTTTTCTAACTTTTCCAGTGCTTCTTTTAAGTCACGTGCAGTTGTCGCCCCAAAATCCGATATTCTGATATATCCAACCTTTGGTGTGTCTTTGTCTTCTGTATCTGCATCTGCCAACATTTTTTCTTCAAATTTAACAGATTTCACCTTGATGATATCGCGTTTTAATGTCAATGTTTTTGGTTCACCATCGTCGGAAATCACTGTCAGTTTTACTTTTGTTCCTGGACGTCCCTTCATTTTTTTCACAGCCTGATTCAATGTCAAATCAAACACTTGTTCATCATCAATATGCGTAATATAATCCCCAGCTTTGATACCGGCCTTGGCTGCAGGTGTATCATCAATTGGCGATATAACACGCACAGCCCCCCTGTCACTGGTGATTTGAATTCCCAAACCACCAAATTCACCGTGTGATTTATCACTAAATTCCTTGAAATCATCAGCAGACAAATACGACGAATGGGGATCCAGGGCCCCTAACATACCGCTCATCGCAGCTTCCAACATCTTTTTTTCATCAGCTTCTTCGACAAAACTTTCACGTGCAACTTCAAATACCATTGCCAATTTTTTTAATTCTTCATATATCTGTTCGTTGGTCAGATGAACCACCGGCTCTTCTTTTTTCTTTTTTGGCGCAGCATCACCAACCATTGGCATAAATAACGCTATTAAAAGCAATACTTTTTTTAACATTTACCTATCCTTTCTACTTATGTATGCCCCAGCATAGAACAATTTTACCCCACATTCAACACGATTTTTACACAGAATTAAAAATCCTAAAAAATATTGACAAATCAAATTTATGTATTATATTTATAACAAGTAGCTGAGGTAAAAATTTGACAAAGCAACCAAAACTGAGAGCAAAGATAGAATCAAATCGTGCCACCATCACCGAAAAATTATCCGGTGCGGCATCTGTCAAACGTTTGAATAACATCAATTGGTTGCGTCATGAAATATCGTACACAGAACCCCGCACATTATTTTATATACCGTTAAAAGAACAGAATTTTTATCTAGATTTTAACTGTATGAACAATTTAGGCCGCGCATACGACTATATAATCAACAATCAAAACAAAAACAAACGCATCGAAGCCAGTGACATATGTAAATTGCACAGCTTTTTATGTCAAAACACATACATTGATGGCGGTAATTTTCGTACTACATCAAAAATATTAGAAATAACTATCAATGGCGAACGCATGCACGCACCAGATTCGTACGATATACCATATACATTAAACATAATTGCATATAATATGAACGACACATCCAAAGATGTACTACACCGTGCATTTGATGCGCACTATGAAATAATTGCATTACAGCCATTTGACGATTTTAACAAACGTACTGCCCGTCTGGTAATGAATTGGATACTTGTTCAAAACGGGTATCGTCCGATTGTATTTAACAGACCTAATGACAAACAGCGATACAAGGCTGCAATCGCACAATATGCATGCGGTGACAAGAAAGCTTACTATGCATATATGTCACAATGCATGGTTCGCACACAACAAGACATAATCAAACTGCTAACAAAATCTAAGACGTTATAAAAATGCCAACAGATACCGAAAATCTTATTCATGGTCGTGAAACATATATCGCTGATTTTGGTGCAGAATTTGTTATGAAGCGCCCACTGCCGACATTTGGACCAGACGCATGTAAATCATGGTTGGCGAAACAACACCGCACAAAACAAGCAATTGACGAAATTCACGCTGTTGGAAATCCAAGATATAGCATCCCACGTATGGTATATATCAAAGATGATGAGTTTCAGTTACTTGAAGAACGTGCGCCAGGGGAACATCTGACCGCAGAACTATTCATGAAACTGTCCCAGCGCCAAAAATACGAAATTATTGACGGACTTGCCGCATTTTTGGTAGATATGAATGAATTAAAGCCAGTCCAAGATATCAACAACCATAAAATTTCATCAGAATTAAAATTCAACAGACTATCTAATTTTATCGACAACAAAATGTCAAATTGGTTTACAGACAGCGAAATTCAAGACATGTCTGCCATCCGTAACAATATTGCAAATTTCACATACGATACACGTTATGCATGGTCACACTGTGATTTGAATTCTGGAAATGTATTATACGATATAAAAAGCAGCACATTGTCTTTTATTGATTTTGCCGAAGCAGATTACAGTTTCATATATCGTGATATATTTTCACCCCTACAAATTGAATTGGGAATATGTAAACATGTATATCAAAGATATCATCAATTACATGACAAACAAAAATATTCTATGCCAAGTCCAAACAACAACACATTGCGCCTTATTATGATATATCGCATGATGTTCGTTTTATTGCGTCGCTTTATCAAAGCATCAGATGATTTGCGCACCAACCCGCAATCCGACAAAGGTGTAAAAAACAACCTGCAAAAGATTGAATTTATGCGGGAACAGATTGTCGCGATAAAACATCTAAATAAAATGTTTAAAAAATAAAAAACATTTCTGATTTTTATATTGCGTTTCGACTGACCATTGACGGCCAGATGTTTTGCAATTTTTTTTGGATTTGCTTTTTGATATAATACTGTTATCCTATCAATCGCTTTAAAAGGATTTTTATGTCAGTTCAGACAAAACGCCTGTTCAAAAAGATAATCAGTTATGCAGGCATTTTCTTTTTCGCACTGGCTGCCGGTATGTTGTGGTGGCAATTGCGAAATTACAGTTTATCAGACATTGCGCATGCAATACTAGATATACCATTTATCAATTTGCTATTGGCATCTTTGGCATGCTTTGCAGGTTATTTGGCATTATCTTTATATGATTACTTGGCACTGCGTTATGTTGGTGGTCGTGTTACATGGTGGAAATGGATGCTGGCCGGTATGCTGGGTTTTGCAATCAGCAATAATGCAGGTCATGCTGTGGTCAGTGGTGGCGCAATTAGATACAGATTATATACACGATGGCGAATTCGCGGTGCAGACATATTAAAAATGCTGACAATATCTGGATTTACATATTTCCTTGGTGCATCTGCAATTGTTGTTATTGGATACTTTTTAATTCCAAATGCAGTATTTGATAATTCAATCGGTGTCAGCATGGGATTAAATACATTATTCATATTCTGCGCCACTATACTGCTGACGTATTTTGCAATAACATTAATATTCCATAAAAAAAGTATCAAAATTGGCAACATAAAATTCCAAGTTCCAACGACACAAATGGCATTCAGCCAAACAATTCTTGGAATAACCGACAGTGTTTTGGCTGGCTTGGTATTATATTTCTGTTTAATTCCATTTGTACAGATACCATTTACAACATTTATCGGCCTGTTTGTAATAGCCCAAACCACAGGCGTATTCAGTCAAGTTCCTGGTGGCATTGGTGTTTTCGAAAGTGTATTTATGTTGGCACTGCCGGACACAATT
Source organism: Candidatus Enterousia sp. (assembly GCA_045613445.1). GTDB lineage: Bacteria > Pseudomonadota > Alphaproteobacteria > Rs-D84 > Rs-D84 > Enterousia. The sequence goes on along the minus strand of JAZLAZ010000020.1, from coordinate 113,488 downwards.
GATAAAGCGAATATATTTGGTGCACTGTTGGCATACAGAATTATATACTATGTATTGCCATTGATTGGAATTGGCAGCTTGTTTTTTATATACGAACGCTGGTTGCGTTCCCGCATGAAACGTTGGCTGGCCGAAGCCAAAGATAAAATTCCTGCAAAAATCAAAAACATTAAAAATGAAATAAAAATTAGAAAATAAATACCTTGCTAATACACTAATTGTCATGTTAGAATATCCCCTGTGTATGACATGGGGTTATAAAAAGTGTTTATATTGTCACTAATTTCAACAATTTGCATGGCGCTGATTTGTATCATGGTGCTTTCCCTTGGCATGGGCTTGGACGCCCCACGGGGACAGGTTGTTGCTGTATCATACATCGCCAAAACAAAAGGATTATTAAATGTCAAAAAAAATATATGTGGATGCAGTCCACCCAGAAGAAACCCGTGTTGTTGTGGTGGATACAACAACTGGTCGTGTTTCTGATTTTGATGTTGAAACAACAACAAAACCTCAGATAAAGGGTAACATTTATCTGGCCAAGGTTATCCGTGTTGAACCATCATTACAGGCTGCGTTCGTTGATTATGGAACTGGGAAAAATGGATTCTTACCATTTTCTGAAATTCACCCAGATTATTATCAAGTAACTCCTGAACAAAAGAAAAAGTTACTGGAACTGGCACATGCGAACATCGTTGACGACGACGACGATCCAAATGACGAAGAAGACGAAGTCGCTGAATACGATGATCACAGCGCAGGCGAAGACAATAATGAATTTGTTAAACGCGCACGCGAATTCAAAATCCAAGATGTTATCAAACCGAAACAGATCTTGCTGATTCAAGGTGTCAAAGAAGAACGCGGTCAAAAAGGTGCATCAATGACAACATACCTGTCATTGGCGGGTAGATTTGCCGTATTGATGCCAAATTCACGCAAACGAAACAGCTATGGAATTTCCAAAAAGATTTCTGATAAATCAGAACGTGCCAGATTGCGTGAAATTTTGCACGACTTAAAAATTCCAAAGGGTATGACAGTTGTTCTGCGTACGGCTGCGATGGGTGCAACAGCATCTGATATTGCGGCAGACTATGATTACTTGGTTGGGCTGTGGAATGAAATCCGTAAAACAACATTGGCATCGGTTGCACCTGTGACAATTCATACCGAAGATTCCTTATTGCGCCGTGTCGTTCGCGATTTTGTCAGCGACAAAGAAGATGTTTTAACTATCCAAGGCGAAGAAGCATTTGATGCAGCCAAGCAATATTTTCAACAGATGTACGGACGTGCACCACGCAAACAGCTGGTACATTATAAAGACGCAGCTGTTCCATTGATGGTCAAAGCCGGTGTTGAAAAACAGCTAGAAGGTTTGCATGGTCCATATGTTCAATTACCATCAGGCGGTTCATTGGTTATCAATCAGACCGAAGCGATGGTTACAATTGATGTGAACTCTTCTCGTGCGATAAAAGAAAAAGATATCGAACAAACAGCACTGAACACCAATCTGGAAGCTGCCGAAGAAATTGCATTACAATTGCGTCTGCGTGATTTGGCTGGCATTGTTGCAGTTGACTTTATCGACATGGAAGAAGAAAAGAACAATCGCAAACTGGAACTGAAAATGCGCGAAGTCATGAAACGCGATCGCGCGCGTACCCAAGTTGCAAAAATCAACAACTTTGGTGTGTTGATGTTATCGCGTCAAAGATTACGCAGCAGCTTTATGGAATCTTCATATGTTCCATGCCCACACTGTATGGGCGCTGGGGTCGTTCCATCGATTCAAACTGCTGCGATTATCTTGTTCCGTCACTTGCAAGAAAAACTGCTGGCAAAATCTGCCCAGAAAATCATTATGACTGTACCGACAGATGTCGCAGTATATCTGTTGAATCATAAACGCGCAGAATTGGCAGCAATGGAATCTGAATTTGAAACAGAAATTGTAATTGTTGGCGATGACAGTCTGTTGAACATTGATCAATATTCGATTCAACGCGTTGCCCCAGAACAAAACAAAACTGACGATTTGTTAAATGCACACGCGCCATCAACAGACATAAAAAAGAAACACGCCCAGCATAATGATGCAAAGCGCACAACAGTATCTGCAAATCGCAGAAAAAAGAAAAAGCAGCCACAGAAACAAAGCATTTGGCAAAAGTTGATTGGTTAAAAAAATGCCCCACATGGGGCATTTTTTATTGATCTTGCAAGAATCCGCCAGATTGCATTTTCCATAAACGCGCATATTCACCGCGTTTGCGCAACAGCTTGGCATGTGTTCCCTGCTCTATGATATGACCATCTTTCAAGACAACAATCAATAAAATTGTCGGTAATGCATACTTAAAATAAAATTTCCACAATGATTTAGGCAGTGCTAAATCTTGCTTATCTCGTTTTTATTGGAAGACTTTGGCCGTCCAATGATTTTGCGTAACATAAGTTATCCTTTTGGTTAAAAATCAATTTTAATTTCTAAAATATTGCCCCCCAAAAAGAACGAATAGTCACAAATATTTTGACGGACAACATTACATATACAACAAACTCACTGGTGCCTCCTTTGGGTTATAAAGTTTTATTGTAACTTTTGGGGTTGCACACATAATTATTTTATTGGTCAATATTTTTTTGAATTATTTCCTTAAATATCTCTGCTGGTATGGTACCACCTGTAATTTTAGAATTCATTGGGGTAAAGTCATCATTACCCATCCACACACCAATCACAATATCGTCTGTTGCACCAACAAACCACGCATCACGATTACCGTTACTGGTTCCTGTTTTCCCACCCAAGACACCAGTTGTTCTGGCACGACCACCTGTACCGCCAGCTGCCACAACATCCGACAACAAATGCGACATATATTCAACTGTCTGGGGCTGTAAAACCTGAATTGGTTCGGACGGATTCCGCTCATAGATTATATTTCCAAAACTGTCTGTTACCTTAGTTATGGAATACGGACGCACAGAAAATCCGTTATTCCAAATAACAGCATAAATATTTGTTAAATCCAGCAAACTCATTTCCGACGCACCCAATACGGTCGAATATTCACGACGAAGTTTTGTCCCAACCCCCAAACGCCCCGCCATGTTTAATACAGAATCAATTCCATATTCTTTGGTCAATTTCAGTGGCACAGAATTTACACTTTTTGCAAACGCAGTCGACAATGTAATATCACCATAATATTTTTCATTATAATTCTTTGGATTATAATCACCAACCGCAAACGGCGAATCATTTACATAAGAATCAGGTTTCAGCCCATTTTCCAACGCAACCAGATAAACAACAGGCTTAAAACTGCTGCCGGGTTGACGCGGGGCTGTTGCACGATTAAACTGACTGGACTGATAATCAGTTCCACCACTCATCGCACGCAATGCGCCATCTGTTTCCATTGCCACAACTGCACCCTGATACTCCCTTGTTTTATTTGACAATATTGCGGCAACACCATCCTGTAAACTCATATCCATTGTAGTATACACATACATATCAGAATCAAATTCACCAATTCTAGATTGCAATTCATCCATAACAAAATCAGTCCAATATCTGTACTGATTTGTATCACTGGCTGGTAATGCTGGTCCTAAACTTTGTGCCGCAATACGCGCCTGATTTATATCAATATACCCCTGACGTACCATTTCAGTCAGCACAACACGTGCCCGTTCAATATTCTTATTCGGGTTACGCAATGGACTGTATGTTGTTGGCGCCTTTAACATTGCTGCGATTTGTGCAGCCTGCCCGATTGATAGTTTACTGGCCGGCACTTGAAACATCACACGTGCTGTCGCATCGATTCCACGCATACCACCAACCAACGACACACGATTCATATATAAATCCAAGACCTGATTTTTCGTAAATCTGTTTTCTAACCAATAAGACAAAATAACTTCTTGAACCTTTCTGGAAATCTTTTTTTCACGCGACAAGAATATATTTTTTGCGGTCTGTTGTGTTATCGTCGATCCCCCTGCAGCAATACGACCAGATGCCAAATTTGAAAACACTGCACGTGTTATACCACGCAAATCAATTGGTCCATGCTTAAAAAATCTTTTATCTTCTATTGCAACAATTGCTTGCCATACATGCGGTGGCAAAGTTTCCACAGACACAGGCGTTCCCATTATACGATTTGCACTGCGGATTTCATTCCCGTCTTTATCCAAAAAAACCACTGCTGCAGCCCTGGTTTCATGCAAAATTGCATCCAGTGATGGCATACGCAAATATATAACAGCAACATAACCTGCAATCGCAACACCACATAACAAAATTGCATTAAACAGGTATACAAACAATCGCCATTTCCATGACCGTTTTACATTTTTTTCTTCTGATACTTTGCGACTTTTGTTCTGCATTTATGCCCCTGTATGGACATTTTATCATAAACACCTTGCCTTTTTTAGTACAATTTATAATCATATATACTCAAAAGGAAACAAGGAAAATAATCATGAAAAAACTGATATACTTATTCGCATTGATAACATTGTCAACACCTGCATTTTCACACAGCGACAGACACGAAACATATGCGGGTCTGCGCATTCACAAAAATGAAAATATTACATTTGAATACGATATACATGGCGCATCTGATACAACTGTTCGGCGTGATAATTTTGGATTTGGCGCGGTCATCGGCAATCGTTTAAGTGAACATGTAACAATAGAATTTGAATCATCATACACAGGCACAGAACGCAAATATGATACCAACAATTTTGAATATGACATTTGGTCAAACATGTTTAATATGTACTTGTTCCACGAATTTTCAGATGCAATCGCACCATACGCAGGTCTGGGCATTGGTTTTGCTAGCATATGGGGTGATATAAATACAACATATGCAACCCTGTCAGATTCAACATTTGATCTGTCATACCAAATAATGTTGGGTGTAAACTTTGCATTAAACAGCCGCATTGATTTAAATCTGGGTGTAAAATATCAGTACTATGGCGAAATAGAACATAAATTACATGGCAACGAATTCGCAACAACAACCGCATCTGCAACAGAGCTATATTTTGGTGCGGCATATAAATTCAGTCTTGACGAGATATTCTGACAAAAAAGCCGTCATTTGACGGCTTTTTTAGAACTCAAATCTCAATCCCAACATAACATTTGCATAAATCATATTTTTTGCACTAAAAAATTCGCGATGCCGTGTATCATCAACATTTGTCAGTCCCCACTTTATACGCGGCACATACATGACACGCGCACCAAAGTCCAAGAACATCTGTTCATTGATACCATACGACATACCTGCTGCAACCAATCCCGCAAAATTAGATGTATGTCGTTCAGACTTATAAAATTCAATCATATCATTACCACCGACATTTACGACTTCTCCGTATTGTGTCAAATCCAATTGATACGCGATATCGCCATATGGGTCAGACAAATTCAATACAGTTTTGCTGTCTGCATATCCAATCCCCAAGCCAACATATGGGATTGCGGTACGCATTGGCTTATACAGCCCCTCATAAAAATCATAGAAAGCCATAATACTGATAACATCAGTAGTAACATCAGAATTCACTGATGCACTTTTCATTGGCAAAATAATACCTTCTGCACCTGGTTCTGCGTCTTTCAGTGTAACATCACCTGCAAACATAGGCGATGCATTATAATCACTTTTTACTATATGATCCCAACCCGCCTCGATTCGCCACTGTGGCGTATTTGGAATTGTCCAACCAACACTGGCACCTGCTGCGAACGAAAAACTTTCAAAATCCTTACTTGGTGGGATATCAGCAACCTCGCTATAACCGGCATAGAACCACCCCGTCGGAGATCCCAAGACACCTTCATAATATCCCTTGGTTGCGATTTCTGATTTATCCGGACTAAGATAATATTCTGTTACAATTGCCCCGGCATTGTTTTCAATCGTTCCCATTGCAAAAGAAGCACCACCGCGTACCGACAGAACAAATCGCGAACCATCATCTTGATACCACCCATCACGCAAATAAATTCCATCGTACTGCCACCCTGCGAACGCAGGCGCAGTCAAAACACAAGCTAAAATTGGTAAAACACAAAAATATCTTTTTCTCATATCATGCATTATACCACAAAAAGCCCCATGATAAAATAAAAATATAATCCAACAAAAAACCCACCAAATGGTGGGTTTAATTTATTTTTTTGATTTCTTTTTAGTAACTGTGACTTTTTTAGATACAACTGTTTTTTTTACAGACATCGCCTTGTATTCTTTATACAATGCTGCTGTACATGTATAAACCAACAACGCAGACACAGCTGTAATCAACCCTGCAACCAAGCCATCTGAAAACAGTGCAAACAACAACAATGCCACTGCCAAAACAACTGTATACCCCAAATTCTTTGATAAAACTGTCAATAATTTTTCGAACATTTTTCCATCCTTTTTATTGGTATATAACATATTATAAACAAAGAAAAATAATTATTCCAACAAAAAAAATATCGCCATATACAGGCGACATTTTTTTCAAGGGAGAAAACATGAAAATTTTTATATTACAACACTACATATCCGCCGACACGCGCGGTCTTTGGTATTGGACCAAACGAAGAACGTGGGCTAACATATATATTTCCCGTGACAACGAAATCACCACAGAACTGCAGCAAACCGATATCACGCAAGAATAAATTACCATTGATTTTTACACCACATGGCAAAGTATACTTATGCATATTTTGCAAATACAAATTACCATTGATTTGCACTTGATTTTGCAATAATGCACCTGCGCCCCGACTGTCGATAACAACATCGCCCAAGAATTTTTTATTTTGCTTTGCGATTTGTCTTTTTGCGATTTCAACTTCTGCTTTTTTAACCGGCACAACATTTACTGGCTGTGCATTTTGTTTATTTACCACTGGCAAAGCCGGCATTTTGCGCGCCACCACATTACGTTCTGTCACAGGCTTTGTAACAGGCACGGGTTCTGCAACAATTACCACAGGCGCTTTATTACATTTTGTAACATCCAATATCAGCATTGAAAATAAAACGATAATAGACACCAATAAGGCAACATTTACCAAGCCAATAACATTTATTTCACACAGCCAATTCCAGCCCCAGCGACACAATTTTGCAATCTGGCGAAATGGCCAACAAACGATATTACAAATTCGTTTCCAAACAGAATTCTGTTTTTTTACTTTCTTTGCCACGGCAGCTTTGCGAGTATTTTTTACACGACGTGCAGCGGCTTTTACTTTCTTTTTACTTGGCATGCTATACACCTTTTGGTTAAATTCATTTGCTACTAATATAGCCCAAAACAATTATTTGTCAAGTTATTTGTCAAAAAATATTATTATTTTGATTTTTTTATAAAATTTATCTATTCTGAACACAAATGAAACGGCATTTTGGATTGCTTTTATTATTATACGGCTGCGCATCCACATGGATTGCACCTGATTCATTTATTCAGCATGACATACACGCCCAAGACTTTACTATTCGAACATATCAAAAGATAACATCTACCGCACTGCCCATACACATATATATTGAAGGTGATGGTTATGCATTTAACTCGCGTGGGATTCCGACGCACAATCCGACACCACGCGGAACATTTATGCGCGAACTGGCTGCACAGGATTTACACCCAAATGTTGCATATATTGCGCGTCCATGCCAATATAATATGTCTGAAAATTGCACACAATCAGATTGGACAGATGGGCGTTTTTCACAAAAAATAGTTGACAATATGATTCATACAATCAAAACCGTTTCCCAGAACCGACCTGTTATATTGATTGGCTATTCTGGTGGCGCGTTGTTATCTGGTCTGATAATAAAACAAGAGACCGACATCAATGTCCAAAAATGGATTACAATTGCCGGTGTTTTGAACCACAACGACTGGACGCATTATTTTGGTGACAAACCGCTGATAAAATCGATTGACATGGACAGCATGCCGACACTGCCCCAAACCCACTATATCGCAGACCAAGACGATATTGTACCATATCAATTGTCCAAGAAATGGACCACGGGCAAAAACCTGATTACGATTTCCAACGCAACACACAGCAATTTTCCAAATATAAAAATAAACTTTAATACATATTGACAAACAGATACTTTTGTACTATTATATATAGTATGAAACAGATAAAAATATTTCCAATATTTGATCAGTCTGCCCCAAGGATTTGGGATGATTTTTTACGCATTCGTACAATAACCAGAAAGCAGACATATAACATTGACACATCCCAAAAAGATTTCAATGACACAATGATAGAGTTCAAAGAAAACTGGCAAAAATCACAAAATTTTGCATTTGCCGCATATGACAATTACGAAATGATTGGTTTTATCAGTGGCACATACGATTCCAAAGTCGCAAAAATAGAACATTTATATATTCTGCCCCCATACCAAGGTCAACGCATTGGTAAACGCCTGTTAAACGCGGCAGAATCAGCAATATCTGTTGACGCGCACACGACAGACTTGATCGCCATGGGATCTTCAGACAAATTTTATGAAAAACACGGATATACATCTGCAACCAAAACGAACCACTATAATAAGTCTGTAAAGAACAGTGGCCATTGCAATGTATCGCCTGTATTTCGTTACATGCCCACAATTCTAAATAAATTCGCCCAAATATCTGGCAAGCCAAAACAATCATTCAATCGCGCACAATTACGTCACACACATACACCCATATTTATATATCGGGATATAGATTCCAAGATTACAGGCTTTGGCATTTGTGGTCAAACCACTGAAATACACACAACCAGCAACTGGGCAAGGCATTGTCTTGAAAAAGCAATCAACGCATACCAATCACATACAAAATAAAAATCCCGCGAACGGGATTTTTTTATTTAGGCTGCTTTTTTTGCATCTTTCATGACTTCTATTGGCGCCTTGTTACCTTTGACAACATCTGCATCGATAACAATTTCCACCAAATCTTCTTTATCAGGTGCATCGAACATCGGCTGCATTAAAACACGTTCCAGAATACTGCGCAATCCACGCGCACCCGTTTTTCGTGCCACAGCCATTTTTGCAATTTCGCGCAATCCATCTTCTGTAAAAGTCAATTTAACATCATCCATCGCCAGCATAGCAGTAAACTGCTTTACAACTGCATTTTTTGGTTCTGTCAAAATTTTAACCAATGCATCTTCATCTAATTCTTGCAGTGTTGTAATGACAGGCAATCGTCCAATCAATTCTGGGATAATACCAAACTTAACCAAATCTTCTGGTTCAACATCTTGCAAGAAATTCTTTGATTCGCGTTCTTGTTTTGATTCAACATGCGCCCCGAAACCGATACCACGTCTTTCACAAGTACGATTTCCAATAATTTTATTCAGTCCATCGAACGCACCGCCACAAATGAACAAAATCTTACTGGTATCCAATTGCACAGTTGCCTCACCCGGATGTTTGCGTCCTGCACCACCGGCTGGCACATTTGCAACAGTACCTTCGATAAGTTTCAGCAATGCCTGTTGTACACCTTCACCAGACACATCGCGCGTCAACGATGGATTTTCAGATTTGCGTGATATTTTATCAATTTCGTCAATATAGATGATACCACGACTGGCGCGTTCCACATCAAAATTTGCATTTTGCAACAAACGAGTTAAAACACTTTCCACATCATCACCGACATACCCTGCTTCGGTCAATGTTGTTGCATCTGCGATTGCGAACGGCACATCCAAAATTCGTGCCAATGTTTGTGCAATCAGTGTTTTACCAGTACCTGTTGAACCAATCAACAAAACATTAGATTTTTGAATTTCCACATTTGAAGTCACAGTGACATTATGTCGTTTAAAATGGTTATATACAGCAACGGACAGTGTACGCTTTGCCGCATCTTGACCGATAATATATTCATCCAAAAACGCACAAATTTGCGATGGCGTTGGCAATTTTTCTGTATCTTTGCTGATTTCGCGTCGATTATCGTCTGCCATAATATCATTACACAGATTGATACATTCATCGCAAATGCATACATTTCGTCCACTGACCAATTTTTTTACTTCATACACAGCCTTGCCACAAAAACTACAAAACTGAGTATTTTCTGTATTTGGTGTTTTATTATCCGTCATTTGAATATATTCCCTGAATTACAAAATTATTTTCGTTCCAAGATACCGTCAATCAGTCCAAATTCTTTGGCTTCTGTTGGGTTCATCCAATTATCACGTTCCATTGCATTAAACAATTCTTTTTCGGAACGACCAGTAAATTCAGCCATTTGTTTGATTAAAACCTTTTTATTTTTCATAAACTGATTCAATTGGATTTCCATATCTGTAATTTGTCCTTGGGCGCCAGCCAGCGGTTGATGAATCATAACCTGTGTATTCGGCAAGACAAAGCGTTTACCTTTTTCCCCAGCGGCCAACAATACAGACCCCATCGACGCAACCAACCCCATACCAATTGTTGACACAGGCGCTTTGATATACTGCATTGTATCCATAATTGCCCACCCAGCGGTCACTTCGCCCCCAGGGGTATTGATATACATAGAAATATCAGCATTTGGGTTTTCAGATTCCAAGAACAACAATTGTGCGACAATACTGTTTGCCATTGTTGTTTCGATTGGACCATTTACCATAATGATACGGTCACGCAGCAAACGCGAATAAATATCAAAAGATCGTTCCCCGCGTGGTGATTCTTCGATAACCATTGGTATCAGTGCCATAATATAAAACCTCTTATTTTTCTGCAAAATTATAACATATTTTTCAATGTTTCGCAAATGTATCATATATATAGAAAAAAAACACAAAAAAACAACCCGCGCCCCATACCAGTCATACCCACGAAGCTGGGTATCCATTGTAAAGTGCCGAATAAAAATGCAGGGCACAATAGATTCCCGCCTGCGCGGGTATGACGATGAAAAAAAACGCGGGAATAACGGGAGAGGAAACACCACAATGACAAAAGGTGGTAAAAAAACAAAAACTTCGTTTTTGCCATGGGCCCCTTTTCCGACACATCATTTGCCGACCGACCCGAACAACCCAGACCGAAAAGCGGCATTGTTCCCGGTGTGGCTACCGCAGTAGTGACCACAACTGGAAGCGCAATTCGAAGCGGAAAACAAGAAGTCGAACACCCAACGCGAAGACGCAGGGTGTGTCATTTTACACCAGCAATAGCCCCGGTCATTACCATCGGCATCTTTACCCGAACGGCCCGCCAACGCTTCGTCTTGGGGCAACATTTGTCCCTTGTCATTGGTATAAACACCTATTGAACCGCTGGGGTTACCACCTTCGGCGGCAGACAGACATGTTGACAATCCATATATACTCCCATAATTAAATATCGCCCACCATGTTGCTTCGGCGGCGTTATTACCATTGGATGTGCCATTTACATTAGAATCCAATGGTATTACAACCGTATCATTTCGTGCACACATTTCCGTCGCAATCGACGGAGTAGCTATAAATATACAAATTATTATCAGCAGCTTGTTTAATAATTTCATGTTTGCCCCTTTTAATCCTTTTTTTGTTCAGCCCCTTTCCATGGATACCCACCTGCGTGGGTATGACGGTACGGTGACACACTGCAATGAACACCCGCGTTACCATATGGCATCAAATATCGCATGACGCATCAATCGTCCATTGGACATTTCTGTATTTCTGGCCATACCATTCGCACAATACGATGTACACCCAGACGCACACGCATCTGCACTGTCAAATGTTTTCAAATACACCCACCACGATGTCACAGGCCCATCCATCTTGCACCAGCAATTTGACCCAACATCATTTGTCGCAGCACGCAAAAATGTATTCGCATCCCCTGGTGCTGCCGCACCTGCATTGTTCGATGAACCATCAATTGCACTTTTTACCGCAATATCATTACATGTCGTACTGCCAGTAATTTCACTGATATATTCCGTATGCGAATTTGCAAATAAATCATACCCGTATTCCACCCCCCAACGCATCGTGTCAGTATCACTGTCGCTGACAGAACCATTTACATTCTTTTGCAACACAATCATCGTCAATGTTTTGCGTTTGCATATCTCGTTCGTATCTGCACCAAATGTTGGCGCAATCATCATTACTGCAAATATTATAAACAATATTTTTTTCATGGTTCTTTTACCCCCCTGTATTTTAATCTATGCCGTGGTATGTTTTATCGTTATACTGTATTCGTATTGTGTTATCACGAACAGTTGGTATCAAATTCATATAACATGTACGTCCAACCCCATCGTCACCCGTTAAACGAATATTTATCGACGGCGTTGTTGTCGGTGTTGAATACAATGGTATACTGTATGTACCGTTTTCTTTCTTGAAAAACAGACGCTTTTTCTTGTTATTCTGTTCACAATAACCATCTGAACATACCCCAGAATTTGTATAAACACCACTGCTGCACAATACACCACATACCGGATTTTTACCCAACACATTTGAATCGTTGGTATTTATATCCTTGCAATCTGTATTCACAACAAATTTACCACTGGCCGTCGGACATGCGCCAATGTCTGGATGTGTAAATGCATCTTCTGTCGCAGTCGCAATTTTATAATAATGCCCTGAATTCACACTGCACGGCGTACCACGCATATCAGACGCAGTATGTAACGGCGCACCAACAGACACCAAAATACCATTATATAACGGATATAATAAATCCGAATATTCATACACACCATATGTCCCCAAACATATATTTTCAGACGCAAACAACGACATATATGACGCTGTATCCGTTCCTGTCTTATGAAAGTTTTCAGGACACAATTCTGATGCAACTGCATCTGTTTTCTTGTAACACTTGTTATTCAATCGATAATATCCATATCCACACATCGGCGGTCCAAATGTTCGCAATGTGCCACCACTGAACATCGTACCCAATAATTCATCATCATATTCGTACAATATATGCGTTCCCAAACATATCAATTCGGAATGTTCTTGGAACATAAATGATGTAGAATCCATAAAGACACGATATGTACTGACCCCATTTATCGGTGTACACTTATCCGCCTGAACATCAACAGCGCGACATTCAGAACCATACCGATAATAACCATAACCACACAATGGCACACGAACACTGCTGAATGTTGCAGCAGACGCCCCGCATGAAATCACACAACAAAAAATTACCCACATTCTCCGCATAAATGCACAGTTCCTTTGTAATGGCGGTAAACGAAACACAGAAAACAGTCGTTATGTCAAGGTGTTATAGTCGGAATATAAACATCGACAATTCCCCGCGCATCGTTACCCAAAACAAAAACCGTCACACGAGATTGACGGTCGGGGTGTTAGAAAAATCAAGCATTTAATGACCCTGTTGCTTTCAACATATCACAACAGCACCCCGACACATATAATGGCGGGGAAAAAACAACGGTGCAAAGACACCGATAACATCAGATTACGACGCATCTGCACCGAAATGCTTTGGCTTTTCTAAGGCCCAGAACCAACATCCCTGTCAGTTCTGCATATATTTTATTGAATTTTTCAATATTTTTCAACAATAAAAAAATCCCCCATTTGGGGGATTTTTATTGAACAAATAAGATTATTTATCCAACGCTGCTTTAATTTGGCTTGCAGGGATTGCGCCTGGGAACGCCTGATCGTTGATAATCAAGAATGGTGTTCCTGTAATTTCAAACAACTGTGCCAAATCACGAACATTTGCCAATTCACGTGCAACAACTTCGCCATTCATATCTTGTTTCAATTGTGCAGTATCCAAACCAGCTTCTTCTGCGTATTTCATGATATTCTTTTCAATCGCAGCAGCCAATTTTTCTTGGTCATTTGACTGATCTTGTGGACGATATTCACGTGTCATAATCATATCAACCAATTTTGCAGCCTTGTCATTGCCCTGCAATTTCGCAGCAATCATTGCGCGTGCTGGTGCATCACTCATTACGCCATGGATTGAAAAGTTCTTGACAACAACACGAACATCATCACGATCTGCCAAAACGCTTTCCAATTCGCCATGTACACGACGGCAATAACCACATGATGCAGCAGTCCATACATAAATTGTATTTTCTGCAGATTCATTACCCAATACTGGTGCATCTGCAATCATTTCATCTGCATGTTCACGAACATATTTGCGAACCATTTTATTTTTTTCTGCCTGTTGTTGTGCCTGCATACCTTCGACCATTTCTTGAATAATGCCAGGGTTGACATCTGTCAAATAGTATGGAACATACAAACGACAAACACCACCAGCAATCAACAATGCTGCAACAACATTGATTGCTTTTTTTACATATACAGACATCGCTGTTGGTTTCTTTGCGTTCTGTTTCGCCAGTACGCCAGAAAATACATACAACGCGATACCCAATATCAGTACCAAAATTGTCCAAGTCATGATTTTCTCCTTTTCTGTTGAACAGGCTTACCATAGCAAATTTTCAAAAAATCGCAAGGAATAAATATGCAACTATTTTAATAATTTACGCATCAGTGGAATTTGAACCCCCTGTTGTAAACAAACACTTTCCAAGAACCGCAATGTAACATTTGTATCAACCGGTAATTTATATAATTTTGCCAAATATGGTTGGGCGCACGTACTGCACACGGCGCGTCCTGTACGCGGTGACAAATATTCCAGCGATTCGCATCCACCACATCCAGAACACTTTGACAAATCCAGTGCATATCCCAATTCACGCAACAGACAAATTTCCCACTGCAAATATGCACCCATATCGCCATGCGATAAAGATTCCAGCAACCGATTCGTTGCATTATATAAATCAACATACGCTTCGCGTTCCGGCAATAAAGTATTTAACAAGTCAAACGCAGAATTCATAAACATCAGTGCATTTGGATTCAACATTATTTTTGCACCAATATTTTTTTCCGCTTCCCAATGAAACACCCCTAATTGCGAATCAAGTCGCGCATTCCATGACACGCATCCATTTTGTCCAATTTGTGGAATATTTTTCCTGGCAACCACTGCGCCACGCAACATACCAACCAAAATACCACTATCACGCGTAAACACACGCCCCAACGCATCACGTTCATTAAAAGGCTTTAATGCGATTAAAATACCATCTGATTCCAATTTCATGACATTTATTATATACAAGTGGCAAAAAATAACAAAATAAAAATCCCCGAAACGGGGACTTTCTAATCTTTAGAAACCAAAGACCATACGCTGTTTTGACTGACGCTTTTTTTCGTTGCGCACAGCTTCTTCTTTCAAACGTTTGCGTTTTGTTGTTGGTTTTTCGAAACGCTGACGTTCTTTCATTTCGCGATACAGACCTTCTTTTTGTGATTTACGTTTTGCAACACGCAACGCCTGTTCTACGTTATTATCACGAACCAAAACTTTTACCATTATATATTCACCCCCTTTTCGGCGAACTTGTATTTATTTTACTTAAAAAGGGGATTTTCATCCCCCTTTATTTGTTTTGGTGGAGCTGATCAGGCTCGAACTGACGACCCCCTGCTTGCAAAGCAGGTGCTCTACCAACTGAGCTACAACCCCAAAACTTTGCATTTTATTTCTAAAAGCGAACTGATTTTATACATTATCAAAACAAATGTCAACAGAAAAAATAATATATTGACAATCGCGTGTTTTGTACTAGTATATTTTTCATTATGAAAAAACCATATAAAATCGATTTAACTGAATATAAAACTAAATTACCCGCATTAAAAGATGCGGCATTTCGTTGGGAACTAAAATACAGCTCCAGAACAGAAAATAAAACAATCGGGCAAATTTCGTACTATTCTGTCAACAACACACCGTCTGAAAACTGTATTATTTTGGTTCCAGGCTTGGCCAGCAATACCAGAACCGAACCACTGATGCGCATTATTGAATTTTGGGCACTAAGTGTAAAATATGACGTATATTGTCTGGATACTTTTTTAGGCAACTTTTTACCAGAAACATCCCAAGTTTTAGCCACCAAGCACACTTTTGACGAATATATCGATTTAATAGATGCAGGCCTTGATAAAATAGAAACAGAATGTAAAACAAACAAATATAACTACTCTTGTTTAATCGCACACTCTGCTGGTGCCACTGCTATTATTGAAATGTATAACAAAAGAATCAGCGACAGAAAAAAATTACGTTTTTCTGCATCTGTTTTGTTTGCGCCATATATTTGCAACGATTTTGTAGGCTATATCAAAGGATTTTATAAACATCGATATTTCACCCCAGAAACAACAGATAAACAATTTGATAATAGTGTAATCGGGATATCCAGCCCACACGAACCCAGACCAGACGGCAAGTTCACATATATATCTGTATTGCCAAGCATATTTGATGATGTTAAACAATCTGAATTTAAACCAGAATTAATGGACAGATATAATATTCCAATCACTTTGGTTGCAGGTGGCCGTGACAAAAAATCACCACCCGAAGAATTATCTAAAAAGTATAACATTCTAAAATCTGGAAAAAATGGCCACTTATGGAAATTTGTAATCTTTAAAGATTCTAAACATTCATTTATTGATCAATACAATGATTGGAAAGCCATTATTCGCTTAATCCAATCTCAGAAAAAATACTCAAAACGCAAATAACCCCATAATTAGCAGGAAAATTAAAGATAGTGATATAGATAAACGGGTTGGAAATGGCGTAGTGTACAAAAGTTGCATGAGCCATTACCAACCCGCTTTAGATATGCCATTAGATTTAATTTACAGTCAGATCTTTACCTTTGACATCGATATAGACCGTACTGCCTTCGTTTAATGTGCCAGACAATATCAGATCTGCAATTTTATCTTCGACTGCAGATGTTATCAGACGCTTTAATGGGCGCGCACCAAATACAGCATCATACCCATTGTCGCCCAGCCACTTTATCGCCTTATCTGTGATATTCATACCAATTCTGCGTTCAGACAGACGTTTTTCCAGACCGCGTAATTGAATTCTTACAATACCACTCATTACATCCTTGCCCAGTGGGTTAAAGAACACAATTTCATCAATTCGATTTATAAATTCCGGTCTGAAATGCTTTTTAACCGCATCCATATCTGGTAAATTACTGGTCATTATAATAATTGTGTTTGTAAAGTTCACAACATGCCCCTGTCCGTCTGTCAGACGACCATCATCCAATATTTGCAAGAACACATTGAACACATCTGGATTTGCCTTTTCAATTTCATCAAACAACAAAACTTGATATGGTCTGCGTCTGACACTTTCAGTCAGCACCCCACCCTGTTCATAACCGACATACCCTGGGGGACTGCCGATTAAACGCGATACAGAATGTGGCTCCATATACTCACTCATATCAATACGCGTCATTGCGGTATCATCATTAAACAGATATTCTGCCAATGCCTTGGCGACTTCGGTTTTACCAACGCCTGTGGGACCTAAGAACATAAAACTGCCCATTGGTCTGCGCGGATCAGATAACCCAGCACGACTGCGACGAATCGCACGTGCAATTACCCCCAGCGCATGATCCTGCCCCACAACGCGTTTACGCAATGCATCTTCGATATTTAATAACTTCGATTGTTCTTCGGCATTTAATCTATCTGCAGGCACACCTGTCCACTTGCTAACAACCGCTGCGATATGTTCTGGCAGAACAGTTTTATATTCTTTGGCATCAGCATTCATTTTTGCAATTTTTTCTTCCAGTTCTGGAATTTTTCCATATTGCAACGCAGAAGCTTTTTCATAATCACCATTTCGCATTGCTGTTGCAACCTCGGCCTTGGCAACATCCAATGCCGCCATTGCATCTGACAAGCCACGCATTTTTTGTTGTTCTGCCTGCCATTGCGCAGTCAATTCTTTGGATTCAGCTTCGACACTTTTAATTATATTTTCCAAATCAGCCAATCTTTTCTTGGACTCTTCATCTTTTTCTTTTTTCAATGCCTGCTGTTCAATTTTCAATTGCATCAAATGTCTGTCAACTTCGTCCAGCTTATCTGGTTTTGACGCAATTTCGATTCGTACGCGCGCAGCAGCTTCGTCAATCAAGTCAATTGCCTTGTCTGGCAAGAATCTGTCTGTGATATACCGATTCGATAATTTAACCGCAGACACCAGCGCAGCATCTGCAATACGAACCCCATGATGTCCTTCGTATTTTTCTTTTAATCCGCGCAATATAGAGATTGTATCGTCCACTGTTGGTTCATCAACATACACAGGCTGGAAACGACGCGCCAACGCTGGATCTTTTTCAATATATTGACGATATTCATCCAATGTTGTCGCACCCAAACAGTGTAATTCGCCACGCGCCAACATTGGCTTTAATAAGTTCGCAGCATCCATACTACCTTCACCCTTGCCTGCACCGACAAGAGTATGCAATTCATCAATAAACAAAATTATTTTGCCGTCTGAATCTTTGACTGCTTTTAATATTGCTTTCAAGCGACCCTCGAATTGTCCACGAAAAGATGCACCCGCCATCAACGCACCCATATCCAAACTCAACAGCTGTTTTTTCAACAGGTTTTCTGGCACATCACCTGAAATGATACGCGTTGCCAAACCTTCAACAATCGCTGTTTTTCCAACCCCTGGGTTACCAATCAACACGGGATTATTCTTAGTACGACGACTTAGCACCTGAATAGTACGACGAATTTCTTCATCGCGCCCAATCACAGGATCTAATTTTCCATCAGCTGCCAGCTTTGTGAAATCAGTTGTATACTTTTCGATTGCCTGCTGTGGTGTTTCTTGTAAATCATCCGGATTCATATATACGCTCCTTATAAATTATTTCTGTGCTATATATAGTGCCACAAAAACAGCTTTCAAGACACAGGAACGAATACCAACCCTTGCACAGGAAATAAATTTATATTATTCTGTAACACGCAAACCACAGGATATAAATATGATAAAATTCAGTCCCCAAGATATTGAACAAATCACAAATCATAATTTAACACTTGATACAGTAAATCAGCAAATATCTGACTTTGAAACAGGCTTTCCATTTATACAAATTGTATCTGCTGCGGTTTCTGGTGATGGTATTATGGAAATCAACGATACTAAATACGCAGACCTATACGACACACACAAAGACAATTATAAAATTGCAAAATTTGTACCCGCTTCTGGGGCGGCGACACGTATGTTCAAAGACCTATTTGAATTTTTGAATACTGGCACAATGAACAAAACAACACAAATTGTATTAGACAACCTGACAAGATTTGCTTTTTACAATGATTTGAAACAAATTTTACCCCACAATGCCACAGAACAAGACATTATAAAATGTATAATTGATAAATCAGGACTAAATTACGGCAACCTGCCCAAAGGATTGTTAAAATTCCATAATGACAACAAATCTGGCATTACTGCCATCGCGGAACATCTGTATGAAGGTGCACAATACGCAGAATCTAATAAAATTGTAAATATACATTTTACCGTATCACCAGAACACAAAGACGGTTTTACAGCACTGCTAAACAAAATTATTCCGCAATACGAATCAGAACTGGGCATAAAATACGACATTGATTTATCCACCCAAAAACCAGAAACAGATACGATTGCAGTAAATCTTGACAATATACCTTTTCGCAATTCTGATGGTTCGCTGTTATTCCGTCCATCTGGTCACGGCGCATTGATTGAAAATCTGAACGACATTGATGCAGATATAATATTTATAAAAAACATCGACAATGTCTGCACGAACGACACCAGAAACGACACCGTATTATATAAAAAGATACTGGCAGGCATCGCAATTCAGATCCAGCAACAAATATTCAAATATATAAACGATATTGATTTTGGCAATGCCAATATAACTGAAATCAAAGATTTTATATCAAATAACCTTGGGATTCGCAATTTTGCAACATCTGAAATCCGCAACATATTAAACCGCCCACTGCGCGTATGTGGTATGATAAAGAACACTGGCGCCCCGGGTGGCGGTCCATTCTGGACAAAGAATTCTGATGGTTCAGAAAGCTTGCAAATTATCGAACCTGGACAAATTGCACCTGAATCAGCATCCATATTACACCAAGGACAATATTTTAATCCTGTGGACTTAGTTTGTATGACACATGATTACACTGCTAAAAAGTTCGATTTGACACAATACATCGACCAATCCACTGGCTTTATATCCACAAAATCAAAGGATGGACATGAATTGCGTGCAATGGAACGCCCCGGCCTGTGGAACGGCGCGATGTCAAAATGGAACACAATATTTGTTGCGGTTCCAACAACGACATTTACCCCAGCCAAGGTTGTAACAGACCTATTAAATGACGGACATAAATAAAACAAATAAAAAATATGAAAACAATACTTGACTTTTCTAGATTTTTATTATAAATTTAGTCCGCTATTAATAATTTAAGGATAAGTATTATGCCACGTGTATGTAAAGTTACAGGTAAGAAAACAGAAGTTGGGATGAATGTATCTCACTCTCATCGTCGTACAAAACGTACATTCTTGCCAAATCTGCAAACATTAAAGTTCCACAGTGATATTTTGGGACGCGATTTTTCATTACGTATTTCAACTGCTGGTCTGCGTACATTGACAAAACATGGCGGTTTGGATGCATACGTAATGGCAAAACCAGTATCACGCCTGACAGAAGATATGGCAGCTATTAAAAAAGCCATTGAAAAGAAGGCTGGAAAACCTGCTGCACCTGCAAAAAAGCCTGCACACAAGGCAAACCGCAGTGCACGTTTGGTAAAAAAAGTTGCAGCAAAGAAAGCAGCATAATAATTGCTTTCTGATGCCATGGCCCCGTGGCGGAATTGGTAGACGCGCTTGACTCAAAATCAAGTTCTGCAAGGAGTGTCGGTTCGAGTCCGACCAGGGCCACCAGAATTAATAGAAAATATCCCCTTGTGGGATATTTTTTATTTATATTGTATTTTGCGGGCCGGACGAAGAACCGACCGGTTCGAGCCGCAGGCGAAAGGGGCCCATCGCGGTGACGCACCGCAGATGGGAATTTACAGTCCGACCAGGGCCACCAGAATTAAAATCCCCTTTTGGGGATTTTTATTTTGGTCTGTGTTGGACGAAGAACCGACTGTATCAATCGATTTATTTTTTTGATTTTTTAGGTTTTACAGCCCCAGAATCACCCAGCAACTGCATTTGCATTTTTAAGATAATATCTTCTTTGGTTTTTATTTGCTCTAATAATCTATCGTTTTCCTGTCGTAACGCTGTCAGTTCTTGACGACTGGTAACAGATTGCCGCATCATTTGACGACTGCGTTTACGATTCAAGAAGAAAGCAAACATTGCACCAACAACCGCACCAATTGTTGCACTAAGCACATCAAAAAGTGTATCCATGATAACCATAGGATACACTTTAATATTAAATTAAATAAACTTCACTAGGCATCTTTTCGCATACCAGTTTTGGGATCAATCCAAACTTGTTCATCTGCGATTTCCATCATTGGCATATCAGACTTACTGTCTGAATATGCACGTACAACATGTGGAATTATCTTATTTTCCTTGGCCCATTGGTCCATAATATAAACCTTGTTCGCTCCCCAACACAAAACACGATATTTCCACGGTTTTTTCGGATCCATTTCAGAACAAAAGACTGCATCAAAATTCATATCACGAACCAATGGACGCAACAGATAATTTGGCGATGCCGACAACATAACAACTTTACGACCTGCGTCGCGTTCGCTTTGCACACGTTCTTTAGCCCAACCAAAGCGATTGCGTTTATGCTGTTTTATAAATCCGGATGCATATTTTTTTACCGTCTTCTCATTCACAAATCTGCGCATAGTCTCGCGCCACCAGACACCACCTGGATTAAATTTACGTGCAACTGCACCCAACAAAATCAAAGGTGAAAACAACCAAGGACGCAAAGACCTGCGAAAACAATATTTTGCGAATTCAAAATTCGCATCATACGCGGATAATGTTCCATCAAAATCAAATAACACAACTTCTGTCTTTTTTAACATCTACAATTCCTTTTTATTATTCATCCAATGCCAAAATAAAGATTCCCAACTTATCAGCTTGCTTTACAACAGCGTCTTTATTTACAACAAAACAAGTTTTTGTATTTACAACAATTCCCCTTAAATGCGCTGCTGCCACAGCATTCACAGTATCAACGCCAATTGCAGGAATATCGATACGCAAATCTTGTCCTGGCTTTGTCATCTTGGCAAATACCCCACTGGACTTTCTTTTTTTTGCACGCATTGCAACCACCCGTTCCAACATTCTGGCGGTACCTTCGGCTGCTTCTACGGCAATAACCTGTTTATCCACAACAACAGATGCCCCGATATCTTCGCGACCAATTGTATGCGAAACTTGAATTGCGCGTTCAATATTCTTTTTATCCGCAGCGCTGGGTTTTACACGCGTTTTTACCCCCGCTGTTTCAAATGCCAATTCTGGGGCCAAATCCTGTGCAGCCACAACTTCTAGTCCTTGTTTTTCCATAATTTTATTTATCGCAATTGCCATTGAATCATACCCCCGTTGATATCTTAAAAAAGTAAATAAAGCACGCAAAGTCCAAAAATCCGGACGCAAATCAGACAAATCAGGATGTCCCAATGATCCAACAAAAGTAACCTTGGATATTCCCATGCGTTTAGCCGCCCGAACAGCGCGACCACCACCACCTAACCTAATTACCATATCAGGATTTAATCGTTCATCATAAAAGTTCTTTAAGCCGATAACAAATACATCCCAACCTGCTCTTTTCAATGCATCACGCGTTAAAAAAGGCAAATCATATGCGCCAGCTACGATAGCAATCTTTTTATCTGTATTTTTCTTTTTCATATCCATATGGTACGAATAAATCAGACTGGAATCAAGTTACAATTTATGATAAAATAATATGCAGAAACAAAACAATAAAAGTTAAAAAATATGAAAAAAATATCTTATATGACACTTTTAATGATTTTTTGCAGTTTGACATATGCAAATGCATCAAATTATACAGACAAGAAATTCAAGAACGAAGTTGCATCTGGACTGGATATCGTTGTTGCGCCAACACTGGCCAAAACAATACCTGATGATGTGCCAACTGAATTGGGTTTCGCTGTATACGAACATATCGGCGCTGTGGCCAATGACAACATCCAAGTATTCATACCAACTACAATGTATGTTCGTATGGGTGGCGGAATAAATCTTGATTTTGCAACAGATTCTGCGAATTATTTTGGTTCTGACCACAAACCAGAAAACAGTTATACTGCCCAAATTGGATTGGGCTGGAACTTATCTTCATATGTACGCACAGAAATAGATTTTCAAACATCTGAATTAAAATTCCAAGATTTATCAAATCTACACGCAACATATAATACTATTGGTGGCACACTATACTTTGACTTTGCGCGCAGATATATACAATCTGGTGACATTGCACACCGCAGAACATTTGTTCCATTTATGGGTTTGGGCGCATCAATCGGCACATATCAATTTCAAGGTTCAAATGGATCAGACGGTATGGTAATTGCTGCGCCACGCGCAACATTGGGTGTATCTGTTATGTTCAACGACATTATTGGTATTGATATTGCATATCAATATCAAATGATGATTGGCAACGGATTTGGTTGGGGTACATCTGATGGCGGTGTCAACAGTATCAGCAATTTGATGACCACAATACGCGCAAACTTCTAACAAGGACAACCAAGATGAAAAAAACATTATTCTTTACATTGCTGTGTTTATCATTACCACTAATGGCCAATGCAGAAATTGTATACCGTGTTGAACAAATTGAAATTCCACGTAAACTGGCGCCAAATGGTAACAACAGACACGAATTATCAGACAGGAAACACTACTATATCGGTGCATCATATAACTATACAATGTGGCAAGATTTTACAACTGATACAAACATGGCATTGAACGGCAACAATACATCATCTTTTGATATTGTTGCAGGTCTTCGTTTATATGACACATTCCGCTTAGAAGCAAATTACATAAATTCAAATGCGAAATGGGATTCTGTATCATTTAATTCAAACATGGCAATAATGAATTTGATATGGGATGCCAGAATCGACAGTATATATCGCATATTTGACACACAAATACTGGTTCCATATGTCGGTTTTGGTGCGGGCGCATCATGGAACTATGGACGCGACAGTATTATAATGGAACATAAATTTTCACCTGTAATATCTGCGATGGCGGGCATCAGCGTTGAATTTAACGAACTGTTTGCGTTGGATTTCGGGTATAAATATATCTATATGTTCAACGGTGCCAACAATATCATATCTGACTTTGCACCAACCGCCCATCAATTACGCGCTGGCGCACGGATACACTTCTAAAAAAGGCACACAATGACCAGATGTCCATTTTTTGGCAAGTGTGGGGGT
Organism: Candidatus Enterousia sp.; assembly: GCA_045613445.1. Lineage (GTDB taxonomy): Bacteria > Pseudomonadota > Alphaproteobacteria > Rs-D84 > Rs-D84 > Enterousia. The sequence continues at coordinate 88,869 of JAZLAZ010000020.1, read as the reverse complement.
TGCAAATACGATTTTACATCACCAGAATACCAATCAAAAAAGCTAAAATCACTAGACAGTGCGTTACCTGTTACACACCCTATATGGATACCATATGGCACACGCCGTCGTGCAGACTTTTGCTTTGCCCCAAATCAATTTGGTTTTTATGAAAACAAAACAAAAAACATTATAAATATTGATAATTGTATAAACCTGACAGATGGCATAAATCAAATATTACCATACATGCACAAATTACCATGGTGCGGTTCTGGTTCATGCCTTATCACAGAATGTGACAATGGAATCGACATTGCGATAACATCAAACATCCCATATTTCACACCAGAATTTCGTGCATCTGCAATACAAGTTCCCGCCATTCGTATAACTTGGAACAATCAAAAAATAAAACAAACAGAACAACCGATCATCCGTTTCGGTGAACACACAGTACAATACCCATCAAACGCATTTTTACAACCCAGTATCAATGGTGCAGACAATTTACGCAATCTAGTTACAGAACACACAAAAGGTTATACAAAAATTGCAGATTTGTTCTGCGGTCTGGGCAATTTTACATTTGCTACAAACGCCACAGGTTTTGACATTGTTGGCACAGGCATAAAACGCGACTTGTTTACACATCCATTGACCATCGGCATGTTACAGCAATATGACTGTATTATCATGGATCCTCCGCGTGCTGGTGCAAAAAAACAGTGCACAGAATTGGCACACAGCAACATACAAAAAATTATTTACATATCATGCAATCCAAACACATGGAAAACAGATTCAGAAATATTAAAATCAGGTGGCTATCACATAACGACACTAATTCCCGTTGATCAATTCTGTGGCAGTGCACATTGGGAATTGTTTTCAGTATTTGAAAAATAAAAATCCGCCAATTTGGCGGATTTTTATACATATCATCAGAAATTATTCCGCATCTGCAACCGGTGCATCTTCTGCAACAACAGTTTCTTCTGTTACTGCTTCTTCTGCAACCACTTCTTCTGTTGCTTCTTCTTCGACTTTCTTTGAACCAAATGTCAAAACTTTACCAGCAACCAATGCTTCAATTTCATCTTGTGTCTGAGCAACATAGATTTTTACAGGCACAACTACATCTGGGTGCAATGCGATTTTTGTATCAAACGCACCAACAGATTTGATTGGCGCGCCCAACAAAACCTGTGCTGATTCAACAGAAACATTTGCGACTTCTTTCAACATGCGTGCGATATCGCGAGTCGACACAGAACCATACAATTGACCTGTATCGCCAGCCTGACGAATCATATGTAATTTTGCATTTTTCACTGCATCTACATTTGCTTCTGCTGATTTTTTTGCCGCTTCTTGACGTGCTGTCAATTCTGCTTTCTTTGCTTCGAACAAAGCAACATTTTCGCGTGTGAAACGCATTGCCTTACCATTTGGCAACAAATAGTTACGTGCGAAACCTGTTTTAACTTCGACTGTATCGCCGATATTGCCTAATTTTGTAATTTTTTCTGTCAAGATAACTTTCATAATCTGTCCTTATTGTTTTTTATAAGTTAGGGACTTATTCCCAAATATTGTTAGTAAACAATCAAAGCGATATATTGTTGGCGATAAAGCATAAATATACAAATATTACACACTGTCACCAACAATTAAATATCCACTATGATTATTTTTATCCAAGATTGTTGCGAACAAATGGCATCAATCCCAAATGGCGTGCACGTTTAATAGCTGTTGCCAACGCGCGTTGATCTTTTTGAGAAACACCACTGATACGACTTGGCACGATTTTACCACGTTCTGTGATATAATGTGACAATAATTTAATATCTTTATAATCGATAACCTTACCTTTTAATGGGTTAGATTTTTTACGATAAATTGCTGCACGAACTGCCATTATTCTACCTCCTCTGTGTTCTTTTTCATCATAATAGAAGGTGTTGTTGATAATTCTTCAACACGAACATTCAAGAAACGAATAACGTCTTCATCAATGCGTGAACGGCGTTCCAATTCTGTAATTTGTGCACCTGGCAATTCGATATTCAACATAACGTAATGAGCCTTGCGGTTTTTACGAATGATGTATGCCAAGTTTTTCAATCCCCAGAATTCTGTAGATTTAACATCCCCACCCAATTCTTTGATAATTTCTGTAAATTTAGCCGCTTTTTCTTTTACCTGCGGTTCAGTCAAGTCCTGGCGGAAAACCAAGACGCTTTCGTAATAAGCCATTTTATTTCCTTTGGTTTATACAGCCGACAACACCATTGTTATCAGCAGGAACGACACATATTATGTATAAATTCTGACAAAAATCAAGTATTTTTTAATAACAACAAGCATAACAAATCCCTATTGACATAATTTACAAAAATTTACTATGATTCTATCATCAGGCAGGGATTATATTATATGCAGAAACAATTTCATTTTGTTTTGAACCGTATGGCGTTATTTACCGCGCTAGTTGTTGCATTGGTACTGTATTTCAATGCAGAATTCATGCAAATTGCAACTGCAAACATATGGTTAAACGGTATTATTATTGGAACAACACTGTTCGGAATCGGTCTGTGTTTTGTATTGGTATTTCAACTATTACCTGAATACAAATGGTTACACGCATACACATCTGGTCGTGGTGCGCTTATTATACCTCCGCGTTTATTGCGTCCTGTGGCACAAATATTATCACACAACACCCGTAAAATATCTGCATCAACATTGGACAATGTATCGGACATGATACAGATGCGTTTTGAAGATTCCCGTGAATCAGTACGATATATAACGAACATTTTAATATTCTTGGGGTTATTGGGTACCTTTTGGGGGTTGATTTTAACTGTTGGTGGTTTTGCAGAATTGATTGCATCATTAAACTTTTCTGACGAATCGGTATTACAGTCTATGCAAACAGGCATATACAAGCCTTTATCTGGAATGACAACCGCGTTTACCAGTTCATTATTGGGTCTGGCAGGCAGTTTGATTGTTGGTTTTTTGGGGTTACAGGTTCAAATTGCACAAAACAGCATATTCCGCACATTATCAGACTTTTTATCTGCCCGCACGACCATTTCTGCAGCTGATGAAATCGCCCGTGTTTTACCAAAGATAAACTTAGCAACCCATGAACTGACCAAAAGTGTTCAGACATTAGAACAAACCCTGTCTGACGCATAGCACAAAAAGAAAAAAATAGAGAGAGAAAAAAATGATGAATATCCGTTATCGCAGTCAAACCAGCGCATGGCCAGGTTTTGTCGATCTGTTTTCAAATCTGGTAATTATATTGATATTCTTGTTGATTATGTTTGTATTCTTGTGGACGACCACCAGTGTGTTTAACAAGTCCACTGGCACACGCGCAGTTGCTGAATTAAAACAAGTCAATGCAGAACAAGCGCAAACGATTGAAGAAATGGAATCATACAAACGCGAAGCCAATCGTTTATTATTACTGGCACGTGATGAATTGGAAAACGTTGACATAAATACAGAAGATTTGATTGGCGCATACGAATCCAAGATTGAAACTATGCAATCTGAAATCACTGAAAAACAGGCTGAAATCGACTTAAAACAATCAGAAATCGACAAATTGGCTGTCCAGTTAAATCAGGCCAACATCAGCCGCGAAAAATCAATTCAACTGGAACAAGAACGCAAATTATTGCAAGAACAAATGTCTGCTCAATATGCAGAATTGACAGCCCAGTTGGGCAAATTACAGGCAGCATTGGACATGGCAGAAGAAAAATCCCACGCCCAAGAAATCCAATATATTGAAATGTCAAACAAATTAAACAAGGCACTGGCTGATAAAGTTGCCGAATTAAAAGATGTTTCAAAATACCAATCGCAATTTTACAAAGCTGTAAAATTGGCGATGGGCGACAATACATCAATCACTGCTGACGGTGACAGGTTTATCGTGAACAGTGACATATTATTTCCCAGTGGTTCTTATAAATTGTCTGCGGCGGGTAAAAAGCAGTTAAAATTGATTTCCGATGTAATAAAAAACATGGAATCACAAATCCCAACAGACATTGATTGGATTATCCGCGTTGACGGACACACAGATAAAAAACAGGTGATATCTGGGACGCGTGGTTATCGCAACAACACACAATTATCATTATTACGCGCCAGCGCTGTTGTAAACGAATTGGTATCCAACGGCGTGTCAAAGCGTCGATTGATACCAACAGGATTTGGAGAAATGTATCCAATATCATCTGGCGACGATGCAACCAGCCTGCAAAAAAATCGTCGTATTGAATTACAACTGACCAACAGATAAAAAATCCCCCGGTCGGGGGATTTTATTTTCCAAATTTTCCACTGCGTGGGAATCCAACTGGGACTGTACGCCCCTGGGATGCGCGTTTGCCACGCCATGGTGCCCAATCATCCAACTTGGTCGTACCACGACCCGTTGTCCAGCCGAAACCATCACTTTCATTAAAAAACATTATATCTAAAATATATGTGCGTTCGGCATTATATTTCTGTAATATTACACCCTTGCCCCTGGACATCTCTGGTATTTCATTTGTCGCAAATATCAGCAATTTATCATTTGATCCAGACATCGCAATCATATCTCCCGACACACGCACGCACATATGCGCAGTATTCTTGCCATCAATGTTCATTACCTGTTTGCCGTTTTTGGTCTGGGCCAAACAATTTTCCCCAGAAATAATGAAACCATTTCCATGACGTGTTGCCAGCAAATATTTTGCATTTGTATCCAGCACAAATGCACAAACAATATCTTCATCCGCAGCAATATCTGCCATCATACGCACAGATTCACCAAAACCGCGGGCAGACGGCAAATCGTTCGCAGATAATGTGAACATTTTGCCACTGGATACAAACAGGTTTATCTTGTCTGTTGACATTGCATGGAACGCGGAATGTAACTCATCACCTTCTTTGAATTTCATATCCAACGCATTCAAGTCCAAATGTCCCTTGGCGGCGCGTATCCAACCCATTGTGGACAAAATAATAGTCAGCGGTTCTTTTTCGATAAATTCATCTGCGTTGACAACAATTTCTTCTGTCTGTTCTGCCCATGTTGTACGGCGACGCCCCAACTTAGTCTTTTTATCGTATGTCTTTTTAATATCGTTAAACCATGCCTTTAACTGTTCATTTTGTGCATCTTCACTGGCCAACAATGCCTGTAATTGTTTTTGTTCTTCGCGCAGTGCAGCATCTTCGCGTTTGATTTCCATTTCTTCTAATTTACGCAACGAACGCAGGCGTGTGTTTAATATGGCTTCTACTTGTACCTCGGTCAAATTGAATTCAGCCATCAAGACAGCTTTAGCATCATCTTCATTTCTGATGATTTCAATTACCCTGTCCAAATTCAGATATACAACCAGCAACCCGCCCAAGATTTCCAATCTGCGCGCAATATTATTCAAACGCCATTGTGTACGACGACACAAAACATCTTTTTGATGCGCAATAAATTCACGCAAGACATCGCCAATTGGCATTACACGCGGCGCACCATGTGAATCAATCACATTAAAGTTCATGTTAAAGCGATATTCCAAATCCGACATCGCAAATAAATGTGCCATCATTTTATCCGCAGGGATATTGCGCGACTTTGGCGTGATAACAATACGAACATCTGTGGTTGATTCATCGATAATATCATCAACCAATGGCAACTTTTTCGCATCAATCAGTGATGCAATTTGTTCAACCAATTTTGACTTTACAATACCGTATGGGATTTCAGACACCACAACCTGCCAGCCACCACGTTCCAGATTTTCAATTTCCCATCTGGCACGAATACGGAACGCACCCTTGCCTGTATCATAATTTTTTACAATCGTTTCAAACCCATCGATTAAAATGCCACCTGTTGGAAAGTCTGGCCCAATCATTTTTTTCATAATCTGGGCAGTTGTCGCATCAGGTTTATCCACAACCAGATTCAGTGCATCACAAACCTCAGCCACATTATGAGTTGGAATATTTGTTGCCATACCAACCGCAATACCCATACCACCATTTGCCAGTAAATTTGGGAACGCACCTGGCATAACAACCGGTTCCAATGTTGTACCGTCAAAGTTCGGCATCATATCAACACTGTTTTCATCCAAACCTTCCATAATCAGCATAGCTGCTTCGGTCATCTTGGATTCTGTATAACGATATGCCGCCTGGGGGTCACCGTCAATATTACCAAAGTTACCCTGACCATCAATCAATGGATAGCGTACAGAAAAATCCTGGGCCAGGCGTACCATCGCATCGTACACAGAACTGTCCCCATGTGGGTGATAGTGACCCAATACATCACCGACAACTGTTGCACACTTACGAAATGCGGCATTTGGCGATAATTTCTGACGCAACATAGAATACAAAATTCTGCGATGTACAGGCTTTAACCCATCACGCACATCCGGCAACGCACGGGATACAATCGTACTGACCGCATACGACAGATAGCGTTCAGACAACGCATCTGATAACTGTTGTGAATCAATATTTTCAATAATTTCTTTACTCATAGCATTAAAAATTTAGAACATTTGAAAAAAAATAACAACAGAAAAAAACGCCCAAACGGGCGTTTTTATTTATTCGTTGATTATTTCCAGTACACGTGGCACGACATCATCAATTGCAATACGGACCTGTTCCATTGTATCGCGATAACGCAATGTGACTGTGTTATCTTCCATTGTCTGATGGTCAACTGTGATACATACCGGCGTTCCAATTTCATCATGTCTGCGATAGTTTTTACCAATATTACCAGAATTTTCCAATTCAATACGGCCAATTCCCAGTTTGCGCAATTTTCCAACAATATCATTTGATATTGTCAACAGTTCTGGAACATTACGCGCCAATGGGATAACTGCCGCCTTGACCGGTGACAGTGCTGGCTTTAACTTTAATACCGTGCGTGTTTTGCCATCGCCCAGGTCTTCTTCATTATACGCCTCTAACATTACAGCCAACATTGCACGATTTACACCCATCGCTGTTTCAATTACATATGGGATAAAGTTTTCACCGCTTTGTGGATCTGAATAAGACAATTTTGTTGTACTGTCTTTGTTTTCCAGAACATTGGCATGAATTTCAAATTCTTTTTGACCCTTGGTATGCGAACCCAAGTCAAAGTCTTGGCGGTTATGGATTCCTTCGACCTCATCAAAACCATCTGGGAATTCATATTCAATATCAACCGCCGCCTTGGCATAGTGCGCCAACTTTTCATGCGGCATAAAACGCAATTTTTCCGCAGGTATTCCCAATACATTTATCCACCATGCCAAACGTTCTTGCATCCACATTTCATGGAATTTTTCATCATCCGCTGGGTTTACAAAGTACTGCATTTCTGCCTGTTCAAATTCACGCATACGGAATACAAATCCACGTGGCGATATTTCATTTCTGAACGCCTTACCAATTTGTGCAATACCAAATGGCAATTTATGTGGACGCGCATCCAAAACATTTTTGAAATTTGTATATGTTGTTGTCGCTGTTTCCGGACGCAAATACGCATTTATTGCACCGTCTGCGGTTGCGCCAATCGACAGCCCCATCATCAATTGATATGCACGCGGTTCAGTAATATCTGTACTGCCACAATTATCACATTTAGATAAATCTTTCATTTTATCCTGACGCATACGGGCACCACACTTTTTACATTCGACCAATGGATCTGAAAAACCTGCTTCGTGACCGGAATATTTCCACAACAGACGATTTGTAATCAATGCAGAATCCAGTCCTTCGATATCATCACGCGAATAAATCATCGCATTCCACCATGCGTTGCGAATATTTTTCATCAATTCAACGCCATATGGGCCATAATCATATGTTCCACCCAATCCACCATAGATTTCAGAACCTGTAAAAATAAATCCGCGACGCTTACATAATGCGACAATATCATTGACTGTTTTTGCTGGCATATTCAATCCTTATCATTTATAACCGATTATATATTATACAGTTTTTAACAATTTACAATAAAAAACCCCCATTTTGGGGAATTTTTTTTTACATATTATCTGGTCCGATCGCCCCCACAGGACAAACCGCAGCACATGTACCACACGAAATACATTTGGACGAATCGATAACACATTTACCATCTGCCCCCATACTGATTGCACCAACAGGACAAATCCCCATACAAGTGCCACAACCAATACACTTTGTTTTATCTATTTTATATGCCATTTTTACATCCCTTTTTATTTTTTATTATTCACGGTTAAACAAGCTTAGCAAATATTGGAACATTGCAACAAAAGATATATACAAATGCAATGCACCCAAAACAGCCAACTGATTTTTCTGTGTACCATCACCAACATATGCATATGCGCGTTTCAGGTTCTGCATATCATATGCTGTGAACAACGCAAATATCAGTACACCGATAAAACAAACCACTGTACCAAACGCGCCACCCAACATTGTTGGCCATATAAATGACAATAATCCAATTATAATCAAACCAATCATTCCCATCATCAAAAAGATACCCAAAAAAGACAAATCTTTGACTGTTTTATAACCAAACATTGCCATACACGCAAACATCAATGCAGCAACAATAAAGGCCATCAATATAGACGATGGATTCACTGCCAACGCAACCGCAATCAATGGTGTCATTGTTACACCAATCAAAATCGCATATAGTGCCAACAGTAATGCACCTGTTGTTGGTTTCATATTAAACACACGAACCTGTGCCCAAATTGATAATGCCAAACCACCAAATAATAAAACATAATATAACCCAGACATACCGCCTGTGTGCAGATTAAACAAATATTGTAATCCACCCCCCAAAATCGTCATATATGCCGCCAGCGCAGTTACACCAACTGCACCAAACATCAATGCAAATATACGTTTGAAATATAAATCAATTCCACCAACCGATTGTTTGCGACCAGCAGAAACAGTTCTCGCCGTAGTATCTTTGACAATTATTTTTTTTGTAGTCATTTTTTTGTTTTTCTCCTTGTCTTTTGATAAATATATAATACAATAGACTAGTATTTCAAGATAATAAACATAAAAAAAGGTAAAACATGTTACAAGAAGATTACGCAGCACGCGCACGCATCGAACAAAAACGTTGCCGCGGCGAAAGAGATATTTTAGTGGCGACTCACAATGCACGTTGCGCCAAGGTATCTACTTCGAAAATACTGGAACAACGCAAACTGGATTTAGAGGCAGAAGTCAATTCTCAATATCCAGACCCTGCCCGCATTGAAAGGATCAAAAAAATTATTGCAACTCTGGAATGGTCTCTATCCAGATAAAGCAAATATAATGGCTATAACAATCCCGTCAATTTCACCAGTTGCATTTTCCATATTCGGATTGGACATCAGATGGTATGCACTGGCGTACATTGCGGGATTTCTTTTTGGATATTGGTTATTCAAATATCTGACACGCAAGCCCGACAGTGTTGTCAAAATATCAAAACAGCAAACAGATGACTTACTGACCGCAATTGTATTTGGTGTTATTATTGGTGGTCGTTTGGGCTATGTACTGTTTTATAATCTGGGCTATTTCTTGTTACACCCGCTGGACATATTTGCTGTTTGGCATGGCGGTATGAGCTTTCATGGCGGATTACTGGGTGTTATTATCGCTATATTTTTATTTGCCCGTAAACAACGGCAAAATCCATGGGCATTACTGGATTTAATGTCTGTTGTAACAACAATCGGACTGTTTTTTGGTCGTATTGCCAACTTTATAAATCGCGAAGTTATGGGGCGTCCAACAGATGCACCATGGGGAATTGTATTTACTGGCGACACAACAATTCCACGTCACCCAAGTCCATTGTATGAAGCCGCCACCGAAGGCGCATTGTTGTTTATTATAATGTTTTGCCTGTACAGATTTACAAAACTGCGCAAATTCCCAGGCGCCTTGGCAGGTATTATGGGAATGCTGTATGCGATATTCCGTATGATTTGTGAACAATTCCGCGCCCCAGATGCACATATCGGTTTCCTGACAACATGGGGATTGACAATGGGACAACTGCTGTCTGGGTTGATGTTCATGTGCGGTGCACTTATTTTAACTTGCGCACTTAAAAGAAATAAATTACAATTATGACAACAAACCAAGGGAGAAATGCCATGAAAATCAAACGTGAAGTTGACGAACTGATAAAGAGAGATGATACTCAAGATTGATTAAAATAAAGGGGAACTTCATGGGAACGGATTTTATACTTGAAGATGACAATCAAGACTGACAAAGGGTATCACAATGGATTTTGATGCATAAAGGGTTACTGATATAAAAATAGAAGTTGAAGATTAAGATAAAAAACATTTGACATTTATCTTGTCAAAATATAAACTGTGCGTGGCTTAGAAACCTATGATATAACAGTTTCGGATGGTTGGCAGAGCGGTCGAATGCGGCGGTCTTGCATACGAGTAAGTAAGGCAAACGCAGTACAGCCGAACGCTAACGAGTGGTGAGCAGCAACGACAGTTGCGACAAGCGAACAAAACCGTAGGTTTGAAAGACCGACGGAAATATTTTGAAAGTTTAGGATGGTTGGCAGAGCGGTCGAATGCGGCGGTCTTGAAAACCGTTGTGGGGGCAACTCCACCGGGGGTTCGAATCCCTCACCATCCGCCATAAATAAAAAATGCCCCAATGGGGTGTTTTTTTATTTATGCTGATGTGTGGTTTGGGATTAGAACCGCAACAAAGTTGCCAAGGTTCGACAACAAGTAGATTTCAACAGTGAAACGCATTGAAATCGTCACGGTTGCCCCGCAGGCACATGCGCCAAGGGAATACGCAGATAAACAATTAGTAAAATCTTAAAAAATCGCAGTTCACAAGATTTTTTTGATTTTAATTTTTGTATATCAAGGCAGTCCTCACCATCCGCCATAAATAAAAAATGCCCCAATGGGGTGTTTTTTATTACCTTGCAAATTGTATTTTTTAATGATAGTATTATCTTCGTCATGTGACATGGTGTTGCGTGACCGCGGATTTAAATCCTTACTTGTCCTGCGTCAATGGACTAAAACAGGAGTCTTTCTATGTTAAAAACAGCAGAAGCGGTGTCGCTGGGACACCCTGATAAAATTTCCGATTATATTTCATCTTATATCTTGGATCGCATGATTGAAATGGACAATTCTGTCAAATATGCAGTCGAAGTTATGGTCAAAGATAACACTGTTATACTTGGCGGTGAAATCACAGGTAATGTGGACCTGTCAAACGTATGCGAATATGTTAAATCTGCGTTACGTGAAATCGGATATGATGGTCGATATTCATCTGTTTGGGGTGATTATGCCATTAATACCAGCAAAGTAAATGTCATCAATCTTATCGGTGTACAATCACCAGATATAAATCGCGGTGTTGAATCAGGTGCTTGGGGCGACCAAGGTGTATTCGTTGGATACGCGTGTCATGGCCCAGACAACATCAATCTGGAATTATATCTGGCACGCAAATTAAATCGCGCGTTGTATGAAATGGCACGCAGCTCTGACAATTTAGGGTTGGACATCAAGACACAGATTACAATTGATGAAAATGGAAAAATAAAGACTGCAATTGTTGCAATTCCAATGTTAAAGCATCAAGATTTGCATCGGTTTATCATTGATACACTGGGGCAAACACCAGAAGACATTATTGTTAATGGAACCGGCATTTACACATATCATTCATCAATCGCAGATTGTGGCGTAACAGGTCGCAAATTAGCGTGCGATTTTTATTCAACCGCATCACCAATTGGCGGTGGTTCGCCATGGACCAAAGATGCAACCAAGGCAGATTTAACACTGAATATGTATGCACGATATTTAGCACTGGAAAATCTGGGGCGCAACGATGAATGTTGGGTATATTTGTCATCTTGTATTGGGCAAAAGTTGTTGCCCAGTGGGCTGATAAAAACCATACGTAACGGTGTTATAACAGAACGCGATTTGTTCTGTATTCATCCACCACGTGAATTAATAAAATTCTTGGGGTTGGACAAACCCATATACACAAAATTGTGTGCACAAGGATTACAGTCATTAAAAGTTGCTAACAAATAAAAAACACCCCCAAATGGGGGTGTTTGCTTCCTGAAAAAACTATTCGCGCCATATAACAGATTCAAACATTGAATTTAATTTGTCGCGCAAATCATAATCATTAAAGAACTGATTTCGCATGGCATCTGTGGTTTTGTTATCTTCGTCTTCAAAGTGTGGAATATACTTTTGAACTGCGATATTCTTTACCCCCCTGCCCGCTAAGATATCTGCGATTTCATATAAATCATCAACAGATATATATCGTGGGTCGCATGTGATACGAACTTCGAATTCTTTGCCTGTATCCAGCCATACATCCAACGAACGCATCATATTATCGTATGCGATATGTTGACCAGTTAAATCAGGATATTTTTCACGTATTGCCTTGAAATCCAGCCCAATCCAATCAACAATGTCCGACGCACGCTTTAACAAATCAGGATAGAACCCATTTGTATGCAAACCAATCTTGAAACCCAAATCGCGCACACGACGCATATATTCAATCGCAATATCGCCTTGCATTAATGCTTCGCCACCAGAAAATACAATCGCTTCCAATTTTCCAACGCGTTTTTGTAGCCATTCAAACATACGCGCAGGGTCATATTCACCATCCCCCACAGATAATAAATGAGGATTGGAACAATATGCACACCGTAATGGACAACCAACCAAGAATAAAACCGCTGACAGTTTCCCGGGATAGTCGATTGTGGTGAACGGAACCAATCCCCCAATTTGAACTTCACGCATTTTACTATGCCGCACGTTTTAATAATTCATAGTGACGGGCGCCCGCTGACAAACTGTTTGCTTCGGTAAATGTTTTACGTTCACAGAATTCAGAATACTTACCAATATTAAAGTTTGATACAGGTCTGATGAAACCCATTGATCTTGAAAAAACTTCGCAAGGTGTTCTGTGTGCATTGTTTGTCATGTTTAATCCTCCCTAACTAGATTGACAATTTTGATTTGTTATTTGTTTATTCTTGTGTGTCTTGATTTGCGGCATTTTCTGCATCGCACTTTGGACAGAATTCATGTTTACCTGGCAGATAACCATGCTTTGGACAGATTGAAAATGTTGGTGTCAGTGTCATATATGGCACCTTGTAATTTTCAAATATCGTACGCACAATTTTTTGTGCCGCATCGCCACTGGATACAGGTTCACCCATATACAAGTGCAACATTGTACCGCCTGTATATTTACGCTGTAACTCTTCTTGGTGTTCCAACGCAACAAATGGATCGTCTGTATAGCTTACAGGCAACTGAGTTGAATTTGTGTAATATGGCGCATCCTTTGTTCCAGCAGTGATAATGTCTGGGAAATTTTTAACATCTGTCTTTGCAAAGCGATATGAACAACCTTCGGCTGGGGTCGCTTCCAAATTATACAGATTTCCTGTTTGTTCTTGGAAAGTTGCCAGATTTTCGCGGATAAAGTCCATTACATCCAAAACCAACTTTTTACCCATTGGTGTTGCAATGTTTTCTTTGTCCCCTGTAAAATTACGAACCATTTCATTGGCACCATTTACACCAATGGTTGAAAAGTGATGGTTCCAATCACCAAGGTAACGTTTTGTAAATGGATACAGGCCACGTTCCATATTCTTGGAAATAATATCACGCTTGATTTCCAATGTATCGCGTGCAATATTCAGCAACCGTTTCAATTCTGTAAACAGACCTTCGCGGTTACCACGATGCACATACCCCAATCTTGACAAGTTGATTGTAACGACACCGATTGACCCAGTCTTTTCCGCAGAACCGAACAATCCACCACCGCGTTTTAACAATTCACGCACATCCAAGCGCAAACGACAGCACATTGAACGTACATCTGTTGGATTCAAATCAGAATTTAAGAAATTCTGGAAATTTGGAATACCGTATTTTGCCGCCAAATCAAACAATGGTTTTACATTTGGATGATTCCATGGAAAATCAGGTGTGATATTATATGTTGGAATTGGGAATGTAAACGGACGCCCCAGTGCATCGCCTTCGGTCATAACCTCTAAGAAGGCTTTATTTATCATATCCATTTCTGCTTGCAAGTCACCATATGTAAAGTCAGCCTGCTTTTTACCAATAAATGGACGTTGTGGTTTCAAATCAGTTGGGCATGTCCAGTCAAATGTAAAGTTGATAAATGGTGTTTGTGTACCCCAACGACAAGGCACAGCGCAGTTAAATATCAATGTCTGCATTGCATTTTTAACATCTGCATATGACAAGTTATCAACACGAACATATGGTGCTAAATATGTATCGACAGAAGAAAACGCCTGTGCACCTGCAAATTCATTCTGCAATGTCCCCAAGAAATTTACCATATGCGAAATCGCAGTAGCCATATGTTTCGCAGGCTCACATTGCAAATATCCAGGCACCCCATTGAAACCTTCGTACAACAATTCACGCAACGACCAACCGGCACAGTAACCTGTCAACCACCCCAAATCATGAATATGAATTGCGGCTGTTTTGTGTGCCTCGGCTGCAGCACGCGGATACAGATTTAACCAATATTCTGCTGTGACACGTTCACTGGTGCGCAAAATCAGCCCACCAATTGAATAACCGATATTCGCATTTTCTTTGATACGCCAATTTGAACCACCGACATAACCATCGATGATTTCGACAGCATCAACCATCGATTCGCGAATTTCAGTACGTTTCTGACGATATATAATATATGCCTCAGCCGTTTTGTATGCGCGTGAATCCATCAATGTTTGAATAACAATTTCTTGAATATTTTCAACATTTGGTGTTTTTTCTGCAAATTTTGCATCCAGTCTTTTTAACACATCCTGTGTTACTTTTACAACTTCAACATCAGAAATTTCTGTTGTAACAGCCACAGCCTTTTTAATAGCTTCATAAATCTTTTTCACATCAAAAGGAACTGTTTCCCCACTGCGCTTTTGAACAGCGACCAAATGTGTGGTAAGTGTTGGTGTAATCTGAATTTTTATTTCATTTTGTGTTTCTGACATTTTATAACTCCAATCCTTGTAAAAACACAACATATAGTGATTGTTTTGTTGATTTGATAACAATATATAGTTTTATTTATTTAACCGCAATACAGAAAAAGAATATTTTTTCTTATTTTTCTCTTTACATTTTATGAACATTACATTTCTGCGTATTACAGCGAAAAAACAGAATCGGTATTTTTGCACCAATACCTATTTTGTATCAAAGAAAAACCTTTTCAACGATTCGCAAACAGCATTTTTTACAAAATATTGATTAAATATTTTCGATTCGACACTATATATTGTATTTTTTGTCATTTTTCGAATCGATAGTTTTAGGTTGTTTTTCTTACTAAATGTCAGTATATTCATAGTTGTATGTACCACGGTGGTACATATAGTTACAACTTAAACAAAGGCATTATTATGATTGCTAAAAACATATATGAAATGCTGCAAGATGTATGTTCACGGAACAAAGACGGTATTTTCTTTGTCAGGCAGAACGAAACATATGCAGAATTATTAAAAAAAGTAAAACAACGCGCCGTTTTATTGGCGAAACGTTTCAAAATAAAAAAAGGCGATACTGTTGCAATATTGTCTGGGAACACACCTGACTTTTTGCGTACATATTTTGCCATTACATCCCAGGGTGCACGCGCATTGATGTTAGATACAGGTTTACAAACCACAGAACACATCAATATGATGAAACGCACTGATTGTAAATTGGTAATGGCACAAAAACACTATTTCATCGAAGATGCACCATGTGAAATGTTCGATATCGAAAACATTGATGATACAGATGAAAACGAATTTGTAATGGCGGACACAGAACGCAGTGATATTGCGCAACTGTCATTTACATCCGGTTCAACAGGCAATCCCAAAGTTGTAGGTCTGACACATGAAAATCTGTTATCATTGTCCGATGGCGCACAATTCTATAAAGATGTTATTCTCCCGGGTTATACATTTTACGGTTTCTTGCCGCTGTATCATATATACGGTGTCGTTATAAACATAATTGTACCTGTTTCATTACAAGGTAAATTGTTGTTACAACCTGTACTGAAACCACAAGAATTCATCAAAGACTTTAAGCAATATAAACCAGAAGTTATTCCAGCAGTTCCACGTATCTGGGAAGTATTTTATAAGAAAATCGTAGATACTGCCAAAGACAAACACGCATGGACATTGATGCGCATTGTTGTATCGATGCGCAAAATATTGCGTGCAATTGGACTGGGGGTTATCGTAGACAAAGTTACAAAGCCTGTACATGATGCATTTGGTGGAAATACCAAGGTTTTGGTATCTGCAGGTGCAACATTAAAACCATCAATTCGCAAATTCTATGAAAAGATGGGATTTGTTGTTGGTGATTGTTATGGTCTGACGGAAACCACGGGACCTGCGAACTTTAACTTTGCGTTCCGCAGAGCAAACGGTTCAATGTATTATGCCGGTCCACTGCTGGGCAACGAAATCCAAATTCACAATCCTGATAAGCATGGAATTGGTGAAATTTGGGTTCGCGGCAATATGGTTATGCCAGGATATTTGGAAAATGACACTGCCAATGCCGAAGCATTCGAAGACGGCTGGTTCAAGACAGGCGATATTGGCTGTTTGGACAAATACGGTCGTCTGCAAGTAAAGGGGCGCATGAAACAAGTTATCGTTCTGGACAGTGGCAAAAACGTTTATCCAGACGAACTGGAAGATTTATATATGCAAAACGATGAAATCTTGAACGCTGCTGTATTTGAATATGTAATCAAAGACAAAATCGTTCCATTTGCTGTATTTCAAGTAAAGCCAGGTGTCACGGTTGAACGTGTTGCGTTACTGTTAAAAAAGTCAAATTTGGCGATTGCACAGTACAAGTGGGTTAAACACTTTGCAATTACCGAAGAAGAATTACCATCGACATCTGCAAAAAAGGTAAAACACTTTGCAGTTCGCGATATGTTAAACCACGGCGCATTTACCCGTGCAGAAAATTAAAAAAATCGGGGTTATCCCCGATTTTTCTTACCATTCCCCCAACATATCAAGACAATTATATGATAAAAAATTCCCCGTACGGGGAATTTTTATTTACATTTGTATATCTTGACAATTTTCAATCGGGGCTGCTGCTTCACATTCAACATTTCTGTTATTGTGGAACCACGACTTGCTGCCCTTGGTCTTGCAACTCTGTGTAAATGTCGTTGTACAAATACGACAAATACGTGTTTCACGACTAAATATCGCTGTCGTTTCCTTTTGACCAGCATTTAATTCAGTGGCAGCATCTTTATTCCCCAAATACCCAGCATTACTGAACTTTACACCACCCAAATCTGTTATCTTGGAACCGCCAGTGGTCAAATCTTTTTGATTCAGTCCCGTACCAACATCGTAACTGATTGCATAATTTTCAATTAAATCTGTTTGTGGTGTTGTGATATCTGTCACACCCTGTTGCGCTGCTTTTTGACACATATACTGCGCCACATCCAATGATGCATCCGCAGTTGCCTTGGATACTTCTTCTGTAAATTTCTTGTTATAGTTATTTTGTGCCTGACGCAGTGCAGATACAGCAATCTGTGTTTTAATTGAATTCAAAAGATTTGGGAAACGTGCTTCGGTCATTTCATCGTTACCTGTTATATTCTTTAAGCTGCGACCTGCAACACAATATTGAATTTCTGGGTCCTGTTCAATCATCGCAATTGTACGATTGATTGTACCAGATATATTGTTTAATTCATCTTCGATTGTTGCGATAACAGCGTCTGCATCTTTGACATTCGCATTCTTTTCTTTTATTTGTGCAATATAATCAGCGACACCAATTTCACCAGGTCCCAATATTGCTTCACCATCTTTAACACCTGTCGCATCACCCATTTTAATTGAACCAAATGAAATCATACCTGTTACACGATATGTTGTACCATCTTTGACAGAACGCAAAGAATTTGTTCCAATAACATCATCAGATGCAAAACGATTACAGTCCGTCAAGCTACCACAAACTTCGGTCATTTTTGCATCAACCAGTGCCTGACAATTATCCAATGCAGAATTATCAACATTCAGATACAACCCCATCAACATAGAATCCAAATCTGACATAGAAAAGTTTGGATTTCCCTGTTTACAAACAACCAATGTATCAATTGGGCAAATGTCATGAATATACTCATAGTCCATGCCGATACAGTTTTCAAAATTCTTGCCACAACGGTTTTCAGCAGTAAAACAATTTTTCACTTCTTCGGTACATGCATCAACACGCATTGCCGCCAATTTATCTGTTACATAAGACCAAATTTGTGGTTCCATTTTTTCACATGGTTCTAATTCAACCTTACAGAAACTGCGTGCCATATCTGGACGTGCCAAACACGCATCCATTGTATCAACACCCTTGCCCGCGATATCGTCTTTACATGCTTTTTGAATACAATTTGAAATATTTGTTAAACAAGATTGGCGCATCTTTGATTCTGCATTTAATTCTGCGACCTTTATTGTTGGCGCTGCTTCACGAATAAATGCTGGCCACACTTGATCACGTACTGCAACACATTGATTCAGAACACGTTCACAAATAATACGTTTTGAATCCAAACCTTCCATTGTTGATGCAGCAATTCCATATGCACTGGCGTCCAACGCTTTTTGTGCAGACTTTTTCATATTTGAACTGTTAAACACAGTAGATTCGTTGATCCCCTGCATATTGACATCTGCGATTGTCGAAACACACCCCATCCAGTCTTTACCACATGCATCATCCGTCATCATACACTTTTTGAATTCAACCATACATGTGCCCAAATCGTACTTGTTCGCCGCATTCAACGAATCTTTCAATGCAGAACGAACATCTGCTTCGGCACTGGCCAGTTCTGCTTCGGCTTCTGCCCTTTTTTGTGTGATAGTATTTTGGAAACCTTTACAATCTGATGTAATCTGACGTTTATAAACCTGTGTTAAAAAAGCAAAGTCCTTTTCACATTTTACAGGAATCTGTTCATGACATAAATCTTGTGCCGCTTCATACAATGATGCACCAACTAAATCAGAAATATCGATTTCATCTTCCTCTTCTTCGATTGCAGCATCCCACATAGACAACAAGTCTTGTCTTTTCTGCTTTTTTTCCTTCTTATCTAAATCGACAATATTACCATCCTCGTCATATTCACGTTCACCATTACCAAATATAATATCTGCATTTGCACCAGCCTGTACTTTTTCAACTTCGACTGTTTTGATATGTTCTGCTTTATCCAACAGATCTTTTATTTCCAACAAATCTTTTTCATACTGTGCGTTCAAATCACTACACGTACAACTGCCCCCATTTTCATTATCGGAAATACAGAAAGAATCCATACAACCATAATACGCATCGTAGCATTCTTGATCATACAATCCACTAACTTCTACTTTTGTACGAACTTTGGTACCTGTTTGGATTGCAGATTGTTTACTTGCTTTTTTTGTTGCTGCAAACGAATCGCAATGTGGCAAAACCGCCATCATTGCAATTACAGAACAAATCACAGATAATTTCTTTGTGGACATTTCTCTCTCCAAATTTTAACTAAATTACATATTGATATCTTCACAAGACTCAATCTGTTGACAGAATTCTTTTTCACCACCAGACATTGCACCCATAACACCCATACCGACAGCACCAACAACACCACCGATGGCGGTCCCCCAACCTGGGCTGACCATTGTACCTGCAGATGCGCCCGCCGTCAATCCACCAGATGCAGCCTTTAATGCAGATGCCGCCTTGGATTCACCGCCTGTTTCACAAACCTGTTGCATACGGCACACATGACAGTTACGCAAACTTGGCTCAAACGATACACTTCTGATATAACTATAATTCTTGTCCGATTTATTTGGTGTCTCAACCTTGTAAGTATTCAAACAATTCTTTTCAGCTTCCTCTAAATCTTGCTGACGTGACAGTTCTGCAATCTTGGTTTCCAGTTCACGCATCGCACGATTTTCAGCACCAATTTCCGCAATCAGTTTCGCTGTATTAAAGATACTTGTCCCCAGGCTGTTACGACCTGCTGGTTTTTCTGCATCTTGACACGCAGCAACCGTTGTATCCTGTTCAAACTGCTTAAAGAATTCTGCAACTGCAACCTTTGAATTTTCAATAACAGTCTTGCGCAAATCAATCATTCCCTGTTCATCTTCTGGAATTTCAGTTAATGCAGCAACGGTCGAATCAGATGCCAAACACGCCATATCTGTTCCACATGTGCGCCCCAACTGTTCACTGAAATAGTTCACACAGCCCTGCATCATTTGATAATCCATCTGCAACACAGCAGCCGACACAATAACATCATACTGCGTTTCATTTTTACATGATGGGAACATATTTTGTGGGCACAATTCTACAATTTCCATTGGTGTTTTTCCAACACATTCTGGCGCCGTAAAGTTTTCACCACATCTGTCGCGCAAACACGCGTCAATATCATTCTGACAGAACTGAGTACGCAAATAACCCAACTTGTCATTTACAACGGTTTTCAATCCTGGGATAATTTCATTACATTCATCAATAATTGGACAAACACCTGCGGCAACATTGACATCTGTTAAACACGCAGAGTTTGTTGATGTCGAACAGCCATCTTCCAAGCAAACCTGTATTTGCGCCAAACATGTCTGACGACGATATTTATCTGCATACTTTTCTGCATCAGCTAATATCGATTCCGATTCGGCTTCCCAATCTTGCAAAACATCCTTTCTGACCGCCATACATTGATCCAAAACCCCTTCGCATGCATTTGCACGACGCGCCAGTAATTCTGCATCCAAACAGTTTTCAAAGTTTGTACCACACCCCCCTTTATCTGCAACGCACGCACGATACGCTAACAAACATTCGCCACGGTTGTATTTATTTGTAGTATCCAACATTGCCAGTCTGGCCTGACGCACAGCAGATTCCGCAGTACGTTTATTCGCCAACGCATTTGTTTTTTGATCTGCCAAATACAAATTAAACGCCTTGCAATCAGACACAATCTGACGCGAATACAGCATTTCTTCCATCTCTGCTTTGGCACCACAATTTTCTAATTCCACAGCGCAATATTCAGACGCCATTGCATACAAATTATCACCAATATCATAATCAGCATCCAATTCATCAACATCGGAATCCGCACTTATCCATTCTGAAAAACTTAAACCAGATGCACGGGAACTTTTCTTAGCAGCCTCACTTTCACCGAACACCAGTCTGGCTTTAGCCCCCAAGTTTTCACGTTCAACGCCTTCGGTATATAATTTATCCGCTTCTTCTTGGATTTTTTGAATTTCTTGAATCAAAGATTTTGAAGATTCTATATTTGAAGAACATGCACATCTGTAACCTTCGGATTCATCTAATAAGCAAAATTCATCCATACACGTCCGATATGCATCACGACAATTCGCAGTATTCGTTTCATCATTGGTATTGCCTATACCACCTGGTTCATCTGGCAAAACAACATCATCGACAACAGAATCTTCACTACCGACAACAACACCCTCGGTTTCAGACGCCACATCAGCCACAGCCTTTACCTTTACAGATGTACCACTGGGCATTCGCGCCCCCGCTGCAGATACGCGTTGCACACCAATACGTGCAGCATCTGTACGCACCGCGCCAAAAACCATCCCTGGGAACAAGACAAACAACGTTGTAAGAAATCTTAAATTCATCGGACTCCACCCTACATAAACTATGTTTTATTTTATCAAATAAACTTTTGCTTCGCAAGCACATAAAAACAACTTGATTTTGTTCGCATTACAACATATTATATAACGCAGAAAAATCAAATAAATCTGAAGGATTATTTATGGCAAAAGATGATGTAATTGTTTTTTCAGGAACCGTCGAAGATAAATTACCAAACACTATGTTTCGCGTAAAATTGGAAAACGGCCATGAAATTTTGGCGACTGTATGTGGCAAAATGCGCAAGGCGCGCATTTGGGTCAATGTCGGCGAACGCGTCCGTGTCGAAATGACACCCTATGATTTGGACAAGGGACGCATCACATTCGTTGAACGAAATAAATCAAATGCAGAAAATGCATAATAAAAATACGAAACCGCAATTTGCGGTTTTTTTATCTCATTTTTCTTGTCTAAATTACCACATTTTGATAAAATATATCTAAATATTATAAGAAGGGGTATGAAGAAGAAAATAATACTTCTTGTTGCGCTACTTATCAGTGTTGGCGTTGCCAACGCTGCTGTTCGTGATAAAAAAACAATTATACGAAATACATCCAGCATAAATCCTGCGCGTACTGCCCAAAACACTGCTATTGAAAAAAATATTAAAAACCGCAACAATGCTTCACAGCGCAATACAGTTTCTATGCGTGCAAATCGCACCATAACAAATACAACTGCACGGAACACAAAATCAAACATTGCACGTTCTACGCAATCTAAAAATACATCACCACGCAACACCGTTATACGCAATACGAAAACAATTACCAATCGCGCGACAATAACACCTTCTGATATCTCGACCCAGATGGGTGACAGGTATACAACATGTCGTGATGCATATTTTACATGCATGGATCAATTCTGTGGTACTGCCAATGACACATATCGCAGATGTTATTGTTCATCGCGTCTGACAGAAATCCAATCACGCGAACGCGCATTATCACAGGCTGCAAATCAACTGGAAGATTTCAAATCATTAAATCTGGCTGTTATTGATAAGTCTGCCAAAGAAGTACAATCAATGCTTTCTGCAACCGCGGGCGAAACATCACAATCACAAACAAAAGACAAATCAGACAGTGCCAAGCAACTATCTGGAATAAGTGCTGTTTTATCAAAAACAAAAAAAGAATCATTATCCACCCAGGGTACACTTGATATCGCTGGTGACATAAATGCAATATGGTCGACAACGAATCTGGCGGGCGGAACAAATATCGCTAACTTGTCTGGTGAATCTTTGTATAATGCGGTACACGCCCAATGTTCTGAAATGGTTGCATCCAGTTGTCCGGATAGTGCAAACCAAACAATGGTTGTAACAGCATATGGAATGTATATTGAAAACGATTGTTCAATGTTGATAAACACATTAGACAAACAATTGATTGCAGCAAACGCAACGATTCGTGACACAGAGTACACAATGGGCGATTTACGTCTGGAAAATTATAATGCCCATAATTCTTCATCCATACACGAATGTATCGCCCAGGTCCGTAAAGACATCACATCAAATGCCGCGTGTGGAACAGACTATGTACACTGTTTAGATGTTACAGGCCGATATTTGAATTATGAAACTGGCGAACCGATATATACTGCGAACTTTTTTCAATTGGATTCCCAGACATCTTTATCTGGCGATTTATTGACGAATCAAACAAATCGTCTGCTGGTTGACAGATTGAACAACATGCGTGATTATGCCAAACGTGGACTGGACACATGTCGCGACATTGCAGACAATGTGTGGGATGAATTTTTGCGCCAAGCAATCACAGAAATTCATCAAGGCCAGCAAAATAAAATCCGTCAGGTCAAAGATGAATGCTTAAATGTCGTCAATCAATGTTATGACGAACAAAACAAATCTTTGAAAGATTTTAGCAACACAGACGAAGCATTATTACTGGGATCACGTTTGGAATTATCCGAAGCAATGTGTCGCGAAAAAATGGACACATGTAGTAACTTGTACGGCGGTGGCACAGTTGGTCTAGAAGATTTGGTAAACACAATGGGAAATATTATCGAACAACAAATTGCTCAACAGTGTCTAAGCACATTGCAAAACTATGCCAAAGAATTATGCGCTGTTCCTGGAACAGACACATTACATTCATATCCATATGGCTGTCGTGTATATAATCCAGGGGCCCAAGAATATGTATCAAACCCTACATGCAACCGCGAAAAAGCAACTGCATCTATCATTGCTTCAAAAAACACAAAATATACAACACTTTGCAAACGAACCTACATATCTTGTAACCCAGGTTTTTACTATGTGGCACCCGGTCAATGCATAAAATGTCCCGATGGTTATTACTGCACAGGTGGCACAACCACATTGAACGATATAGAAGAACTTACATGCCCATTGGATTACACAGGCAGTCTGTATTACAAAATGGCCAACTATGCTGCGGATGCATGCATACGACCATCCAAACGCGACGACGCATTACCACACACCGTATTACAAGATATCAATGTTGTTATGGACGAAATACGCAATGGCTTGGGAAATCAGTTGGCACGTGAATGTGAACGTTTGGGTGGCACATGGGTCAGCACCGCATACGAAGACGGCAATAAAGATAAACTGTTATCAGAATTTTATACAGAAACATCCGCAAATACAAAATGGGGATACTGCCGACAATAAAAACAATAGTTATATAACTACAAATATGATAGAATAACCAACAACAACAATAAAACAAAAGCATGAAAAGTTTTTTAATAATCTTGGCAAGCATTATAATTTTCACACACCAGGCAATATCATTGCCATGGTGGGAACAAATAACAATTTGTCGCATCGACACAACAAAATGTTACACCACTATGGGAAATGGATTTGATACAGAAATGTGGGATACATATTCCAAATGTCGTGGCATGAAATATATTTGCCCAGACGCCTTGGTTGAAAATACTGCTGTTCCTCTTTTAGTCAGCAAAAAAGATATGAACAACAAAAATATTATTAAAACAGATTATGACACAGAATTATTATCAGAAAATGGCGATTGCTTTGGCCGACGCAAAACTAATAAGTCAGGGAACGAAGTAATGGTCAAAGGCGATTATGTAAAGGTTTGGTGTGAAGGTGTATTGGATTATTCTGATGAAACACTGCCAAACGGTGACATTTTACATGGCACACAACCAACATGTGAAACATTAAAGAAAAACAGTTATGCCGCCGTTGAAAATGGAAAATGTTTCGGTAAATACTATGACAACAGCACATACTATATAGACTGCGTCAATAACAAATTACAGCCGGAACGCATAATCATATTAAATGGTGCAACATATTCCAAAAACACACATTTGGGGCCAACCACTACAACAGATGCAGAACGAATGTTTGATAAAATGGAATCAATCTCTCAGGCCCAAAAATCGCAATATTTCAAAAAATAAAAATCCCAGCTTTGGGATTTTTTTACATAACCTTTTGTTTGATTTGCTCCAAATGCCTAACTGCATTTTTATCTATATTAAATTCAGTTCGCAATTTTATTAAATTTTCTTTAAAAACATTTGCCTTGTCATTGTTTTCAATATCAAAAATACGAGCACGAAATGCCAATACTGGTTCAGAATAGTAATAACTAAGATGCAATCTTGGTTTTATACCATTGGAACGCAAGATATATTTTGCAACACGCAAATCTTGTTCACTGTCACCAAAAAGAAAGCAATATAAATATTTATTACCATTACGCGCATAGTCACAAAACGCATGCCCATTTAACAAATGAAACAATGCCTGTGCATCCTTTTCCGGTGTATTGGATTTTATTTCATAAAAATTTTTATCCTGATGCATTGTGATTAAATCTTGTACATAATCAACAACGACACGCAAAACTTTTTTACAACTATTTTTCATTTTTATATCCTGTTACATACAAATGAAAAATATCACAAAAATCAATCTTGTCAAGTGATACAAAATTTACAAACTATATTCCCAAACGATGATTTATTTTCATCATAAATATAGATTCATTTCCAAATTCATCAGTATGATTTGGATTTATACGATATATGAATCCAAACGCACCATCTGTAAATTCACCAAACTTATGACGATAAGTTCCCATAAATCTTGTTTCACGAACATCTGTCTTTAACGACAAATCTGCAATATAAGTATCAACAATATTCAGATTTGAATCTGCATCAACTTCGTATTTTGCGTATGCATATTTCATCGACCCACTATTTATTGCCAATGGCTGCGAAACACTAAATTCAAAATTACCTATATTTGCCCCAAACGCAAACGCATTTGAATAAACATCAGACAACCCCAAGATAAAATTACCTGTTGCATCAGACGATGTCTTGGCAAATGTGGCACGCGCAATAACATCTATATTTGCATTTAATTTATACTGGGCTTCTATATCTGTGTACATTGTCTTACCTGCCCCCAGATTTAATAAACCATCTGTATATGCCCCCAACAAAGTATCTGTTTCATTTGCGATACCAAACGATGTTTTTAAACGAAAATCATTATTGTTCCACGCAACAAAAGAATCCACACCGTCCATCAACCCCAATTTTGCAGGCATATATTGCGCAGAAATCGTCGGATCATTTTCCAACAAACCTTCATCCGTTATCACCCCAGAAAAGACATGACCACCAAATGTCAAATTACCAATATTATACGCAACATCTGATACAATTGCGTTTGATACCAATCCCATAATCGGATTTTGCAACCCGCTGAACCGTGATGTGCCATTTGTTAAATATCGTTGATAAGACGCGCCTAAATCTAAATTACCAGAACTGTACGATAATCTTAAACTGTCCAATCCACCCATATAATCTTCATACGCCCGTTCAGACACAGCCATTGAAAAATTCAAATTACCCACTTTTATTACTTGCTGATTATCGCGCGTTGTTTTTAAGTCACCCAATACATCGCCCATATACAATCCGTGTACATCGGTCGAATCAAACGCAAATTCATTTTCCCATACACGCGGCAAAGACATTTTACCATCAACACTTTCCACCACATCAAAGAACGGTGCACTGATTGATACCCCAGATAAATTTAATGCAGCTGATGGTCTGAATACTGTATTTGATGCGGCACGCCAATACGCATTACCATCTGCGGAAACAATTTCGTTTCCATCAAAGAAATATATTGACTTGCCCGGTGTCATCGCGCGTTCCAGATTGATTAAACCATAACCATATGTTTCTGCAAACGCTTCTAAATATTTATCTGGTGTCAAGCTGTCTGCATAATATTCTGGTGGCAATGCATACATTGTTTTTAAATATGTCGCCAATGTTTCCTGATTAAACGCAACCCCAGATGCATCTGTCCCCAGCAAATACCCATCTGCGGTCAATGCCAACAATTGATAAACCTGTGAATTAGACATGTAATCAAAAGCCCCCTGCAACGAAGCCACCGCACCTGCTGCAGATGCTGTTGCCATTTCTGCTGTTGCCCCTGCTGCTGCGAAACACCATGGATCAATTGTTCCGACACCTGTTCCTGCCACACCACATTTACGCGAAGAATACAGCACATCATCTTTGGAATACATTGACAAATATAACGGCCCATAATCAGCCCCCGTTCCATTACCATATGCACCAATAGAATTTGCACTGGATGTGCCGTTATCTGACGAATGTTGCACTGCAACAACTGTCATAAAATTATCTGCAACATTATTTCCATACAACACAGGCGCATAATTTTCAAATGTCGCATCCAATACAGAACCATTATTCCATACAAATTCACCCGCAGGCATCACCATAATTGGGGACGACGCACTGTAATTATAGAACATTTCATTTGCATATGCCCCCTGTGTTTTTACATCTGCATTGTTACCTTCGTACACAGAATTTATCAGACCAATAAAATCTTGATCGTCTGCCTGTGAACTGGTTGCTATATACGCAGGCATATCCGCAATTGTTTTATAGTTACTGTTACGCGATGCATCAATCAGATTGACATTTGCCACCACACCTGCCCCAGATGCCCATGCTTTATTTAACGCCTGGAAAGTTGCAAAATCCGCATCCTGTAATTCTTTTTGCACATACAGATTATTATTATTCAGCACATAAACAGAATCCACAGTATCCCCACCAGTCGTATTTACATAGTAAAAATTATCCAGTCCTTGATAAATTGCGATATCAGAACAATCTGTTCCAACACATTGCCCTATCAGCATTTTACTATTTTCATCTAGTTTATATGTTGTATCGCCAATTGTAACAGTTGGGTTGGTCAGTGTTGTTTCATCCAATGCCAACTTCAAATTATATGTAACACCATTTAGCACAATCGTATCACCGGAATTCAATGCTAAATTCGCATCTGCGTCTGTAACAGTTCCAACAACAGCACCACTGGTTGGTGTGTCAACATCGCCCCACTGTTTACCATTACCGGTTCGATATATTCCCAGCCGTCCATTTGGCACAAAACCAAAGAAATCACCATAACCACGCACATCAGCATCTGTTAAATCATTTGTCGTGCCATACCACCCGGCAACGATTTTACCCAGCGAATTTTGATATGCACTGGCAAAAGGATTCATTGCAGTACCAGAACCAGACAAATCAAATCCCGAAATTTCTGTTCCCAAAACACCAGATACTTTATTCGGATTACCATAATTTATATACTTATCCACCAGTGCTGTTACAGAATCTGCAGCTGCGGTTGCGGCATACAAAATACCATCACCACGCGTTGCAGAACCGGTTGGATTCAAACCATTTGCAGTAACCAATGCCACAGCAACGGGTTTTCCACCACCTGTCTTGTTTGACACAGGCACTGGATTATGCGTTGTTGTATCACGGAATATTTCCTGTCCCAGATAATCATTTGCGAACGCAGAATACCCATGCATCATCAGCAAATAATTTTGCACAGGAACATCAATACCATCAACCAAGTAATTATTAGCCGTCTGTACAGTTGGTCTGAAATAATTAAAATCCCATGTACGAACATTATTACCACTTGGGTCCCACAACTTTAAGTTTGCCTGATACACGGCATCATCTGTTGTAATTTTACCGTCTGGCGCCAAATATGCAGGACTGTATGGCACAGACAACGCCAAATTACCACCCCCAACAGCACCACCATTATTATTTGGATTATTATTTGGACGATTGCCACCATTACCAGACGATTCGTTGTCATTACCTGGATCAAATACATCGGTCAGCAAAAACAACCCTCCTACAACAACGGCGGCCCCCGCCGCCGTTAAAGTAAGACTTTGGGCAGACGACAGTCCGCTAAACAATCCACCTGACGGTTTTGGTTTTGTTCTATTATTAAACTTTTTTATCTGAGAATCACATCTGGACGCATCAGCACCATACATCTGTAAGATTTGTGCAGCACGCACATCATTATTCATCAGTGCAGTACAAACAATCGATAAGCCCGTAGAATCAACAAAATTCACATCTGCCCCAGCATTAACCAAACTTTGCACTTGTTGAATATCTGCATTTTTTGCGGCCGCTAATAACTGTGCAGCCATCATAAACTCACTTGACGACGCAAACGATGCCACAGGCACAAAAAACAATGAAAACAGCAAAATTCTTATGAATTTCATTCCTACACTCTTTTATACAAATAATATCTTATCACAAGAATAATTTATCTGTCTAGTATAAAAACATAAAAAAAGCCCATCAATATATGACAGGCTTACTTTTCAACACACAAAACTTAGCTCAATTAACGTACACGTGTACTAATTTCAAAACCAACAATAGAACATTTCAATTTCTGAGCCTGCTGTACAGTATCTTGTTTCACCTGCACAGGCACATATACCGTATCACGCACAACAACTGGTGCTGGTTTTGGCTGCACAGGCTTTTTCTTTTGTACTGGTTTTGGCTGTTCTTTTACAACCTTAACCTTGTTGCAACCACAATCTTTTTCTACAACAACTTCATTATTATTTTCAACGACAATCGCATCACCAACGACGACTCTGCTGTTGCTCTTTACATTTGCATTACCATTGGCAACAACTTTATTGTTATTTACAACTTCGATTTTTGGTGTTTTTTTATCAACAACTTTTTCTGATTTTTTATCACCAGAACATTGTGTTACACCGAACAAAATCGCAACCGTCACCAAAGAAGCCGCACTTATTGACAATGCAATATCTCTTAAAGTATTCGAACTAGAAGCCATATTTTAATCCTTTTGTTTAATTACACAGTATATTATAGACAAACAATATTATTTTGTCAAGTGTTATTTTAATATTTTTTCTTTGCACGCAATACATATAATATGTTATAATCAACCAGACCAGAGAGAATATGAAAGCACATCTACTATTTTTACCAATTGTTATACTAACCTGTCACATTGCAGATGCTGCGACGACCTGTTCACGCGCAAATCTGACCAGATGTTTGGATTCTGTATGTGCGATAAATATATCGTCAAATCCGGCTGCGCGCTGTCAGTACTGTGGCACATCTGGGGCTGGCGCACCGCAAAAAAATAATATGCGTTCTGTATCAACAGGCACATCCGCAAAATATAATATTTCTGCGAACGAATTAAAGAAAGCGCCAAACGATCCTGGCGAAAGATATGTTTGGGCTACAAAACAATGCATTGCCAAGGTTGCAGGTTGTACACCTGATGATGTAACTGCTACATACGATAATTTGATTGAACAGTCTTGTACTGCAGCTGGTATATCTGCCCAAATGACAAAATTACAGGCAAATGCAAAAAAAACACACACAAAATCAGAATGTGAATCAGAAATTACAGCCTGCGTAATTGCAGAAAAAGCATGCAACGCCGATTACAGAAATTGTGAAGAAAATACAAACTTTGACAAATTCTTTTCTGCATGTGGCGTTCAATCAACTGGATGCGACGAATTCATGTCTGATATACGCATTACATTACTGTCTGAACGTGACAATGCGATAAAAAACACAGACAATATTTTGACACAAATTATCACTGCATATCAAAATTCCCGTGCGACAAAATTATCTGACACACGCACAGGTTGTGAAAACAATTCTGAATACGACAAATGCGTCGAAACAGTATGCACAAACAATATGCCAGATCAATGCGAAAACAACACAGAACTTGTTTCTGCTGGTCTGTTATGCCAATTCCACAAGATCGCATGCAACACATTACGATAACCAAAGAAGCCTAAGAAGAAATGATAAAAAATTCATCAAAATTTAATAAACAAACAATAACATCGTTGTTTCTTGGCGGTCTGGTTACAGTATGTGCATTACTGTGCACAAACGCACATGCGGCATCATCTGAATATAATATAGAAATGAAAACTTCTCAGTTTGATGAAGTATTGGGCGCAACAAATTCTGCTGCAAACACAGCAAACGACGATGCATTGGCAGACAAAATTCGCAAACAGCGTGCTGCATTAAATGCACAATCCGCCCGCGAGACAGCGGCACAAAAGACTAAGTCCACCCAGAAATCTGGCATAAATGATTGTGACCAAAAATTGCGCGCATGCATAAAATCGAAATGCGGGAACGACTTTGGTCAATGTTCTGGCGACACAGACACCGCATGGGGCAACAAAATGGACTTATGTCGTCGCGACACACAATGCACTGGCGAAGAATACAGATTATTCAGCACTGAAATCAAGGCTGACCGTGACATGAACGCCAAATTGTCACAATACACATCTGTTATTGACTGTGGGAACGAATACAATAACTGCATAATAACAGAATGTGGTCAAAAATTCACAAACTGCCTTGGCAAATCCGCTGGTGACAAAGCGATACAAAAATGCGCAAAGATTGCAACAAATTGCAAACAGCAAGACAGCGGTTTGTCATCCCGCGCGATGGAGGTATTCGGCAACCTGCGTGGCAACGCAGAAAAAGCCATCGCACGCGATGAACAGCGTTTATACGAATTACGTGACGCCATGCGCGACACATGTAATCGATTGGGCGCAATGTTTGACGAACGATCGCTAGATTGTGTTTATACTGTAAATTTCTATGCTGGTGAAGACAACACATTATACGCATCTAAGAAAGCATATGCCGGTTCAACATTTGATTGCACACAAAACTGGTTTGGTGTTGACATTACAACATTTATGGAAAACGCATTTCGTTTAACACGCGCCCAAACATCTGCATCATCTGCAGCATTGGGTGCAGGCGTCGGTATGGCGGCTGGCGCACTAACATCCGGTGCGATTGATCGTGCAACCGACCGCGCCAAGGCAGAGCGCGCCCTGGGCGAAGAATTATGCACAACCACCGGTGGCACATGGCAAAAAGCAATAAACAACTGCAAATGCAAAGGTACAAAATCATTTGACGAAGAAAGTGGCTGTATTGACGATCAAAAGAAAATAGATCGCGCAAACAAACAAGCAGCGCGCGAAACAAACAGAAACGCGCGTCGCAATGAATCAGACAACTAAAAACACCTTGTCTGAACGCTTATAAAATGATAGAATTATCTGTAACAGAGAGAGTTTAGCGTATCCATGAATCGCAGAATTATCGGCATTTTTATAACATCTGTATTATCCGCCCTGCCCGCACTTGGCGCGAAAATTCTGGACAATTTACCAGAAAGCCCCACATCAAGATTCTGCAACGGTGGTGGCGAACTACACTGTTCCAAGGTAACAATAAACGGGGATGAAACAACAAAATATTCGGGTATGTTAGGATGTACAAACGGACTGAAATCAGGCATATCACAACAAGAACTTGATGCTGCTGCCACAGAATATTGCAACCTCTTATATAACAACAATTCAAAATCAAGTTTTAACTTTGCAGCCGCAAGTCGTGCCACACAAAATGAAATTCCTGCGTGGCAACTGCCACCTGCAACAAACGATGCGGTCGTATCCACAGTAACAGAAGCAGAAAAAGTAGCAACAGTTGAATCAACTGTAACTGATACATGCGGCCCAGATGACAAGTGTTCTAAAACAGCAACATTTGATTTCCTGAAAACAAATCAAAACAAAATTTCTGGTGCGGTTTGTATCAATAATGTTCTTCATGTCACAGGCTGTGTTGAACCCTATAAACCACAGAATCGTGCCACATGTATACGCAATGGCGAAACCGTTGTGTACTATACAGGATGCGAACTAAAGGTTGGTGATAATTGTACATCAGAAAATGCAAAAACCGCCAAGTATGTCAAGGTGGGCAATGATGTTGTTTGTCATGCAAAATCATGCAAATGTGGGTATAAATTATCAAATCATAAATGTATCGAATTACAAAGGGATGAAAAAAAATGCACTGCCCTGAACGCAAGTGCGGCATATTATGAATGTCAGGGCGATAAAAAAGTATGTAAAATAGAAACATGCAAAGACACGCATTTCTTAGACAGTACACAAAACAAATGTGTATCAAAAAAATCTGTTAAATGCCAAGACAGCCAAACAGTCAATGACACCGGCAAATGTATCGACCAAACAACAATACAACCAACAGACACCGATACATGTGGCGATGAAGACGCATGTAAGCAAGACAAACAACAATTCTTAAATCAACACCCAAACGCAGAGGCTGCCATATGCGTCCAAGGCAATTGGCAAATAGCCATTTGTAAAAATGGCACACAACCCGACACATACAAACATCGATGCACACGACAGAATATACCACTGGTATATTATACAAAATGCATAGAACCAAACTTTGAAACATCAAAAAAATTATGTGAAAAAGACGGTAATGGCAAATGGCAAGAAAAACAAAATAAATGCGACTGCAGAAATAACTATTTCTGGGATGAAAATGATGGTTGTGTTGCCAGTACCGAAAACCTGAACCAAGCAACAAAAAAATTAGAACAATTAAAATCCTTGTTGGATGAAAAATTAAAAACATTGAACAACGAACAATAATGAAAACATTATATGTAATATCTTTACTGACAATTTTAACATTACCTGCATTTGCAGCAGCTGAAAACAATCCATTTACAAATGCATCAACAATTGAACAGGCATGGGAAATTTTTGAAACACAATCACAATCTATTTTAGATGAATACAAAGATAAATTAAAAAATAAAGAATATAATAAATTACAAGAAATGCGTAATAAAATGTTGGCAGAACATTCAATAACAAACACGCAACAAAACCAAAAAGGTAAAACACCCCAGACCCTTGACGAAGCTCAGAACCAACAGATATCTGAATTGCGCGAAAACGCAGACGCAATGCGCAACAAAGAACAATCAACTGCAAATAAATTGATAGGTGCTGCCGGTATTGGTGCAACCGGTATTGGGGGTATGCAACTGGCATCTGCATTATCTGAACAGTCTGCGGACAACAATGCAGAACAGGCAATGACTGCATACCTTGCAACATTCACATGTGAATACGGTGACAATCGTGTTTCTGGTGGAAAAACATCTGTCGACTTGCCTGGGGGCAATGAACTGATTGACCTGTACAGCGAATATGTCGCATTGGCAAACGATTTAAAAACACGTAAAAACGCACTGGGGGTAAAACCAGGCATTGAATCAGAAACTATTTTAGACAGCGCGACATCTGGTTTATATGACGATGTTGGAACTGGCATTACATCTGGGACATATGCATCATTGTCCCGCGCACTGTCAAATCCAGACGGCAAAGACGCAAAAATGTGGGCAGCACAACGCGAAGAAACCGCAAAAAAACTGAAAACAGGCGCAATTACAGCAGGCGTTGGTGCAGCAGGCAGTTTACTTGCAAACCTATCCATAAACGCCAAAGGGCCACAGGAAAATTCCGATAAAATAAATGCAAAATACGCAAAATTAAAACAGGCATTCCAAGAAGTCCAAACAGAAATAGACAATTTGCCATCACCACAATGCCCCGATGACGCCACAGGAACACATCCAAATTGTAACTGCAAAAAACAAAATCATCAATACACTGACGGTGCATGTGTTCCATGTGAATCCAACCAAGAACTTGTCAATGATGTATGCATACAAAAAAAATGTAATTTAGCCAACAATTCTTTATTAAATCCATCAGACTGTTCATGCATCAACCATGCAACAAAATCATCCAATGGCACACAATGCATATGTCCATTGAAACGTTTCTATGATGATACAACATGTAAATGCGACGACGATGTTGCAACATATGACGCCAACAGCAACGATTGTAAATGCAAACTAACTGGACTGATTGATGATAAAACTTGTAAATGTATTGAAAACGCAAGGCCTGTGGCTTCAGAATGTAAATGTAGGCTTGGATATCAATTACAGAACGGCAAATGCGAAAAGACATCTATCACACCTTTGACTGTTGACACAACCCCGCTTGATACAACACTAATAAAAAGCAAAGTTTATAATCCGCCACCCCCAGAAGAAGAGGAAGAAGAAGCAGTAGAAGAAATCGCAACTATTTCAATATCATCAGACGCATTCTTTGACAGTAATCAATCCACAATCACTGATCCGAACAAAGAAAAACTGATTGCAAGCATCTGGGAGAAAATTGCTGAACAATATCCAAACGCAACTTCAAGTCTGTTTTCAGATATATGTCTGACATTCACAGGTCACGCAGACTGGACAGGCAAAACAGATTTCAATAACAAACTATCAAAAGAACGCGCCCAAACTGTTGCCAGGGTACTGATCGGGACATCAAACGGCAAATTGCCAGAATCAGGTTACAGAATCATCAGCAAGGGAGAATCAGAATGCACCCCAACAGACAAATATAGCACACCAGCAGAACGCGCAAAATGTCGCCGCGTTGACATATCTATCAAATCTGGTAAATGTGATGCATAAAAAATAAAATATTCAGTAAAAAAAATCCCCAAACGGGGATTTTTTTTATTTTTCCAAGATATCGACTATCTTCACCTTGAACACAACGGCCTTGCCTGCTAAACCTTCGACATATTGTTCTGGGAATGTGATATTTATATCACGTTCTTCCCCTTCTGCCATACCAACCAATTGTTCTTCAAACCCTGGAACAAATGCACCACTACCCAATGTCAATGGATACGCTTCGGCAGTACCACCCGGGAATTGAACACCATCTAAAAATCCTGCAAAATTGATTACAACTGTATCACCATTTTTCGCAGTTTGTGCAGCGTCACATGCTGTTAAACCAATCATCGATAATACCCCCATAACTGATATAATTTTTTTCATACTTCCCTCTTTGTTGTTTATACTATTTGTTATATACACATCTGAAACCATATTCACGCATTGTCGTTCCTTCGGCCTCGATTCTGTAATCAAAGTACGGTGTTGGACGCATCACATCAAAAGATGGTTTATCAAACACCATAACAATACTGTCCGCATTGCGACCACATACGCGCTTCATTTCATAATCTGCAACAGCCGCCAAAACAGAACGTGTATCACCATCAATATCCATACCATCTGCATTTTGCATCAAACGCAGACGCATTTCACGTAAATCGGTATTACCCAACAATATTTCAACACGCACCATTGCCCCTTTGTATTCTTGCCATCTTGTTTCCTTGCGTGATGTTTCCCAGCGATTACTGATCTGTTCTTTTTCTGCATCTGTTTTTGGCTTAAAAGAATCAATATTTGAATACTGATTATCAGCCTGCATAAATTCACTGGTTCTTTCGTTATACAACGGTGCATCTGGCCCACCCTGGGCAAAATCCTGTTCGTTATATGTCGTTCCAGTTGTACATGCACACAATGTCAATGCGCACAACACTGATAATAAAGATATTTTTTTCATAATATTTCTCTCTTACTTTTTTTTAATTTTATCAAATAAAGCGTTTTGATTCAAGTCACGATTTATGATAAAATCATATTGATGTCAAATATTGTTCTGGAATCTTTATTAAAGCCACTGGAAGAATTCTACAAACCATCGTTCGTAGAAGAAATAGCCATAAATCATGCTGGCGAAGTATGGATGCGTCTGCATGGTGCACGCGTTTCATGGGTATCATATCAATCAGAAGTTTTAAGCAAACAATACTTGATTGATTTAATTCATACTGTTGCAAATATTTACGAACGTCCATTTGATCCGATACATGGTATGCCTGTGGTTTATGCAACATTACCGGGCAATCATCGTTTCACTGCGATTGCTGGCCCCAATGTTCAATATGACGAACGCGATATTACTGGTGGCGTGGCATTAAACATCCGTGGTGGTGGCACACATGATACCAGTTTTGAAAACTATCACCTGCGTCGTGGGGAACAATTATTAAAAGTAAAACCACGTGAAAGCGTTCGTCCAGACGATCCATATGACAGATTGATGTCTGCAATAAATGACGGCAGTCCAATTTTAATCAGTGGCGCAACATCAACAGGGAAAACAACATTTTTGAATCACATGCTGACACTGATTGACCAAAACAGTCGTGTTATTACTGTCGAAGACGCACGTGAAATTCGTGTGCCCCAGGCGAATCGTGTTCACTTTGTATTATCGCGCACAGAACAAACAAATAATTTTAACTATGCCCGTTTACTGGATTTGGTTGTACGCATGACCCCAGATGTGATTATTGGCGGTGAAATTTCAACAGATAACGCATCTGTGCTGTGGGAAATGTTGGGTACTGGGCACGATCATTTTTATACAACAATTCACGCAGAAAGTGCTGATGCTGCATATGCTGCATTTGCTGACAGAATTTTACACACACAACCTGCATACAATCGCACAGATTTAATTGCCGAAATGAAAAAGAAAATTCGCGTTGTTCAATTATCGCGTGATGGTTCATTACGTGCAGTAACCGAAGTAGTCTAAAAAAATCCCCAAATTGGGGATTTTTTTATTTTCCAAACACACGGTTATAAACCTTGTCATTTATCTTTACTGGATATTCACGCATCAAGAAAGAATTATAATCTTCTTGCAATCCTGTTACAGACAAATGCTCCAATTCTTTACGCAAACTATCCATTTTTTCTTTATCAACTTTTGGTGCAGTTGCAGATTTTACACGCAACACATAGAAAGCATCCGTACCATTTTCAATTGAATTTTGTCCAACTTTATTACGAAATACAGATACCAACAATTCTGCTGGCGCACCATCTGCACGCGATACTGTCACAGATTTTTTATCCGCCAATTTACCGCCTTTGTTATTCAAAGCAAGCAACATTTCATTTGCACGAACATATGCCTGTTTTTTCTGTTCTGCTTTTTTCCAATCATTTATCAATGATTTTTTTACCGACGCAAAACTTGCTGTATGCGCAGAATCTATTACATCAACACGAATGAATAAAAATCCGTCTTTTGTTTCAATCATTTCGCTTTCCAGACCGGCATCCATATCAAAGATTTTATCAATCATTGCATCTGTAAGCAATTTGTCCACAGGACGTTTATCACGACTAAACGATTTTAATTTCACAAACTTTGCATTATGCTTTTTTGCTGCATCGACCATCGCATCACCTGCGATAATATCATCTTCGATTTTTACAGCAGTCGCATAACCTTCATCATATTTATCAGGCTGACTCATATCTGTCTCGACAAACACGTATGAAACAGATCTGGTTTCTGGCACAGTTTGTGGATTTTGTTTATAAAATTCTTGTAACTGTTTATCATTTGGTTCTGCAACATCAAAATCAGAATACTTTACAGTTGTATATTCGATATCGCGTTTTCCATATCTGGCATTATATGCCGCCAACACAGCAAATTCTGGCACCGCCACAGGTTCTGACACAGCCCCCAACACCATAGATCTAGCAACCTGACCGCGCAACGCATTCGCAAATTCCGCTTCTGTGTAACCAGAATTATTCAAAACATTATCAAATTCAAATGTTGAAAACGCACCATTTACCTGAAATTCTGGCATATCACGAATTTCTTGTGCGATTCGTTTATCACTGACAACCAGATTCAAATCGTTTGCACGATTTTGTGCCATCTGTCGTGTTGCAAGTTTAGTCAAAACCTGTTGTGCAAATTCAGCCTGCGATTGTTCATCCGCATACACAGCGCGTTGTTCATCACGCGTCATTTGTGCCAATTCGCGCGACTTTTCAGAACTGAACTGTTGTGCAGAAATTTCAGCACTTCCGACATTTATCAATGTATTATCACCAACCGATCCGCCAAAAATCCATTCTGCAACCCCCCATCCCACAAATGAGAAGGCCAATATACTGATTAAAATTTTTGCGACTGGTTTTTCTGATGCGTTTCTTAAATATTCTAGCATTTGTTCCCCTTTTGCGATACCATAGCAAAACGAAACATATAAAAGCAACGAAAAAAAGGAATTTTTCAATGAAAATTATTGCTGGCAACTGGAAAATGAACGGCACATACAGTACATTAAAACAAATGATATCAGACCTGTCATCAATTGACACGAACAATACGGTGATTTTATGCGTTCCATATACAATGCTGTGTACAGAATCTGGATCAATTGCATTGGCATCCCAAGACATCAGCGCGCACACACACGGCGCATACACAGGCGAAGTATCTGCATCAATGGTGGCTAACACCGGTGCAAAATATACAATTATTGGCCACAGCGAATGCCGCCAGTATCATGGGGATACAAACACTACTGTTCGCGTCAAGGTAGAATTAGCATTGGCAAATGGTTTAACACCTATTATTTGCATTGGTGAAACAATGGAAGAAAAGCAGGCTGGCAAAACGCTAGAAATTATTGAAAGCGGTCTGCGTGAATCTGTACCATCTGATGTACAATCAGATATTATCATTGCATATGAACCGCGTTGGGCGATTGGCGCAGGTATCACCCCAACACGCGAAGAAATAGTATCTGCCCATGAATTTATTGCCAAAATATTGACTGACATGGGACTGGGCGGCACACCAATTTTATACGGCGCATCAGTCAAAGGCAGTAACGCCGCAGAAATAATGTCGATACCACATGTTGATGGGGTATTGGTTGGCGGCGCATCCTTGAAAAGCGATGATTTCATACCTATAATAACCAGTGTAAAATAATTTTATAGTATTGCAAAACATAGGTTAAAAATATGACAGATGACAAAGAAGTAAAAATAGAAGAAGTATCAATAGATGATGCCACAAACATAACGACTGAAAATGTTGCAAAACCAGAGATAGAAAAATTGACTGCGCAATTGGCAGATATGAATGATAAATATTTGCGTTTGGCGGCGGAACTTGAAAACACCCGTCGTCGCAGTGCATTGGATGCAGAATCACGTGCCAGAAATCGTGCAATGTCTGTTGCACAAAAGATTTTACCTGTGATGGATGCAGTAAACGCGGCATTAAAACACACACCTGATGATGCAGGTATTAAATCAATGGCACTGGCCTTGGAATCCGCATTTCAAGACATTGGTATAACAAAAATAGAATCAATTGGTCAGACATTAAACCCAATGCATCATAATGCGATTCAAGTTATTGAATCACCCGAACAC
This sequence comes from Candidatus Enterousia sp., assembly GCA_045613445.1. GTDB lineage: Bacteria > Pseudomonadota > Alphaproteobacteria > Rs-D84 > Rs-D84 > Enterousia. Next base: position 48,321 of record JAZLAZ010000020.1, on the reverse strand, counting down.
GCATCAAATATAATCGTTGATGAAATGCAATCTGGTTACATGTTTGGTGACACAGTTTTACGAACCGCAATGGTAATCGTCGCAAAATAAAAAGCCCCCCAAAAATGGGGGGATTTTTATATCATCATACGTTGTCTGATTTGCTGTTGTACATACGCATCTTCGCTGTTATACAACGGCCAATTTCCATGTGCTAATTCTTTCATTGATGTCAGCGGCTGATTCAATCTGGCACGATACAACCACAGATTAGACATAACGCGTTTTATATAACTGCGTGTTTCATATGCAGGAAAGCTTTCAATATATAACAATGGATCATATGTATAAAAAGATTTTTCAAACTTTACCATTGTACCCATACCTGCATTATATGCGGCCAACATTTTTATAATATTGTTTTCAATACTTTGATGCTGTAACAAATCAACAATATACTGTTGTCCCAGATACATATTATGTTCTGGATTTGACATATCCATTTGGGATAAATCGACCTTGTTTGCACGTGCAATTTTTTTCGCAGTACTTGGCATAATTTGCATTACGCCATTTGCCCCTGCCCCTGATTTTGCAGTTGTTCTGAAATTACTTTCTTGTTTTGTAATTGCCAACAATAATGCCCTATCAATTGACCAACCACCCATTGGTTCCCAATCAGGTAATGGATACTGGGCAGAATAAATAATATCATCATCGATTTCCAAAATACCCCTATCTTTAATGACACTGGCAGATTGAATTGAAACCCGTGGCAAGCCATATTCAGATGCAATTGAATTTATCGCATGCAATGTTCTGTCAGACGCCTTTGGTGTAATTAAATACTTCAAGTATTCTTCGGCTCTATCCTTGCGTCCGACCTGCAACAAAGCCAATGCCATTTTTCCATATTTTGTATTCATCAGTTCTGCTACATCTTCTTCTGTAGCTTCGTTTTCAAAGAATTCATAATGTGGCTGTTGTCCCAACATTACCGCCGACAATGCGCCATAAAAAGCCATCGGATATGTTGCAGCAATACGCCAATAACGCTTTGCGTTTTCACGATCGCCCTTGAAATCTGCAGCACGTCCTGCCCAAAAAGCAGCTTCGGTCTTACGGGCATTATTGATTTGTGGCAAATCTAAAATTCGGCTGAAATACTTTTGTGATTCAATATAGTTTTCTTCTTTGAAATACAACAACCCCATTGACCACAAACCATATTCTGATTTTGCATCAGATGCAATAAAACCCCACTTTTTTGCTAATTCCATTTCGCCATTGGTGTAATACAAATAAGACAATCTACCTGCCAAACGTCCATAATCAGATTCTGTCAGTTTCTTTTTGAATAATTTGTCTTCCAGAATCTGACGCGCAACCTTGGTTGACCCACTACGAATTGCGCGCTTAAATTCATTTATCTTTTTTTCTGCATTTCCAGCATACTTTTTTTCTGTCCATGTTTCGGATTGCGCAGTATCAATTGATTCAGAACCACTGATTACATTTGGAACAACAGCCTTGCGAACAGTTGTTTGTTTTATCTTGGCCAATTTTTCCATACGCTTGGCCCCAGGCATATTATAGTACTGTTCCATCCACGATGCAATTTCACGACCACGTGTATGATATGTATCTGAAATATATCGCTGATATAACACCTCATTCATCAACAAATTATCTGCAATCTGACTTTGGACATTTATCGCAGTATTTATTTTTTCCTTATCCTGCAAAACAAATATCTGTCGATACAGACTGGCATCAACATCAGTAAAAATTTGTGGCAACTGCAACGCCCACAAACTTTGCGGAACAAACAGAGCAATAAAAAGAGCAAAAATTTTCTTCATTTTATCAGAACAGCGAATTTTTTGGCAACTTGCATACAATTGCGTTATCGTCATCTTCTGGTATTTTGTCGATAATTTTCTTAAAATCCGATATGCGTGAAAACTTACGATAAACGGAAACAAAGCGTACAAACGCAATCGGATCTAAATTCAACAAAGAATCCGACACCATCTGACCAACTTGTACACTGGTAACAGTATCATCTGGTGTTTCTGTTTCTAATCGACGATGAATTGATGTAACCAACTTTTCAATTTGTTCATCACCGACATCACGATTACGACATGCTAATTTAATACTGCGGCGCAATTTTTCACGATCAAAAGCTTCTAACTTTCCACTATTTTTACGAACCATTAAATCACGCATTTGGATGCGTTCAACTGTTGTGAATTTTGCCCCACATTGTTCACACACACGACGACGACGAATAATCGCGTCTTCGGTATCTGGACGCGAATCTGTCACACGACTGTCAGTAGAATTACAATATGGACATCTCATATTGATATAGATTAGCAATCAAATCCAGCGTTGGCAAGTTATAATTTAGCCAACAAAAAAATCGCTTTTTTATAAAAATCAAGTGCTTTATTTCACTTTTTCTGACCAAGGTGCAAATTTTTACACCATAAAATATGATAAAATAAACATCACAGGGGAAAGCGGAGAGATGGAAAAATACCTGAATCAAATTTTATTAGGTGACTGTATCGAAGTAATGCGTGGCATCCCAGACGCATCTGTTGATGCAGTGTTTGCCGATCCACCGTACAACCTGCAACTGGGATCAAAAACATTATATCGTCCCGAAGATCAAACAGCCGCGCGTGCTGTGCGTGACTCTTGGGATTCTTTTGAATCATCAGAACAGTATGATGAATTTACACGTCAATGGTTATCCGAATGCAAACGCATATTAAAACCAAATGGTGCGATGTGGACAATCGGCAGTTACCATAACATATTCCGCGTTGGCGCAATATTACAAGATATGGGTTTTTGGATTTTGAACGACATTGTTTGGGTCAAAACTAATCCAATGCCAAACTTTCGTGGCACACGATTTACCAACGCACACGAAACACTGATATGGGCGACACCGACCAAGACCGGCAAATATACATTTAATTATGAAACAATGAAAAAATTAAATGGTGGTAAACAAATGCGTTCTGATTGGGACTTAAACATATGCTTGGGCGAAGAACGCGTCAAAGATATCAACGGCAAAAGTTTACATAACACACAAAAACCACTAGATTTATTACACCGTGTAATACTGGCATCGACAAAACCCGGCGACATAATACTTGATCCATTTATGGGTTCTGGCACAACTGCCGCTGCTGCCATTGAACTGGGCCGTCAATTTATCGGTATTGAACAAGATAATACATATGTTTCTGCGGCTCGTGAACGCATTGCGAACATAAAACCAATCGATTTAACCGATATAGAAGTTACAAAACCAAAACGCGAAGAGATCCGTGTTGCATTCAAAGAATTGATCGATGCAGGTTTACTGTATATGGGCCAGACACTGGTCAGTCCGCGTGGCGAACGCGTTATGATAACACAAGACGGTCAATTGACACATCAATTATATGGCAAAGCATCAATTCATGTTATGGCTGCAAAAATGCAACGCAGTGTCAGCTTTAATGGCTGGGATTATTGGTCTGCACAGAAACAAGACGGTACATTGGTTCCAATTGATGAACTGCGCAAATATATACGCAACATAAAAACACATATGAAACAAGCTGCATAACGAATAAAAAATCCCCCGATTGGGGGATTTTTCTGTCTTAGAACTGACTGCGGAATTTAATCATACCTGTTTGTGAAGTATAATCTTCATGTACATCCAAATCGTACATCAGACTGAATTCCAAGCCTTTGTATTCAGCTGTCAAACCAATGCCAAATTCACCACCCAATTTGTTCAATGCTTGGCCATCAACATTATATGACGCACCAACACTTGGCAACATAACAGTTGTATGTGAACCATCATTGATAACATCATATGTCAATGCAGCACGCAATTCTGGGCGGAACTTTAACATATTTTCTGTTTCAACATAGAACGCATATTTCAATCCAGCAACCGCTGTCAAGAAATCAGTATCTGATGCAGCAATTGTATTTACACCATTACTATATTCATCTTGTGCGATATGCAGATAACGCAATCCCATTTCTGGCGTAATACCAGTTGCGAAATCATAACCTGCCATCAACTGTGCGCCATAGACATCGACATCATATGTGCTTTCGACAGCGATACCGAACGGATCAGTATCTTCTGTATATTCAGACATTGTGTATGCCAATGTTGCGTTTGCGAACCAGTTGCTTGGTTTATACTGACCATAAACAAACAGTGTTTTACTGTCTATTTCTGTATCACGTGTGCCAGAAGACATATCTGTATTATTGTATGCAAACCCAGCACCCAAAGTATACTTATTATCAATCAATGTATCTGCCCCCAACGCGAATCCACGAGTTGTGCCGTCAAACGCGCTGCCAGATTTTGATTTATTATACAGTCCCTGGGCCCAGAATCCATTTGTTGCAACAGATTCATCACCACCAGAACGACCAATCACAGGCGCACCACCAGACATACGACCAGCTGTCAGCGACAAGACTTGGTTATTCAATGAAGTCGCAACAGACTGTGTCACCGGTTTATCTTCTGGGTTCAATTTTGCTGTTTCTTGTTCAATTTTTGCAACAGCATCTACATCACCAGAATTCAGCAACTTTTGTGCGGCCAATGATACCATCTGGATATTTCTATTAGAAGATGATGCCAAGCTGCTGATTGCACCAGCGGCCTTTTGTGACAAACCAGAATCTTCTGCCAATGTTTCAACAGATTTCAATGTAACTTTTACATCTGTACCATTGATAACATCAATATCATACGCTTTACCTGCAGTGATATTATCAGCCAATTCGTCATCAATTGCTTTATTGAACATTTTGTATGTTCCAACTGTTCCGATATTCAGATTGATTGAACCATTACCAGAAACATTACCGTACAGTTTTGCATATGTACCTGTATTGTTTTCGCGTACATTTTCTTCTTTGTCTGCGCGGTCAATATATTTTGATGAACCGTCTGTCAGAACATCAGCATACACATCACCATTGATAACGATACTGCCTTGGGATATGGTCGAAGAACCGATATACAATTCTGCACCATTATCAATTGTGAATGTACCGTTACCAGTTACACCACCAGACAATTTTGTTGTACCAGATGCAACAGTTACACTGCCCAAGTTATGAATATCATTTGCACCATATTTTTCACCAACAGTGTTATTTACAAATGTATTTGTACCATTAAATATAACAGTACCTTTTTCACCGTTAAATATTGCGCCACCGTTTTGACCGGCATGATTGTTTTCAAATCGATTCACACCAGCAAATTCAAGTATACCGTCACCAGTTGATGGTTTTGCAACTGCTGCGCCACCGAAATTAGGCACAGAACCATTGTATATCGCGCCACCGGATTCATATGCAATATTCGACATATAATCAACCGAGTTAGATACAACCTTACCAGCAAATCCATTTGCAATTGCCCCACCCTGAGTATATGAAATATTATGTTCAAAATCAGAATTATTGATTTCTAATACTTCGTCACCAAAATGACGCGCAGATATTGCGCCACCACGAACACCAGAGATATTATGTTCAAAATGAACATTATTCAATGTTGCACTGGCCAATTGCCCCAATTGAATTGCACCACCACCGTCTGCTTCTGTAATATCTTCTAATTTAATAACATCTTTGCCATATTTGACAGCAACAGTATTATCTTCGAAATCAACATTTGTTAAAACAGACTTTGCGTCGTTAAAGATACCCAACGCACCAGCATCAGCCACTGCATGGTTGTCTTCAAATTCTGCATTTGTAATTGTCATACCCTTGGATGTGTTTTTTGAACCATATATTGCACCACCAGAATACCCGACATTTTGTTCGAACGAAACTTTATCTGTTTCTGTTCCAACGATTTTTAATTCGCCTTTATCAAAGATTGCACCTGCATAGCCCTCGTCATCCCAACCATTTTGACTTGCGCGATTGTTTTCAAAGTTACCACCATTGATATTCAGTGTACCACCATTATTATAAATCGCACCACCATCAACCAAGGAAGAGTTTCCAGTAAAATCCGTTGCGCGAAATGTCATCGTACCCTGATTGTAAATCGCCCCACCATTTCCATGATCATCTGCATAAGTATTATTTCTTATGATAACATTTCCCGCATCAGATAAATTTAATTCTGCACCTGCATCAACCACGATACGAGTATTATCTTGGAAAACAAGATCTTTTGTTTCTATTACAGTTTTACCATCTGATGCATTACGGCCACCACCTAAAAACTCATTTGGAACAACAGAATTCACAACATGTATATCAGAATTCGAGACTTTAGCATTTTGAGCAACCAGCTTTGAACCATCCAATGTCAGATTCGTATTCTCTACTTCCAAACTACCTGCAACCACATTTGCATCACGATTCGCAAACAAACTAATACCCGCTGCCATATTTGGATAATTATCTGCCACTGGCCATCCAGTTTTTTCCAAAACATCCATTACAGAATCGCCCCACACAATACCATTTTGTGCGGCAATATCAACATCTTCATATGAAATTTCACCACTGGCTAAATCTTCACCTTGCCAATTAGTTTCACCAGTTTTACTTGGTTTTTGCCAATTATATACGAATTTTTCATCGGTTGCCAATTCACGTAAAACCATATTTACAGGTCCCACATAAACATTCATTTTAGCATCTTTGTCACCAGTCAATTTAATAGAACGACCAACCACATTATAGTTTGGCAAATCATTGCCACGTTCACCGTTTACAACATGCACACGACCACCAATTACAGATTTATCTGCTTTGCTATCTAATTGCAAATCACCAAAAACCCATGCATTACCAGATACTTTTGGCAAGTCAGCCATTGCCGGCATAACTGCAAAAACTGGCAAGATACTGCAGACTTTCATCAGGTCTGCCAAATGTTTTGTATTGGACATATTTTCTCCTTTTATAACAACCCTTGAATAGAGCTATATTATTCCTAGCACATATTTTCACATTATCAATAACAAAATATTCCTATAATGTTATTTTTTTATATAAAAATATACCGCCAAAGAAATTTGACGGTCGGGTGGGTTAAGAAAATCATAAATCAGAATGACCCCGCCAGTCTTTGGACAACGCCTGTTGTATAACTGGTGGCCCCCCGACCAAGCGGGGATGTGGTATAATAAAAAGGCACATCTTGTGCCGCACATCATACCCTGCGGATTTGGTATATATCATAAATACACACCAACTGATTTACGGACTTTCTTACGGTCCCGAACCCAAATCCCTTTGGACTCAAAAATATAATAAATTTTCACATATTAAAAATCAACAAGAAAAAATGTCCCAATTGGGACACTTTTCTAAAATCTGTATGAACCAGAAACCTTGATATTATGTAATTGCATATTTGTATTATACTGATAACGATAATCCAAACCAAATTGAATACCGCGCGCAGACAACATTTCAACCCCACCACCAATATTCGCCCATAACGGATCGATTTCAATACCATATTGTGAATACTTGTTCGCAGTCACAAATTTATATTCTGCAGAATCTGACATACCCAAAACATCATATTCAATACCAACAGATGCATATGGACGAATCTGGAACCACACAGACGGATATATTCTTTTTTGTGCCATCAATGAATAACCTGGGGTTAAAAGCAAATATCCATCTGATTTCATACGCATATAATCAGAACCAGCGGCTTGTTCCTTGATATCTAATCCAAAGTTATATCCAACACGCGCATAAACATTGCCAACAATATATTGATTCAAGATATCATGCATCAACCCGACTTCTGACATAACGCTAAACGCATTACCATGACCTTCAATCGTATCAACAAATGTTTGTTCGCGTTGAACATCAAATATATGCGCATCCATAAACATATTTCCATAAATACGATATTTTTCACCCAATGTCTTCATCAAGTACCCGCCCAACCCAATATTAGTATCAGACACATTTGTATCAATAAACCCGAACTGAGATACATTTCCATAACTTAGGTCAATATCTTGATTCAATGCAGATGAAGAATGCGACACACGAGCCAACAATCCCAGAATCAAAGTATCTGATTCTTGCCAATCAAATCCACCTGCAATACTAAATCTATCACCGTCTGCATGATGCCCATCAATATTTTCTTGAAAGAACATACCATAATCAACATCCAGCCATGACTTTTTCAAGTTGCGATTACGATTCCAAATAAATTCATCAAACATTCTATCTTCGAACGAACGGAATGACGTATGTTCATTTAATGACATAATTCCTGCCACTTGTTCCAGTTCATAATTTTCAAACAGACCGCTAAATTTGGTCAATGCAGTACCGTCACGATTTGTAACATAATCTTCCATACGCAAATATAATTCATTTGCAACAGTTGATAAATTTGTATCTTGGAATAACACAGGAATAACTTCTATTGGTGTTCTGTTAAAGAACTTATTATTTTCCAATTGCCCTGCAATCATCTGATCCAATGCCCCCGCTGCAAAATATTGACCATCTGTATGATTGGTTTCGCGTTCAACAATAGGCTGAATTCCAAAGACTTCCACAGGTCCACCGAATCGATTATCAAATACAACATACAAACTATCTGCCAAACCATCGCTGTTTGTATCACGCACAGATACATACGCCGGCAAATCAGGATTCGATTTATCTAAATCATTATAATATGGCACACAAATCGATGCATCTTCATTACAGAATTTTACATTCAAGTTACGAATTTTTATATCTAAATCATATACACCTTGTTCTGCATACAGCAACCAAATTGCATCACCAGTATCAACCATATCAAACAGCTGCAAACCAATCTGAGAATCCTGTAACACTGGTGCATTCAAATCGCCCAAACCCGTCACATCTAAATCAGAAGTAAAATTTCCGTCAACAGTAATCAATGCTGATACATTTGCACCTTCTGGATTTATAATACGACCAAAACTGTCATCATCTTGCAAACTGATAGTTGCCCAATAATTGATATCAACAGAACCTGCACCAGACGCATAAGGTAAAACAGCAACATCAATCAAGCTGTTATTGTTAAACAAATAATTACCTGTTATATGCATTGTTTCTAAACCAACGAAATCAACATTTCCAGAAACATCTCCATCGATATAAACATTCATAAAATTATTTGCATCACTGGCCACGAAATACAAATCAGATGCATCAATATTTCCCATAACATCAATATCACTGGAATTGATTATCAGTTTTCCATTTTGCGAAATACCATCTACATACAAATTCCCCAAATTCATTACATAATCATTTTCATTGATAACAACAGACGCAGAACTTGTCCCCTGCCCCAATATACCATTAGCCTTGAACATACCTGATGTTGTTATACCATTACCAGATAAAACCACACCGCCACCATTTACGGTCACTGCCCCTGCTGTAATATCTGATGATTTAGAATCTAAATCTAATATACCTGCATTATTTTCAATTGCACCAGTTGCTTCAATACCACCTTCTGCAACAATTGTAACATCGCCACTATTAAACAAATCATTGACCGCAAAACCATTTGTAACATCAAAATTCACAACCGCATCCGACAAAACACTTATATCGCCAATTACACTAACATAATCAGTTATTTCATACGCAACATCAGTACTATCTGCAATCAAATTGCCGTTTACTGTCAATGTTTTTGCATCAACTTTTGCAACATCAACTAAATTCAAATTACCACCTGTGTCACCATGATAAATATCACCATCGACATATATACTATTACCAACAGCAATATTTGTAACATCGTACAGATTTAATTTACCCCCCAGCACGGACACATCAGATGCACTAATTTGTTCTGCATACAAATTCATCACACCTTCTGAATTTTGAATTGTATTTGTAACATTCAACATATCAACCGCAGATCCAAAATTATCATATGCGACATTAAATGTACCACTGTTTGAAATCCCCACGATGTCAACATCACCTGTTGATACCAATTTCACGGTACCATTCGTACCATTTTCAATATTTGCAACTTGAACAGCACCGGCTGTTAAATTTAGCGTTCCCAAATTTGTTATATTTCCATCAACATCAATTAAACCAGATGCATCAATTTGCAATGTCCCAGAATTAGTTGCACCACTAACAATATTTACACCACCCTTTTCAGAATCCAAATATAAACTTTTACCACCAGCGACATCAACAGATCCCAATGCTATATTTGCCCCCTGCCCCGTGGTCTGTAATGTAAACAACGAATTATTCATCAATGATAATCCTGCACCCATAGTTGCATTTGCATCAAATCTGACAGAACCTGTAATATCCAGATTACCACCGGTTGCAACAATTGCATTTCCATATGCAGTTATCAACCCACTGTTATTCAATGCATTTACACCCGTTGTCTTGGAATAAATTTTAACACCCCCAGACGCTTCAACCGTCATCAAGCCATCGATTTCCAATCCTGATGTCGCATTTACATTAGTATTACCAAATATAATCACACTGCCACTGGCCACATTTACATCTTCTTTAATTTGAATATCATTAGATATAAACTGTGCTGAATATCCAGACTTTGATGCGTCTAGATTATTCATGGTTATATCACCCGTGGCATTTAACACAACAGAACTGGATGCTAAATTCATATTATTTGCAATATTATCTGTCCCACCCAAAACGACATCTCCATCAACAGTTAAATCACCACCAACAGTCACATTTTTAACAGAATTAGCAAAATTCAATGTACCACCATCAACCTCAATATCATTTTGTATTGCTAAACTTCCTGCACTGGCATTTATATTGACAACACCACCAGACAGATTTATACCACCAATCGACATTGCCGACCCATTTGCATCAGAACCCAAGACTTCAAAAATTCCACTTTTATTTATAACATCACCCGCAATTTGTATACTCTTGGAATTCACCAGCACATTTCCGTCATCATTTGTAATATTACCTGCTATTACAACACTGCCAGAATCATTTAACAAGGAACCAATCTTCAAATTTGCAGAACTACCACTGTTTGAAACAGTCCCCAATACCACACTTGCACTGTTCAAAGTCAATTTTCCTTGATTTGAAACCAACGCATTCACAGTCAGTGAATCTGACGCCGAAAGCATAGTTGATGCCCCAGACAACACATTGATTGCGGTATTTACATCATCAATTTTTTGTCCATTCAAAACAATCTGCGACGCATCCAACTGCATTGAATTTTCGGTTCCAGATACAACTGCATTATCCAAAACATATCCTGCTGTCAAAGCCCCAGACACAGAAATACCCAAGTGCGCATTATTTGTTTCATTTGAAATCGTCGTAGCGACAAAATTACCATTTGTTACATTCAATTCAAAATCATTCAAAACATTTAATATCGCATTATTACCACCTAAATCAATTTGACCTGTGGTCAACGAAAAAATATTTGACGCATCCATACCTGTAATATTCCAACCATGCGCCAATTTAGTCAACCCAGATACAGCACCTATAAAATCCCCCGAATTGATAAAAGAATACCCATTTTCACCAGTTCCCAAAACCTGCCATGATTGTAAATTTTCCAAAACTAATTTACCATCAACATTGTCATTTTTCATTGTTCCATTGACAGTCAGTGCAGCATTACTGATTGTCATCAACCGACCAGAATTTTCCAAATTACCAACAACAATACCCCCACCTGTTACAATTGAAACTTCTGCGTCTTCAGAATCATTTTGCAATGTCCCAGAAACAGTTATATCGCCCGCAACATTTACAGTTGCACCACTTGCAAATTTCGCACCATCCATGGTTAAATCACCACTGGTTGCACCACCATTTTGACCAAGTTTAACAGTAGTGATATTTACTGTTCCATTTGCATTTAGCCCACCCATGGCAACAGCACCAACATTATTGATTTGCAGCAACGCACCATCTGCCACAGTCACACCACCATTTACTGTAACTGCATTCAAACCAGAAAACTGCAACCCTGCATTATTTTCGACACTTATACCACCTGCGATAACATCTGCCACTGTCACACCAGATGAATTTACACTGCCTGTTATTTCTAAATTCCAAGAATCTAATACCTGTATCAAAGTTCCAACAGAAACCTGACGCCCAGTTGAAATTTTGAACACAGAATCCGTATTTGCATTATCCATTATATACAAATTTCCAAACGTACTAAAACCAGATTCACCATTATACCCAACAATCAAACTGTCTGAAAAAACAACCCCTGTGGTATTATCGGCAGCAATATCAACATCACTTATCTGATTACCGTAATTTATACGCACAGTATCCCCCGCAGCCACAGCATCTTTCCACAACGGTAAATCCGTAGAAATAACACCACCTGTTGTCACATCTGTTTCTGAGACATCAACAATATCTGCCACTGCTGCCACCGGCACAACACAGCACAACAAAGAAATTATCTTTTTGAACATTTTTTCTTCTTTTCTTCCTGTCATAAATATGCTTATAATTATGCCACATTTAGCCCCCACAAGGCAAGACGATTTTCAAAATAACATGATAAAACAAGGGAGTAAAAAGTATGTTTTCAATAAAAAAAATACATGCACGTCAAATCATGGACAGTCGCGGAAATCCAACCATTGAATGCGATATTGAATTATCCAATGGTGCATTTGGGCGCGCAGCCGTTCCATCTGGTGCATCCACAGGCACATTCGAAGCCTTGGAATTGCGTGACGGCGATGATACATACATGGGCAAAGGTGTCGCAACCGCTGTAAAACATGTAAATGAAATTATCGCACCTGCTTTGATTGGCATGAACGCGACCCAACAATCAGAAATCGACAATAAAATGTTGGCATTAGATGGCACATCAAACAAAGAAAGACTGGGCGCAAACGCAATTTTATCTGTATCTATGGCAATTGCACATGCTGCTGCAAACGCAAAAAAAACACCTTTGTATAAATACATTGCAAATATATATGGAAACGACAATCCATGCGTTTTACCACGTCCAATGATGAACATTATCAACGGTGGCGCACATGCAGATAATGGTCTGGACGTCCAAGAATTTATGATTATTCCAAATGGCGCAAAATCCGAAATAGATGCAATTCGCATGGGTTCTGAAATATTCCATCACTTAAAATCAATATTAAAGAAAAGCGGAAATTCTACCAATGTTGGTGACGAAGGTGGTTTTGCTCCCAACTTCAATTGCTGTCACGATGCATTAGACACAATCATATCTGCAATAACTTCTGCTGGATATATCCCTGGCGAACAAGTTTCAATTGGATTAGATGTTGCATCATCTGAATTTTATTCAAACGGCATCTATAATTTTGAAGGTCAACAGTTAAATTCAGATGAAATGATTGCATTTTATGAAAAACTGATAACAGAATATCCGATTATTTCAATCGAAGATGCACTGGCCGAAGAAGACTGGGACGGTTGGAAAAAATTGACAGAAAGAATTGGTAAAAAATGTCAACTGGTCGGTGATGATTTATTTGTAACAAATCCTACGCGTTTGGAACGTGGGATTGCAAATAATATTGCAAATGCAATTTTAATCAAAGTAAATCAAATTGGCACTTTGACCGAAACATTGCACGCAATCAAAATGGCCCAAGATGCAAATTACGGTGTTATAATTTCACATCGCAGCGGTGAAACCGAAGATACAACAATTGCAGATTTATCGGTTGCTACAAACGCTGGGCAAATAAAAACTGGTTCAATGTCACGCACAGATCGTATGGCAAAATACAATCAGTTGATTCGCATCGAAGAAGAACTGGACAAGAACGCAAAGTATGGTATATAATCCAGCCATAAAGAATGTTAGGGGGGACGTGCAAACGCCCCCTTTTTTATAAAAAATGATTGGAATAACTGAAATTTTACTATTTACCAGGTACGCATTATGCGTACTGTTGCTGATTATTGTTATATTAGCACCTGCGTGGATTGCCCGTCAAAATGGCAAGGGCAAACCAGACATGCACGCCGTTCGATTGGGCAGTTGGGTTTTTGGTTGGTCAATAATCGCATGGGTATGGTCACTGTTTTGGGCCACAAAAAAATAAAACCCCAAACGGGGCTTTATCTTATATTTTTTTCAACATAATCTATATCGATTTCTGTTTTGAAAATCCCCCTATCAACTTCACCATACAGTTTCACCGTATCTGCTGGTGTAATTGTTTGACCACGCCAGTCATCATCATCTATTTCCACTGTCATTGAACCAGTATTATCTTCAAACAAATATTTTTCATCGCCAACGCGTTGCAAAATATGTCCCTGAACAATTACAGGCACATCATCTCGCATTTCAGATACCTGTTTAACTGTAACGATTGTTTCTTTACCGCCAACAAATCCACCCTTTGGGTTTACATGTTGTGTATCTACTGCCATATTATCAGGTCCACTAAAATTCGCAAACGCACAGCCAATAGACATCAAAACACTAAATACAGATATTGATATTTTTTTCATAATTACCCCCTTGGTTATTTTCTGTGTATTCAGTATATCACAAGACGTCACCCTTTTGTCTAGGAACTTTTACGCACAACCTTGACAAAACAGTATATTTGTACTATATTAAATATGTGTGGGTGTGATACCTGCCAGCGATGGAGAAAACAGATGAGTTCATACAGAACATTTTTGTCGGCATTTATCAGTTGTGCACTTGTTGTTGCACCTGCTGTGGCACGCACAAACCAGTGTGTCAATGACATGTACCGTATTTCAAACCCAGAAAAATGCTCAAACGAAAAAACATTTTCTTTTGCGACCAGCGCAACAGTTGCTGGTGGCAGCATCGCATTGATTGGCGGTGCGATTGCATTATTAGGCACATCCAGCAACAATTCCGACAACACACCAAGCATACCAACACGCGCATCATATGACGAAGTTGGCAATGATATCGACTATGCACGTTTTGCCAGTGTAACAAATCAAAATTCATATACACGCAATACAAAACAGTACGATGATATTCGTTTAGGATATTCATTGGCACGCGGATTTACAGGCAAAAATTCTACAATTGCTGTATTTGATTCTGGCATAAACACAACTCATGGCAGTGGCGTTGCCCACATTGCATCTGACCAGATTGCCCCAGATGCAAATATTGCAATATACGAAGTTGTCGACACTTCTGGCAACTTTAAGTCATTTTATGAAATTGGTGACATTATTTCATCTGCATCTGATGCGAACATATACAATTTCAGTTGGTCTGCAACAGATTCTTTTGCAAACGAAGTATATTCTCGCAACCAAATAGAATACATGACAGATAAACATTTTATCGATGCGTTATCAAATGCTGCAACACAAAACGATGCGATTTTTGTTTGGGCGGCTGGCAATGAATATAACTTTCAATCCAGTTCATTATCTGCAATGCCACGTGTCATTCCAGAATTAAAAGGTCATTTTGTAAATGTTGTTGCATGGGACAGTGACACACAATCATTGGCCACTTTCAGCAATGCATGTGGTGTCACAATGAATTATTGCATCACAGCACCTGGTACAGATTTGAAATCCAGCGCATCAAACAAAAACTTGAATGGCACCAGTTTTGCAGCCCCAATCGTATCAGCTGCGATTTCAGTAATTCGTGAAGCATTTCCATACATGAAATCATCTGAAATAACAAACTTGTTATTCACAACCGCACGTGATTTAGGTGACACTGGGGTTGACGCGATATATGGTCATGGTTTGCTGGATATGGAACGTGCAACCCGCCCTGTTGGTGCAACAACAATTCCAGTATCAGACAGCACAAATATCGCAATGCAACATTCCCGCATCAGCAGCACAATTGGCAATCAGTTAAAATCACAAAACATCAAATTATCTTTTGTTGACAGTTTTGGTCGCGCATTTGAAACAAACTTGAATGATAATATCACAGTTAAAAATCGTGGTATCGGTTTTGAACGTCTGACAAACCATGACATAAATAATGTAAAGATAGGCAACATTGAAATTGGCTTTAAACAAACAGACATGATGAATGCCAGTGGTATTTTACAAACAAAATCAAATGATATTTTAAGCTTTGTTGGTTTCAGTGACGCAATTACATTTGGTGATATAACATTATCATATCGCACAACATTTGGTTCAATGACACCAAAGACATCTGCAGAATCAATCATATCAGGTTTTTCAAATATATTCACTGCATCTGCAAACATTGCATTACAGTATAATGATTTCAAGTTATCTGTTGGCACACCAGACACAATTGTTGGCGGTCAAATGTATTTACATACATTATCAGGTCGCAGTGCAAACGGCAGCTATGTTTTTTCAGATTATGCGATTGGCATGGCAACACGCCCAGCAATTGAATATTCAGCTACATACAAATCAGTAACAATGGGTTTTGTTGACAATCCATACGGCACAGATGAATTTTATATCTTGGCAAAGTCAAAAATCAGTTTCTAAAAAATCCTTGCATTTTTCTGCCATAATTGCTCAAATAAATCATACTAAAAACAAAAAACAAAGGAAGCGATTATGGCAGGCAGTATAAATAAAGTAATCTTGGTTGGAAATATTGGTCAAGAACCTCAGGTTCGCACAATGGGCAGCGGTCAAAAAGTTGTCAGCTTTTCATTGGCAACATCTGAACGTTGGCGCGATCGTAGCACAGGCGAACAGAAAGAACAAACAGAATGGCATCGTGTTGTAATCTTTAATTCGAACTTGGTCGAAGTTGCAGAACGTATGTTGCAAAAAGGCACAAAATTGTATTTAGAAGGCTCCCTGCGCACACGCAAATGGCAAAACCAATCCGGTGCAGACGTATTTACAACCGAAGTTGTATTAAATCAGTTCGCAGGCCAAATGGTTATTCTGTCTGGTGCAAAAACAATTGACGGTGGTGAATACAGCTCATCAACACCATCTGCACCACAACCACGCGAAGAAATATCCGTTTCTGAAATCGGTGATGATATTCCATTTTAAAAAAACGCCCATTTGGGCGTTTTTATATTGGTTGTACTCGTCATGCAATTCGCGAGCCGAATTGGCGGAGATTGGACGAGAGATTGAAAATTATTTTTGTTTTCTGCCCAAATTTTATTTGTAATACCACCGTTTATATTTGGTTCGTTCCAATTTGGAATTGCATTTAATATATCAGATATATTTTCATCAGATACATCAAAACCAAAATCCTTTTTATTTTTGTTTATATTCGCTTAGCAATTTAGAATATAAACACCTGTCAGTAAAACTGCCATCAGGTTGCATTTCTGCTTGTCTGTCTATACCATCAAGGTGATACCCACCAGCTTCAATAGATTTTTTTGAACGAATATTGGCTGGCATGATTTGACGACATATACGATTTGCACCCAATTCGTCAAATGCCATAGATTCTAATTTCCTATGAACTTCTTGATTAAAACCATTACCCCATGCAGATTTAACAAACCAAACTGCTGCACATTGCAAGGTTCTTGAAGATTCAACATAATGAATTCTTTGATAACCAACAAAATTACCGTTATGGAATATATAATATGCACAACCTGTTTTAGATTCATAATCTAATTTAATTCTTTGTAAAGTTTCTTCCAAAGATTCTGTCATATGAGAATTATGTGTAGCTGTGAACCATACATATTTGAAATCGTCTGGATTTTGTGATTTAACAATATCCCATACCAACTTCGCATTTTCAATTGTTGGTTCCAAAATACGAAGTTCTAATCTTTCTGTTTTTTGATTTTTCTTAAATATTTCAAAGAATTTTTCCATGTTATGACCTTTATTTTTTTCTACAGAATTATACCACAAAAGTTCGAAAATGACAATTTTTTGATGTTTTCTAAAACTCAACTTTCGAACTCGCTGGAAACATTAGAAACCAAACAAAAACCCGCCT
The DNA here is from genome assembly GCA_045613445.1 of Candidatus Enterousia sp. Lineage (GTDB taxonomy): Bacteria > Pseudomonadota > Alphaproteobacteria > Rs-D84 > Rs-D84 > Enterousia. The sequence continues at coordinate 30,299 of JAZLAZ010000020.1, read as the reverse complement.
TTATCGACGTGTTTGTCAATCTTGATCGGTCGCAGCTGGGTGCCTCGATATACAATAATAAAAATCAAAAAAATCTCCCTTGGTCGATTTTTGAAGATTTTTTTAATTGTCTATTCTCGTATTGGTCGTGCGTGCCGTTGACACTCTGACCGATCCAGCCACCCCGAATAAAATAAAAATGCCCCATAGGGACATTTTTATCTTATCTTGGTTGTGCATGTCATGCAATTCGCGAACCGAATTGGTAAAGATTGGAAAAGAGATTTATGAAATTAAAGATAAACTATTTCTTACTTGATTTATGAATTTTGGTGTTCTATTTCGTATTTCAATGCAGACCCGATTGTTTTATCAAGATAGTAAGAACTTTGCTCGGTAGCAAATTTACGATATAATTCTTCATCAATATCTGAATTATTCAGATAATTATTTTCTACAAATTGCATAAGTTGAGTCCCAATCATACCATATTCTGCATTATAATAATCAATTCTGTGCGCATCTTCATGTGCCAGTGTTTTCAAAAAGTTCCATAATTTAGAAAAATTAGACACATCCCCACGAAATAAAAATCTTTCACCTTTTTTATTGTATCCAGCGCCTTGATTTTCTCTTAATACATGTGGTCCATCAGTAGCATCATCGTGGATCACTCTTCCTGTTGGTGTGCCTGTAATTTTTGCACTTTTATTTAAAATCATACGCGCCAAATCAACCTTTTCTGCACCAGATAAATTATCAAAATTTTGTATCATCATTAAAATTGTTGAATCTTTCAATATAATTTTTCTGTACATTTCTATACGTTCGCCAAGCACAAAATCACCGTTTTTTAAATCAACATATTCGTCCATTTTTTTTATATATTCTACAATTAAATCTATTTTTGATTTTTTATCATCAGGGTTTATAGCTTTTGATTTTATTTCAAATTCTTTTTCCAGTTTCGCAACTTGTGGATTAAATGTAGAATAATTTGCATGTGTTAAATCATCAACAGCCAGATATTTTTCATAAATCGCTACTAAATCGGGGTGTTCTTTTTTTATACGTGCATATTCTTCTATTTTTTCTTCGCTAATAGAACGTATATCGTATTTTCCTAGTAATTTTCGCACTTCTGTTCTTAAAACATCGGATTGGGATAATAAATCATTTATTTCATCCCAAGTTTTCCAGTTTACAACCGTTTTTTGCATGGTTTGCATATCACCATAAAACATATCTTTAAAATCTTGCCATGTATGATTACGATTCCCATATTTTTTATATGCTTCATACCAGATTTTATCTGATTCGGACATATGCTCAACATCCATAACATGATCCAATGTAGGTATCTGTTTAGTTACAGATTCACCAACAAGTGCATGAACTTTATCTATGGCTTTATTATAACTCTCTGTTTTCATACAAAATATTATACCACAAAAGTTCGAAAATGATAATTTTTTTTGCCATTTTTCAAAATTTAACTTTCGAACTCACTGGAAACATTAGAAACCAAACAAAAACCCGCCTTTATCGACGGGTTTGTCTATCTTGGTTGGGGCAGCTGGATTGTAATTCCCATATTCGCTTTCGCTCTATGGGCCCCTTTCGCCTACGGCTCGAACTGTTGGTTCTCATCTCATTACCCCATAACCAAAAATTAAAACGCCCACACGGGGCGTTTGAATTTTGGTTGGGGCAGCTGGATTCGAACCAACACTGACGGAGTCAGAGTCCGGAGTTCTACCATTAAACTATGCCCCAATGCGACGCATATTATACGCTTCTTATTTTCATTTTGCAATTAAAATATTTTAATGCTTATGATATAATATATTCCATGCAGATCCCAATCGAAACTATCAACAAATTTCATTTTATCCGAACCCAGGCACATATCAATTGCCTGAATTATCATGCAGGACTCTTAGGTTACCATTTCCCAGAACATGATAACGATAAAAATTCTGGCCCAATGATGATTGCATACTCGTATATAAATTATGCTAGTTATCATCCTGAATATAATATTCCCGAAAAATATTGCGAACTATTCAGAACGATGAGTGATGAACATCATGCCACACAACCACACCATATAAACTACTATTCAAACGCATCAGAAATCAGCAACATAACATTGATTGAAATGATATGTGATTGGTTCAGTGCTAACTTTGAACAAAGATACCTAACGCACAAAGACCCAAATGATTTAACCGTATCACAATGGTTTGAAAAAAAACTGCGTTATAACGACAAATACAAATGGTCACAAAAACAACTAGAAATAATATATTCTACGATTGAATTTCTTGAAATGTACGCAGACTATAACGAGATACTAAAAATCTGGCAACCATTACTGTCAATGTAATTAGCAATACATCCCTAGTGCAAACTCCTTAAAAATATAGATAATTTATATCAAGGAGGACACAACTATGAAAAATTTATTTATCGCAACACTAAGCATCTGTATCGCACTAATACAAAATGCCAGCGCATGCACCGGCATAACATTAAAATCAAAAGACAACGCAACTGTTGTCGCACGCACTGTTGATTGGTCGGGATCCGAAATGAACAATCTGTACACCATCGTCCCACGCGGTCATCATAATCAATCACTGTTACCAGACGGAACAATGGACGGTTTAAACTTTATATCATTGTATGGTTATGCCGGAATCGCTGTTGAACAGCCAGAATTTGTTGTTGATGGCACAAATGAAGCGGGTTTATCGGCTGCCCTGTTCTATTTCCCGAACTATGGCGAATACCAAGAATACAATGAAAAAAGCAAAGATATATCACTGGCAGATTTCCAAGTTGTTTCATGGATATTGTCACGATTTTCAACCATTGACCAGGTCAAAGCCGCAATCAACGATGTTCGCATCATAAACATTGATCCAACCGCATCAACTGTACACTGGCGCATAACAGAACCAAATGGTCGCCAAGTTGTCTTAGAAATAGTTGACGGCCGCCCAAACTTTTATGAAAACGAAATTGGTGTTCTGACTAATTCTCCAGGATTTCCATGGCATATGACAAATTTGAATAATTATGTAAATCTGCATCCAGGCACTGCCGGCCCCACACAATTTGGTCCAATTACATTACACGCATTTGGTTCTGGTTCTGGTCTGCGCGGATTACCCGGCGACTTTACCCCACCATCACGATTTGTTCGCGCAGCATTCTTAAAAACATTTGCACTGGAACAAGACACAGGCGAAAAATCGGTTGAACAAGCATTTCACATCTTGAACAACGTTGATATTCCATCTGGTGTCGAATACGCGGTTGGGAAATCCCCAACAGATATGCCTGCAGCAACACAATGGACGATTGCAACAGACCTTAAAAACAAGATTATCTATTACCACACAATGTACAATCGAACGATTCGCAGTATTGATATGAAGAACATAGATTTTGCAACAGTCCAATTTCAATACCATCCATTGGATACAGAAAAGCAACAAACAATATTTTCTGTAAAGATTGACTAACTAGCTACGACATGCTATATTCCCTGAAAACAAAAGGGATATAGCATGTATAAACTTGGCGCACATTGTAATGGTTGCAATCAAAATTGTGACATCTATGCATTGTCATTTGGTTATCTTGTTATTGGTGAAACACAGGTGCACTGTTCTGTAAATGACAACACATATGATTTCGGATTAAATCTGTGTAAATTGTGTACACACTATGACACCCAGACATCTGGCAAGAAAACATTTGAATTAAAATCAGACATTCATTGTAATGGCTGCGCGGAAAAGTGTCGTATTACATGCGATCCTAAAAAACAATTCTGGGTCAAGATTGGTGACATGCACACCCCTGGCACACATGTCAGCGAACATGCTGCAATGTTGCACGGATTAAACATATGCAGAAGATGCCAATACAATAAAACAAAATAAAAAATCCCCGTTTGGGGATTTTTATTTATATTCCAGTATTGCAATACCTGATAAAACACGACCTTCGATAAATTCAAAAAACATCCTAAACAACAAGGAACATGTTTGACAAAACACATTTTATGTGTTACAATAGCCATTATGAATATCAAAAAGTTTTTATTACCGCTAACCTTTCTGGGTCTATCACCATCAGCACGTGCCACAGATACCAACACAACAGATTCTATACCACAACAAAAACAAATCACCGATTTTAGCAAAATTACTCAAATTCCCAAAAGTACCATCGATTTTTTCGATGCTCAGGCAGATTCTATCCGTCGCGCTGTAAATGATTCTATTTCTGAATCAGAAATCAAAACAGTGCACGATCATATTATAAAAACATATAACGCGACCCCAGAAAAGTACAACATCAATCAGTTGATTGATTTATTAAATAAAATAGATCACCCAGATAAAATGTATGAACAAATGCGTCTATCTATGCATCATGCGAATTATTTAGCAAACAGTATTACACCTGAATTACAAAATAAATTAAACATTACTAACAAATCAGACATTATTATAACGGCTGCAAACAAACGCGCATCTGACATGCCAGAATATGACGCATTCAGATTTATTATTGATGGGAAATATTTTAACCGATTAAAAAATCCAGAACTTATTATGACCAAGGCGCTACATGTTGCCACCAGTGACATAACACAAATTGGAAAAAACCAAGAATACAAAAAATGTATTGTAAATATTATTGAATTTGTTATTCAGCATCAAAATAATCCAAAACTTGTAAAATTATATTCTGACATATTTTTAACAACTGCAAAAATAATTCGCGAATATAATGAACAAACAAATAACAAAGAATTGTATCTTACCTCCATGAACACATTAGTTCCCTTGGTTGAAAAATACAATTCACGCATCACAGCAAATTCTGTACTGGACACAGAAATCAGCATAAAAAAACCACATGATTTTGTAATAAATCAATACGACAACATTTTTACACGAATAACACTGGCCAAAATTTACAACCAAGCTTATCTAACATATATGTTAAATCCACTAAATCTAAAAAAACGTATTTATGGGAATAGCACTATTCACAGCATATACATTGACTACATTGATGCCATTGAAATACAAACTATCGCCCGAACAAACAAACTAACACCAGAACAAGAAATCAAATTAAATAAATTATTACTTACACATCCTGAAATTGAATTATTCGATCCATACTTTGCGAATGTATATATGAACACCGAAACACGCAAAGAAATTATGGAGTTTATGGAAAAGATAAAATTTTCTAAATCAAAAAACAATACTATTCCACCCAAAATATTAAAACTATTAAAAGAACTGCAAATAAATGCAGATAATCAATGTCAAAAAATTATCAACAATCATATAAACGTGCCAATTATGACATTGACACTACCACACAAAATTTCATATACAGACATTATGAACAAATCTAATTTTGCACCAAAAAATGTATATGATCGCATTGACTTGTCACTACAAAAGCAATACGATGATGTATCTGTTCAGAAAATGTCACTGACGCGCATAACAAACAACAATTCGGTTCCACAACAACAATATTCAAGATGAATAAAAAATCCCCGTTTGGGGATTTTTATTTATATTCCAGTATTGCAATACCTGGCAAAACACGACCTTCGATAAATTCCAAAAACGCCCCACCACCCGTAGAAACATATGTAATATCATCCTTGACACCACAAGCTTCCAACGCAGCAACTGTATCACCACCACCAATAATACTATCCAATTTTCCTGCACGTGTTTGTTCTGCAATCGTATTTGCCAATGCAAATGAACCATATGACCAAGTTGGCATCCATTCAGCCATACCAACAGTACCATTCCAAATAACAGTTCGCGCAGAACGAATCGCATTTGTATCACGTTCTGTTGTCGCAACACCTGCATCAATAATTACATCATCTGGTTCAATTTGTGTAAAATCTTTGTTAAATCTTTGTGCATCACGTGCGAATTCCTTGGCAACACCCTTGTCTAATGGCAACAAGATATCACAATTATTTTCTTTGGCATATTTCAGTATTTCCAATGCAGTATCTTTTTGATCTGCTTCATACAACGAATTTCCAACCTGCCCTCCCATTGCATAATTAAATGTTGTCCCCAATGCACCACCAATAATCATTGTATCTGATAATTTTGCCAATGCCTTCAAAACACCTATCTTTGTTGAAACCTTACTTCCTGCAACAATGGACAACAATGGGCGTTTTGGATTTTCCATAACATCAGTTAAATGCTCAATTTCATTTGCCAACAATTTACCTGCATACGATGGCAGAATTTCAGCAACACCCACAGTACTTGCGTGTGCACGATGCGAAACTGCAAACGCATCATTTATAAACAGGTCAAAACCACGTGCCAATTCTGCAGAAAATACAGGATCGTTTTTTTCTTCACCATCGTAAAAACGAACATTTTCCAACAATACAACATCACCATTTTGCATATAGTTCATAAATTCTTTATCCAAACAATCAGGAATCAACGGAATATTCATAAAGTCCGCAATTGGTTGTAATGTGTATTCCAAATTTCTCTGCCCCTTTGGTCGTCCACGATGTGCAACAATTGCGATTTTAGCCCCTGCATCACGCAATGCATTTATTGTAGGCATACTTTGTTCAATACGAAATGCGTCTGTGATTTTTCCATCAACTATTTGTACATTAAAGTCATCACGCAACAATACAAATTTTCCACAAACTTCTACATTTTCAATCGTGCGAACTTTCATTTTTCATCCTTTCTTTAACCGGTCCAAAACTTTTTCTATAATGTTGATTTATACCATATATTTCGATTGCCTGTAAATGAGATTTTGTTGGATACCCCGCATTTTTATCCCATCCATATTGCGGAAATTCTTTTGATAAATCACGCATAATTTTATCACGTGTTTCTTTTGCAATAATAGATGCTGCAGCAATTGATAAAGACTTTGCATCACCCTTGACCACAGATTGTCCATTTATACCATCTGGCACACGATTACCATCAATTAAACAACAATGTGGTTTTATTTGTAATTTATCAACTGCACGTTTCATAGCACACATCGAAGCCCACAAAATATTCATTTCATCAATTTCTGTTGGACTACATTCTGCCACAGCCCACACAGTATTATTGACAATCCATTCATACGCATCCGCGCGTTGATGCGCAGACATTTGTTTTGAATCACGAATAACAATTGGAATGTGAATATCCCGATCTGGGAATATCACAGCAGCAGCCACCACCGGTCCACACAATGGCCCACGCCCTGCCTCATCTACACCTGCAACAATATCACATCCAGATAATACTTCTAAATTAAAATCAGGAATATCTTTTTTCATGATCTAGAAAATATCAAATATATAAAAAAAAACCAATAAAAAATCCCCCATCTGGGGGAATTTTTTATTTAACATCATACGATTTCAATAATGTTGCATTTGGGTCACATGTCTCACCAGCTGAATCATATTCACATGCAGAATATACCCATTCCAATGCACCAACTGCATTCTTGTAATAGAACTCTGCTGATTCACACGCTTCTTCGGACACATATGTCTTACACGCATCTTCCCATGATGATTTGTCTTTCACAGTCGTACCACCACCAATAACCTGTGTATCTGGCAGATTTAATTTCCATTTTACATACAAATCTTTCAAACCATCTATTGAATACGATTTGTTCAATCCTACTTGAGTCAAACCATCACCAACACGACAGTTGATATTATCATGTTCAACCAACGCAGTAATCGCAGTTGCCAAACCACCAGCACCAGCACCAACGGCCGCACCAATCGCAGCACCCTTACCAATTGTTGCACCACGAGATTCTGTTTTTGGCATTTCTAACTGTATTGTTGGCAAAACAGTTGCCATTATATTCAAACTTTCACGCGCCTTGATATGATCAACACATTCGCCTTCACTAAAACAAAGAACATCTTCGCGATTTGATTTTTGTGCCTGTTTATCTGGATTTTTAAACATACAATCGCCCATTTGCTTTTTTTCAAACCCAGCATCTGCCATAATTTCACCACATGTACCGTCGCCCTTAATCACATACTGCCCTTTGGCCGCATCAATGGTTGTAACACATGGTTTCAATTGTGACAACGTCGCATCAATTTCTGAAGACTCAATCTTGCCAAGCTCTGTTATCTGCTGACGCAAACAATCTTCGACTTTACCCCCTTCACAAACAACAGAATACACATCCAAATTCTGTACATTACCTTTTTCACACAAAGAAACTAACATATCATAGTCATCGTATATATCTGGTAATCTCAAAATTTCTTCACAAACCTGTTTCGACATTTCAGAACTTGCTTTATTAATACTCTCTGACAAGAATCGACTTAAAACTTCCATATTTGTGGATTGTTGCAAAGTCTTTAACATATCATTACGAAACACCTTATTGTCACAACCTTCACCTGCCTTAGCATTTTTATTTGCGACACCTGCACCCGCCGCAGCACCAATACCAGCACCCAAAACAGTACCACCACCAACACCAATCAATGCAACAGTTTCTGTATCTTTTAATAAAGAAAAACCAAACAAGTCTTTGTTACATGTGAACGAGTCACCAGCAGCTTTCCACACTTCTGCAGGCCTATCATCACCAATTGTGCCGAACAACCAACTATTTGAAATTTGTTTATCCTTATTATACGCAGCGACACGGATTAAACATTCTGCTGCGGTCGCATCCCAACGCGCATAATATCCACGTTGTGAATCAACATAACCATGTCTATTTTCATACGGCCCCATTGGATTATCTTTTACCAACGAATTATTTAACTGTTGGTTATATGCGCCAATTTTTTGGTCATATTCACCAGTAACCTTTGTTTCACCACCAACAGCAGCAAACGATTTACCATAAACATTTTTATCTAATAACAGACATGTATTTTCAGCCTGACGCGGTGTTAAACCAGTTTTACGCAATACAAAGCTGTAATATTCTGGTTGAACCTTGCGTGAATTAAAGTCAATCCAAACATCTGCACGTGAACTATATACACGGCTACAATTTCTTCTGACATCTGTTATGCATTTATCAACCTGGTTATAGCACAACCCCATTCCATTGATAATTGACGCACGCAAATCAGAATTAAACATATCATTTAATCCATTTGGTAACGCGCCATTATTGATACACGCCAAAACATCACGCATACAATTATCAACTGTATACGAAGAATTCTTGACGCCACCATCTGGACATTCATGCACAGTAACCGTCGGAGGCAAATCCGGTCCCGGCGGATTACCATTTTCATCGCCATTATTCCCATCATCATGTGAAGGTTCGCCATCGGTTGGGTTTGATGGCACATCTGTCGAAATATTACCAACTGCAATCAATGGCAAAGTCGGCATACTGGGCATACGAGCAGTTGATGTTGCATTCCCTGTGAACGAACCAGTGCGCACATTTTCATATGCTGCGCGTCCTGTTGCCGCATTTGCAGCAACATTCAACAAACAAACCGCTGCTGACAAAACAGATAATCCACACACTTTCAAAATCCTAGACATAAAGGCCTCTCCTATTATCTCTTTTATTATGACATAAAATGCATTATAAAAAAAGACTTTTTTACATAATTTTTTTACCGTATTTAAGATTGACAAAACAAAACTGTTGTCTATAATAATTTTGATGAATAAAATACTAAAAACTTTAACCGAACACAAATATTTCATAATATGGACAATATGTTACATATTTGTTTTATGGGCAATATTGTACAACATGTTTGGTTTTTCTATTTTCAACACATCACAATGGCATCGCCTGACACATTCCCGATTACATGGATTTATCGGATTTGTTTTTGGCACAATAATATTTGCAGCACCACTAATTTACATATCAACCAGCCTGTTGATCATTCGCAATAAAAAACCACTGATAACAATTCCGTTGCCAAAACTACCTGATTGTATAAAGTCAAAAAAGACAGAAACACCTGTTATTGACCCCATCACAGAAACAAAGTCCGAAACAAAAGACGAAACAACAGAACAGAATGAGAATATTCCACCAGAAATTCGTGCTGCATTTATACGCGCAAAAAATCACCCATTAGACATAAAGATAAAACCACTGAACACACAAAACACAGATAACAACAGTGATATTTCTGATACAACATTACCATTACCAACTGATTTCGACATTGAACCAGAATCACAAACAGATTCAGAAACCATACCAACATTTACAGATTTTAATTTTGACACAAACGAACCAGAAACAACCAAATCATATATAACAGAATACTTAAACAACAAAAACATAGAATTCGAAATAATTGATGACATCATCGTTACAAAAACACACGCAATCGCAACACACGATGATTCTGACTTTTGGGTCGTTGATAACGAAAACTGGTTCGCAACCGGCAAGACAAAACCATCACCAATAACAACTATAAAAACAATTGCATCCCAACATAATGTTACACCTGTATTATATTTAGCAGAAACAAACATTATGGACATAGAAACATTGATTCCACAGTGGGAATCAGACGGCATCCAAATTATAACCGATATAGAAGCATTATAATTTCTTTACAATCGCATATTGTTGATGTCTGGTTGCCTCTAAACGTATCTGCACAAACTTTTCCAAGTCCTTGGCCACATTACGCATAACATCTAATTCAAAACTTCTAAAGAAAGGTGTTACACACAACATTATTTCACCGCCGTCATTTAAGAACGGCAACAAATCTTGAATCAGTTTAACATTTTTATCTTTATCACAATTATACTGAAAAATATTAGACATATACATCTGGTCATACTTCTGCGTTAAATGCCCCGACAAACTCATTACATCAGACCAAATAAAATTAAACGGCGCATTTACACCTGCACGCAGTTTTTTATATTGCGCCGCCGTCATCGGATTAAAATTAGTCCCAATACCCAAACGATATTTTTGCCCGCGCACAGCATTTAAAAATCGTTTGGCATCCTGTGACAACGCAACAGATATCTTTGGAAATTTAGGCACACACATAATATCTGTATTAGCAGACTTGATTGATTTTATAAACTCTTTATAACCAGTATAATCTAATGTTTGCACGGCCGCTGTTTTTATATTCATCATAACCTGTGCACAATACGAAATATCAAATGTATCAATATGTGATGCGCCATTGATTTTGTAAAAAAAAGCTTGGTCACCACTGGCAGCTACTGTCAAAACAGATTTGCCAGACGGCTTTAATATTTCCATCGCTTCACTTAGATGTTCATTAGAAATAGTATACGATGGAGAAAAACGACCAAAGTTATCAGTCAAGCAACCCAAAGCGCCCTTTTCATAAAAATATGTTAAAAAAGCTTCTTCTATACAATTCATACACAAAAATATACACCACCAATCTATTTTGTCAAACAAAAGAATAAAAAAAGACCGTCTATCCGACGGTCTTTTTTAATACAAAATGTTACTAACCCAACATTTTTGCAACTTCGTCTGCCAAGTTATCTTCACGTTTTTGGATACCTTCGCCCAAAACAAAGAATGCAAAACCAGCTAATTTACCGCCAGCTTCTGCGACGACTTCTTTAACTGTTTTTGATGGATCCATAACAAATGGTTGTTCTTCCAGAACGCTTTCGCCATACCATTTTTTAATACGACCTTCGATCATTTTTTCAACGATATTTTCTGGTTTACCAGCTGTTGCACCAGATTCAACGAACACTTTCTTTTCGCGTTCAACAGCAACAGGATCAACATCTGCAACTGTCATAAATTCTGGTTTATTTGCAGCGATATGCATTGCAACTTTTGAACCAATTTCATCAATTTTTTCATCTGTACCGTCGATTGCAACAGCAACACCAATCTGCCCCATACCTGGAACCAACGCATTGTGAATATAAGTAAAGATTTTATCACCATTTACTTTTGCAATACGACGCAAATTCATATTTTCACCAATTGTAGAAATGGTTGCAGCAATATCATCTTTGACAGCTTCCATTGTTGCATCAAAATCGCCCTGCAATTCCGCTGCTTTTGCTGCAACATCTGCGACCAACTTTTGGAATTTTTCATTTTTAGCAACAAAGTCTGTTTCTGCATTTAATTCAACAACACAACCCATATTGTCACATTTTACAACAGTTACCAAACCAGATGCAGCAACACGGCCTGCTTTTGAAGCAGCTTTTACGATACCTTTTTGGCGCAACCAATCAGCAGCAGCTTGGATATCGCCATCATTTTCCATCAAGGCTTTCTTGCAATCCATCATACCAGCGGATGTTTTTTCACGCAATTCTTGAATCAATTTTGCTGTAATTTCTGCCATTGTATTTTCTCCCATCTTTGTTAAAAGAATTCTTTTGTGCAGGGGCAAATTCCCCCTGCACGATTATATTTTGATAAAATCAGATATTATTTATCTGCTTTTTCAGCCAATTTGCTGCGGCGTTCTGCGCGTGCAGCAGTTGTTTTTGATTTAACTCTGGCTTCTTTTTCTTTGATTTCATCTTCCAGTTCATCGGCTGCATCTGCCATATTTTCAGATGCAATTTTTTTGCCAGCCGCACCGCCTAAGCGTTTTTCGATACCAGACAAAATCGCATCTACGAACAAGTCGCAGTACAATTGTGTTGCGCGCGCAGCATCATCATTACCTGGAACTGGGTAATCAACCATTTCTGGATTTGCATTTGTATCGCAAATTGCAATTGTTGGGATATCCAAGTTCTTTGCTTCGCGAACAGCATTCATTTCACGTGGCACGTCAATAATAACGATTGCCTGTGGTGTGCCATGCATTTCCATAATACCGCCGAAAATACCACGCAGTTTTTCAACTTCTTTGGTCATTACACCGACTTCTTTCTTTGTCAGGCCCAATTTTTCAGCGTTTTCAATATCAGCTTCCATTTTCTTCAAGCGACGGATAGACTGAGAAACTGTTGTCCAGTTAGTCAACATACCACCCAACCAGCGGTTATTAACATAGAATTGACCACAACGTTCCGCAGCATCTTTTACGATATCTTTTGCTTGATGTTTTGTAGCAACGAACAGAACCTTACCACCTGCGGCAGCGATTGCTTCCAATGCGACCAAAGAACGGTGTAACAGTGGTGCAGTTTTGTTCAAATTGATGATATGAATTTTATCTTTAACGCCATAAACATATGGTGTCATCAATGGATTCCAGCGACGTGTGTGGTGACCAAAGTGAACACCTGCTTCCATCAACTGTTTCATTGTAAAAGTTGGCAATGCCATGATTTTATCCTTTTTTGTGTTGTTATCCTCGCCATCTGCGGTCAGACCAGAATATTATCTGGACACAAATATTGCAGAATGGTTGTGTTCTTCGCACGACGTGCGTGCCCGTATAATACCCCACCCCACCCCAAAAATCAAGTAAAAATATACTTTTTTTAATTTATTCTGTCCTGCAAAATAAAAACCCGCTGTAGCGGGTTTTTATTATCTTAGAATTGAGTTTCAGTACAGGTTTCAACTGCATCATTCCAATCTTTACAATATTTGTTACCAAACACTGGATTCTTGGTTGTTTTACATGTCTGTGTTCTTACACATTTTTGACACTGTAATGTATCCCATGTAAATGTTGAAGTAATCGTTTCCTTATAATTCCAGTTATTCAACGCCTTGGAACCTGTCAGCTGTGTTTGATTTATTACATCATCACCATTTGCAGATTTTGAACCTGCATTACCAAGAAGCCCAATGCCTGATATTGCAACAGCACCCGCCGCAGGCGCAATAGTCGCAGCCAACAAAGCAGCTCCAGACAAACCACCAGTAAAAGGTATTCCTATCGCTGCACCAGCAATTGCAACCATAGATACAATTTTACCAAATGCATTCTTTGGTGGTTCAGCACTTTTTGGCAAACTGGCTGATTCTGCAAATTCAACACACGCAATTCGTGCCAATTCACGACGTGCATCTTCGGAATTTTTACCTTGGATTTCGGCAATACGTTCACCTATCTTTGCATAATCAGATAATATTTTATTGTTTAATTCATCGTATTTTTTATAGTAATTATCTTTTGCTATTTTTAATGCCTGATTTGCAATAATCATACGCATCTGCTTGGTAAGTTCTGGGTATCTTGCAGCATCCTTGCCACGTCCAATCTTTTGAACTTCTTCTTTTATTTGCACTCCTGGCACGGTACGACCACTCATACAATATTGAACTGTTGGATCAGATTCAATTGATTGAATCGCCATATCAATATTGCGCTGTAAAACATTCAATTCAGACGCAACACGATCTTTTTGCTTCTGTGTCATATTTTGATATTCTGCTTTACTTAAATATTCATCGGATGTTGTCAATTTACCTGTTTCTGAATCAAAGTTCACACTTTCCCAGTATATTGTTCCATCAAGCACACCTGCAAATGGTGTAATCTCACCCCCCTTATTTGCATATACAGAATCTAAGACCTCGTCATTTGCAGTATCGGGATTATCCACAGTTATCGGAGCAGATGAATAACGTCCCAATTCACTATCTTGAATCTGTGAAACATCTGTGCGACACAAATTATAATTTATATCCAACATACCATTTTCATCCGCGGTATATTCACAAATCTTATATTCTAAAGATCTTGCACCAATATTTTCATCAACTGTCAAAGATGTACAACTTTGTGTATCACCACAAACTTTTATCATTGCATTATCAACAGCCTTTTGACACTGTGCAATCATTTCATTATCAATATTTAGCATAATCCCCTGTGCTATTCTTGCCAATTCTTCGTATACAGCATCACCACGGATTTCTTCTTCGCCATAAACCTTTTGACAACCAACCAACTTATCATATGGACACATTCTTATTATCGCATCTGTATCCAATCCGATACAATTTGAATAATCTTTGCCACATCTATCTTCTGCCTGCAGACATTCTTTAACTTCTGTTGTACAAGAATCCACACGCATTGCAGCAAGTCTGGCTGTTACAAAATCCCATATATCAGATTTTTGCGCTGCGGACGCAGAACTGGCATCAATTCCACATGCATTCAATGGAACCTTACACAGATTCAGCATAGCTTCTGGTCTTGACAAGCACATATCATATGACCCATCTGGATCTTTTGGATCAATTGTATCTTTACATGCTTTTTGAAAACATGACGATATATTACCGATACAATCCTGTCTGGCATTATCTTCTGCGATGATTTCGGCAGATTTTAACTGTGGTGCGACTTCTTTTAAGAAAGTATCCCATACCTGACTTGCAACCTTGGCGCACTGTTTTGTGACAGTTTCACATAATGGTTTCTTGGCCATCAATGCATCATATGTCGATGCAGAAATTTCAATATTAGACACAGCACCAGCAATTTGATAATTTTTAGTCTTTTTTGATGTACTTCGTCTGGTATTTGTTGAATCAAACGCAGAAACAGACGCACAATTTGAAAAATCACTGCCACAACCTGCTGTTGTCTGCATACATTCTTTGAATTTTATTGTACACTGTCCCAAGTCATATTTATTTGCATTTTGATACTGTTCCAATGCAGTTTCACGCAATGCACGTTCCGCAGCCTGTAACTTTTGTGCACTTTGTGTTTTCTTTTGTTTCAAAACATTTTCATATGCTGCACAGTCAGATTTAATGCGTTGACCATACATCATCTGTAGCATATTGATATCATTGGCACATTCTGGAATTTGTGCTTTACATAATGCAGCAGCAGCCACATGCAACGCATCGCCTTCTTTGCCATCTAATGAATTTGGATCAGACGCAACTGCAAAAATATCTTCTTCCTCTGCAAAATCTGCCGTCGCATCCCACATACTTAAATCAAGCGCTTTCCTAGCCTTCTTTTTCCCATCCGCTGTATCACCGTTTTTTATTGAATTCACAACACTGCTTGCTGCTGCGATTGCCGCATCTGCATCCGCACCCATTTCCAGTTTTTCAACCCCCAGCGTTGCCATTTGATACGATTGTTCGTCCAACTTTTCAATTTCTGCAAAAATCGCATCCAATTCTGCATTTTTATCACTACAAATACATCTGCCACCACTTTCGTTATCCAGCATACAGAAAGAATCCATACAACCTTCATACTTTGCCTGACATTCTTCATTGACCACTATATTTTTTGCAGCCCCTGCAACCTTGGTCCCAGTACCAACAACCTTTTGCGTTGTTGCTGCGCGCGCAGCCACGGTTGGTGCCTTGGCCGTTGTAGGTGTTGCACTGCGCGCAGCAGTCGTACGTCCAGCTGTCCCAGATGTCGCCCCAGTGCGTGGCGCAGTCCGAGAATTAGTCGCAGCACGTGCAGCAGTTGTCTTTGGCGCAGATGCAGTCGCCGCCGTCCCTGTTGTTCCCGATGTTGCACGACCGCGACGCGCCGCCGCTGCAAACGCAGAAGAATCAAACAATACAGAAACCAATGCCAATGATAAAAATAGTACCTTTTTCATAAAATATCCCTTCCAATTTATTTAATTTTATCACATTGACATAAATAATAAAAGCAGTTTTTCAACAATCACAAATAAAAAGACCCGCACATACGGGTCTTTTTTTTGAATCTATTTTCAATAGATTATTCTGCTTTTGCTGTGTCTTCGGCAACAGTTTCTGAATTTTCAACCGGTGCAGATGCTTTTTTTGCATTTACATCACGATCAACCAATTCGATAATTGCCATTGGTGCTGCATCACCATAACGGAAACCAGCCTTCAAAACGCGTGTATAACCACCTGGGCGGTTTGCATAACGTTTACCCAATACATCAAACAACTTTTTAACAGTTGCAGCAGAAGAATTACCCAATTCAGATGCTGTCAAACGACGGTTTGCAACAGTATCAACCTTGGCGCGAGTAATCAGTTTTTCAACGACACTGCGCAAATCTTTTGCCTTTGGCAAAGTTGTTTTAATCTGTTCTTTTTCAATCAAGTTTTTCGCCAAACCAATAAACAAGGCCTTGCGTGCATTTGTGTCGCGATTGAATGTACGACCTGCTTTCATATGTCTCATCGATTACTCCTTTTGTTTTCTGCCCTACTCCTATCGAGCGGGATTTTTTTGAGACACCATAACCCGAAAAATTCAGTATTATGGGATTAAAATTCTGCTTTATTTTATATAAATCCCCACAAATTGCAAGAAATTTATATACATCCCTTGCTATAGCACAAGAAATTAAAAAAGATGAGATTATTGGAAGCGTTTGACGGTTTGAAGTGTAGTTGACCTACATGAAAACCGACAAACGCAACAAGAATCCATATTTTTTAATTTATTTGTATGGGTCTTCGTATTTTTTTGCCAATTCAGCAATATTTTCTGGTGGCCAACCTGGTACTTCCATACCCAGTCCCAATCCCATTGCTTCCAATTGAATTTTGATTTCGTTCAAAGACTTGCGGCCAAAGTTTGGTGTTTTTAACATATCAGCTTCGGTCTTTTGAACCAATTCACCCAACCAATTGATTTTGTCGTTCTTCAAACAATTGTTTGCACGAACAGACAATTCCAGTTCATCAACATGTTTTAACAATTTTGGATCAAATGGCAATGCATCTTTTGCAGATTCTTCGTCATTTACAGAACCAATTTGTGCTGGATCTTCAAAATTGATAAATACAACCAACTGATCAGTCAAGATGCGTGCAGCATATGCAATTGCATCTTCTGGTGATACTGCACCGTTTGTTTTAACTGTCAATTCCAATTTATCAAAGTCTGTTGATTGTCCAACACGTGTTTCAGAAACAGCACTTGCAACATTCAATATTGGTGAAAAGATAGAATCAACAGGCATTACACCCAATGGCAAACCATCTGCGTGTTGCGATGCAGGAACATAGCCACGACCTGTTGCCAATGTGATTTCCATATCCAATGATGCGCCTTTGTCCAATGTGCAAATTTCTGCATCTTTGTTCATAACTTCGACACCACCAGATGTTTCAATCATACCTGCTGTAACAACTGCTGGTCCTTTAACTTTCAAATATGCTTTATGTTGCCCTTCGGTCAAGGCTTTGAAATAAACACCTTTCAGGTTCAAGATGATATCTGTAACATCTTCACGAACACCAGAAATACTGGAAAATTCATGTTGAACGCCATCGATTTTGATATAAATTGGTGCACAACCTTGCAATGAAGACAACAATACACGACGCAATGCGGTACCCAATGTCAAACCGAACCCTTTTTCCAATGGTTCAGCGATAAGTGTTGCGATATTAGGATTATGTTCATCAACTTTGACTGTCAATTTTTTTGGCTTGATCAAAGTCATCCAGTTTTTTTCAATCATATTTTTCCCTTTTAGCTTAGTTTATTATTTTCGCCAAATGGCCGCATACAAACGTGTACGCAGGGCAGATTTTATATCAACACCCTGCAAAAGTCAACAAAAATCAATTGCTCGTTTATAACATTTTATGTGTCCACGCACCATCTACATTTTGATTACACATACACTGACTATCTTTAATCGCAACAACGTCTGTTGTACAAGATTTGATACTATAATTATCACTATCTGGTATACCATTTTTTTCACAATAATGCTGACATATATCCAATGCATGTCCTTCATTAAAATAACATGCATATCTTGAATACATTAGAAATGTTTTGTTGCCGCCACCACTATCCACAGGCTCATATTCAAACCAAGCACCTTGGCCACCAGGACAACTATCAATACAAAAACTTCTTTCAAAATGCTCAGCCGTCAATTCAATATTTCCATACTTATCCATATTATAAACAGGATAAAAGTAGGTTCTAGGACTCTCAGGACAACTATATATAATTTGTCTGATATTGTTAGAACCGCCACCACTGGCATAAGCTACTTTATAATAAGTAGTATCTAACTTGACTAAATTATCATTTGTTCCATCACTGGACACACTACTGTACAGCCCAATTCTTGGCTTTTTATAACCATAATAGTACAAAACAGCATCATTAAAAGACTTAGTTATAGGATTACACGGTCCTTCCTCTTTTTCCGACGATGAAGTTACTGTATATGTTGTATTATTCACTTTCTTTTCTTCTGATCCACTTTTAATACTTTTATTTAAAATATCTTTGTTCTGCGGTGATGTTTTTGTCGATGTAAACGTTATTCCTTTTTGGTTACCGCTTATTATTTTAACCTCTACTTCTTCGCCCTCTTTCGGAACTGTTATGTTATATTTATGTGTATCCAAGACATTTTTACCACACTTAATCTGTACTGTAACCTGTGCGGTACCCGGATTCTTATATTCTAATGATATGTTATTACCATTTTTTATTACGGTAACAACACTTTCATCACTTGACGTTGCATCCACAATAATGTCCGACGCACATGTATAATTCCCCAAATTAATTGTTTCTGAACCAAAATCTATCCCCACTGGGGTAGTCTTTATTGTTACATCTGTAACAGCTTCTGTAACTGCTTCATTTACCGATACACTGTATATGTATTTAGTTTCCGTACCACCACAATTAACTGTTACATCAACAGTTTCTGCACTTGTCGTTTTTTGCTTACCTGTTATTTTTAATATTGTACCATCAACCTGTACATCTACAACAGATGGATTACTTGATGTGGCAGATATAGTCAAATCATTACAATTATTAAAATATTTGCTAAAATCTATGGTTGTCGATGTACCAGCAACAAGTGACAATGTTGCACGGTTTGATGCAGGCATTGGCACACTGCCACTTATCATCATTCCTTCCCCAGCAGCACCACCATTTATAAAGTTTTCAATATTATACACATCTCCATTATGGGTTGTGTATGTATAATTACCTGGCTTACCGTCAACCTTTGCAACTCCCCCATCAGAAGTTACAAAGTACATATATGAATTCGAATCCCCGATTGTACTTTTATCCCCTTCATTTGTTGTTTTTTCCCCTTTATCAATGGTAATAGAGTACTGGCCGTTACCCAAATCTCTTACTGTAACACCATCAGGGACAATCACTTTGGAACATCCATTAGCATAATACGTTTCTGTAACACCATTTCGTGTACATGTGCTTGTTTTTCCAGAATACCCTTCGTTACACACTGTTACACGCCATCTGTCACCAACACAAATTGGAACACTGCCATTCAGTGCAGGATCAACACTGCCAACACAATTATTACTGCCACACGTATTGCGACCTTCTTGTTCAATACACTGATGATAATACGTAATCAATTCGCCATTACGATTACACTGTTCCTCTTTACCGGTATAATTCAAATTACATGACCGTACAGCCCAATTGTTATTTATACATACCGCTGGGGCACCATGCAACCTGGCCTCTGCTTCTGCTTGACTGCCATCGTTACAATATTCTGTTCCACATGAATCAAAGCCAGTGTCTTTAAAACAAGAAAAATAATAATCATACGATACACCATTACGATTACATGTTTTCTTCTCACCAATATAACCTTGGTTACATGTTTGCACCGTCCATGTATTATTCACACACAACGCACCAGATCCATTTAATTCAGCCACCGCAGCTTCTTTTTTATTGCTATCACAATTTTCTGCTCCGCACGAATCGAACAAAACATCCTTTGTACACGCATCATAATACGTTATAGCAACACCATTACGTTTACATGTTTTTGGTCTAACACCATTAAATCCGACTTTACATAATTTAACAGCCCAAACATCATTTATACATACAGGACCTGTACCATTTAATCCATCTGCAACAAGCACACCATCACCAACACAATTATTTCCACCACAAGTATCATTTGCAGCAATTTCAATTTTTATTTTTGATATTTTTGCATCTAAGTTCGCCTTGGTTGCTTTAGCAGTTTCAACATCAGATTGCAATCCCTTTAACGCAACCGCTTCGCTAATATTAGTCGCAACACCAATCGTACTGACGCCCAAGGTTACCAAACCTGCTATCTTTAAACCACCAACAGATTCTTCACATTCTTCTAACTGTGCAATCAAATCTTGTTTCTTGCGAATTAAATCACTAATTTCTGTATCTAAATAGTCCGCAGATGCCAGCATAGGCATAAAAGAAATTAAAATAACTAATAATTTTTTCATAAAACCTACCTTATTTCTGCTGAAGTATTTTCAGTTCTGTTTCTTTTGCACTGATATCTTCTTTGTGTTGTTGTAATTCTTTATTAGTCTTTGAAATTTTCGCCCCCTGAACACCAGCAGCAACACCAGTTGCAACCACACCAGCAGATCCAATAACAGTCGCAGCAATCCAACCTTTCTTTTTCTTCTTGCACTTATTTACTTCCATTTCAAGAATCAAAATATCATCTTCTAATGTTGAAACCATTGATATTTTTTCAGCAACAGACATATTAGTTGTATCAACATATTCAGATGAGTATGCACCAGTAATAAACATCAATACCATAAGCACTGGCAACAAAATCGTTTTCATAATATTTTCCCTCTAACATAAAACAATATTTTGTAGATATTATACCATAAAATACGATTAAAAAAATATTTTTTCTTAAATTTATACACCAACACGTAAAAAAAACCGCCCATTCGGGCGATTTTACAATTGAATCACAATAAAGACCACACCGGTTTATTCTGTGGTATAGCATCAGAATTACAATAACAAACACCATTATTCCATGCTGTTTTTATTATTTTACAATTATTTTTCTGCGCATGTTGTGAACAAACCTGAGGACATACATCAGCAACCATTACATTTTCTTGATAAGACACACAAGGAGATTCCGATACTTGTTCTACATTTGTTCTTTCAGACTGTCCCAAATCTGAACCAGCATTTTGTTGTGGATTAGCAACAACTTTGGAAACCAAATTCCAATCTGCATCCTGTTGAACACCTTCTGGATTACAATAACAATACTGTCCATCATGACTTGTTGATATTATTTTACATTCATTTTGCAAACCATAACTATCACAAAGCGTAGGACAATTCATGGCTGTAATAGAACTCATCTTGGTTTGCGGACATGGATTTATCTGTTTTACCTCTCTCTTTCTTGGAGATAATGCATTACAAAAACACTGTTTTGTATCAGCATAATAAACAGTTTCGCTAGTCAATTTACATCTATTACCATCCGCATATTGTCCACAATATACATCACATGCCGATTTGTCTTCCTTGGTTGCTTCCTGTTCTGCACACGCAGGCCAGCTAACATCAGGCGTTACTTCAATGCTGGGCGTTACTACTTTGGAAACTAAATCCCAATCCTCAGCAGTCTGTACACCTTCTGGATTACAATGGCAATTTATACCATCATACCCCGTTGTTTCAACCTCACATTGATGTTGTGTCGCATAATTCGCACAAAGTGTCATACAATTATTCGCAGACGCAGAAACTATCGTTGTTTCTTTACACATATTCTTCTTATCTCTTGCACCATCTCTGGGTGATAATGCATTACAAACACATTGTTTTGTATCAGCATTATAAATATTTCCACGCGTCAACTGACACTTACTATTATTTGCATACTGTTCACAATGCTCCTCACATACCAACTTGCTATCTTTTGTTGATACCTGTTCTTCACATGCAGGTAATTGCACCACGCCCCCTGTTTTTTTTACATCGCCTGGTACAGGATTACATATGCATTGACCTGTCTGTACATTTTCAATCGGATCACCCGTCAAGTGACAATTGTTATCAAAAGCGTATCCTTGACACTTACCATAACACATACCAGCTGTATATTCAGCCCCCTCAAAAACCTTGCGTGCACAATATCCCGTTGGATGATACTTTTTGTCTAAATAGCATGCTTTGCCACCTGTTGGCCAATTGTCAACTATTTGATATGCCGAACATGCCGAAACACAATACCCTTCGGAAACAAATTCTCCTTTGGGAAAACCGTTTTTTATGACCAAATAGAAATTTTCTTTGCATGACTTTGCAACACATTTGCCATTTTGCCACCAAGATTCTGCAGCATATGGTATGGCATTAGTTTCCGCATCCGTGCACATATCATTATTTTTTTTGGTTGGCAATGATGTTTCACATTTCTTATAACCAGGTTTTCCACCATCACGTGGAATATATACAGGATGCGTTGATTTACACTCTGTAATATACAATTCCTTGGTTTCTGTATCACATTCTGCTGCCAATGCATTATGTTCATTCAACCACTGGTCTGTTACATCTGGACATGGCGATTTTGCAACACCACAACTGTCATAGTATACAACAGGTACATCATCCAAAACACATATCTGTTTATTAGTAGGAATCATATTATCTTCACAATCGCCAATTTTCCATTGTCCATTGACACATACTGCTTCAACTGCACCATCCGTAGTCCCCAAGAAATGTTCCTTATTGGCACACAATGATTGATCACCGCATATATTACGAGCATCCAATGTTGGTGTGACATTTATACAACGATCAAAATATGTAACAATATTATCACCACGCACGCAATACCGTGCAGTACCTTCTGGTTGTAGATCCTTGCAAATTGCAATTTTCCAAGCACCGTTCACACATACCGCATTTTCTGCCCCAGGTTGTGCACGCAGAAAATTATCAGAAGACGTCGTACATGCACTTGCATCACCGCATGTTCCATATCGGTTCAACAATTCCATTTTACGATTTTCATCATTTATCCGCATTTGCAAATTTGTTTTTGTCTGTTGTGCCGTTTCAATCTTAGTATCTAACTTATTCAACGCCACCGCTTCACCGATATTGGCACCGATACCAATTGCACTGACCCCTAATGTAGTAATACCTGCAATTTTCAATCCCTTGGTATTTTTCTGGCATTCTTCCAGTTTTGCAATTTTTTCCAATTTCTGTTTAGTTAAATTTGCAATTTTATCATCCAAATAATCCGCAGATGCAACCATTGGACACAACGCTAAAATAAATACAAATATCTTTTTTATCATAACCATCACCCCATTATTTATTTTGCAAACTTGACAGTTCATCTTGCTTGTTTGCAATATCTTCATTATGATCAGCCAGCTCTGCCTTCTTTTTACTAATCTGTGCACCTTGAACACCAGCGGCAACCCCAGTTGCAACAACACCAGCAGAACCTATAACAGTTGCAGCAATCCAGCCCTTTTTACTTTTTTCACATTTTGCAATTTCAGAATCCAAAATTGTCAAATCGTTTTCTAATGTTGATATCGTCTGTAATTTTTCCGCATCTCCCACACTAACCGACACAGCAGATACAGCGCTGGCATTTGTGATATACAACATAGCCAACAAGGCACCAAAATATTTCATACTAAAATCTCCCTTACTTTCAGCATAAAGTATACCATAAAATTTATATAAAAAAAATCATTTATTAAATTTTTTATAAAAATCAAGAATTGTTGTGTACAGATGTTACACGAGAATTCCGATACCACCACCCACGATTAGCGAAGTAAATAAATTAGAATGGTTTGGATAAAATGAAAACGGGAATCTCATGTAGCGTACATGACGTTACATGAGATTCCCGTTTTCATTTTAGATAAATTATTATAATTTATTTTTTAGACGCGACGTACTTTCTTTGGTCTACAACCATTGTGTGGAATACGTGTTGTATCTGTAATGGACTGCACAATCAGACCAGCATTTGCCAATCCACGTACAGCAGATTCACGACCCTGACCAATACCACGCATCAAAACATCAACTGTTTTCATACCCATTTCTGCGACTTTTTTACCAACAGCGTCTGCAACGATTGTTGCTGCATATGGTGTGGACTTTTTCGCACCCTTAAAATTATTTGCCCCAGCGGTTGCCCATGTCAAAACAGCACCTGACTGGTCTGTGATTGTAATACGTGTATTGTTATTAGTCGCAACAACATGTGCAATGCCATGCGATACTTTTTTTACTACTTTTTTCTTAGCTTTTGTAACTGCCATTTTTTTATTCCTTGTTTCGATGTCTTCAATTAACTATCGTGTTAATCTCTACCTTATTATTAAATTTGATAGAACGTTACAGATGCACCGTTGTTGGCGAGTGTAATGTACAAAAGTTACATGAACGAGCCAACAACAAGCAGATGTGACGTTATATTAAATTTATTTACCCTTGGTTGCAGAACCCGCAACAACAACACGCTTTCCCTTACGTGTGCGTGCATTTGTCTGAGTACGCTGACCACGAACCGGCAAACGGTTACGATGGCGAATACCACGGTATGCTTTTAAATCTTGCAGACGTTTAATATTCATCGCAACTTCACGACGAACATCACCTTCTACTTTAAAGTTATCTTCGATATAATTAGAAATTTTGATAACATCCGCGTCTGTCAAATCTTTTGCGCGCAAACCGTCTTTTAATTTCAACGCTTCACAAATCTGTGCAGCCTTGGCTGGACCGATACCGTGAATATATTGCAACGCAATTTCAATGCGTTTTTCTGTCGGAATGTTAACACCTGCTATACGTGCCATTTTTATTTTTCCTTTTTATTTAACTGCGAAATACCAAGTCCACCTGATATTCCGATACCCATAAACCCAAAGTTTTTATTACCATGGGCTATTTTATTTTGCCGAATAATTTTATATAAAATCCAGCAAAAGTCAAATCTTGTTTTGCCCCCGCAGTACTATTAGCCGCGGAAACGACCTTTCTTTTGTGCTTTTTTAACAACACCACTGTATTGCTTTGCAACCAAGTATGATTGAACCTGATTTACAGTATCCAATACAACGCCCGCGACAATCAATACACTTGTTCCACCAATCATCAATGGCATACCAACATGAGTATTCAAGATAATTGGCAACACACAAACAACGATCAAATATGCAACCCCAATTGCTGTTGTACGTGATACTACATTATCCAGATATTTAACAGTCTGTTCTCCTGGACGAACGCCTGGAACATAACCACCAGCATTCTTCAAACTGTTACTTGTTTCTTCTGAATTAAATATAACAGCTGTCTGGAAATATGCAAAAAATGCAACCAACACTGTAAACATGATGATATAAGACCATGTTCCATATGTAAAGAATCCCAGAATTGTTTGAACTGTCAAATTATCACTTTGAACAAAACGCTGGATAAACGCAGGCAACATCATAATAGACGACGCAAATACAGGTCCCATAACGCCAGACATATTGATTTTAATTGGCAAATAAGATGCATTTGTGTTCATAACACCATTTGCCATTGCCTGACGCGGATACAAGATTTGAATTCTGCGTTGTGCCTGTTCAAAAAACGCAATCAAAGCGATGATACCAACGACAAACGCAACAATCAGTGCAATCATCGCAGGCGAAATCTGACCAACAGATCCCAAAGAGACAACCTGCGCAATACCACCTGGAACTTCTGCAATAATACCTGCAAAGATTAAAAGTGATGCACCCTGCCCAATACCACGCGCAGTAATTTGTTCTGCCAACCACATTACAAATACAGTACCACCAACCAACGCAATAATTGCCGACAATTCAAATGCAAAACCTGGATTTACAACAGCCGCCACACCATTTACAGGCGCCATCATTTCCAAACCACGAACCACAGCCCAACCCTGAACAACCGCCAACAACACAGCCAAATAGCGTGTATATTGATTGATTTTCATACGACCAGATTCGCCTTCTTTACGCAATTCGCCCAAAGTTTTACTTGTCGCACTAAGCAATTGTAAAACGATTGACGCCGAAATATATGGGAAAATATTCAATGCCAAAACAGACATACGTGACAGCGAACCACCACTGAACATATCAAACATACCCATCATTCCATTATCACCTTGGAACAAATGCAATACAGCAGATGCATTTACACCAGGCAATGGAATAAACGACCCAATACGATAAACAATCAGTGCCCCCAATGCAAACAGAACACGTTTCTGCAAATCACTTAGGTTACCGAAAAAGCGTTTCAAGAATTTCATTTGAATGATATTTTAACCGTTGCTTGGGTGTTCGGTTTTCCAAACACCCAAAAAGATTATCTTAGTTGTTTTTAATAGAACCACCAGCTTTTACAATTGCTGCTTCTGCTGACTTTGACCATTTTTCTGCAACGATATTTACTGCAGATTTAATTTCACCCTTGGCCAAAACTTTCAAACCATCCATCTTGCGATTGATGATTTTTGCAGTCATCAGTGTATCAACTGTAATTGGTGCAGATGCATCAATCTTACCACTTGTGATAAATTTTTCAATGTCACCCAGGTTGATTGTGACATATTCTTTTGCAAATGGGTTATTGAAACCAAATTTTGGGAAACGACGCAAGATTGGCATCTGACCACCTTGGAATGTCGCTTGTTTGCGTGAACCACTGCGTGCCTTTTGACCTTTGTGACCACGACCAGCTGTTTTACCAGAACCAGATCCCATACCACGACCAACGCGTGAAGCATTTTGACGTGCACCAAAATTATCCATCAATGCATTTAATTTCATTTCTTTTTCCTTTTGTCCTATAACTACCTATGTAGTTCTTTGTCGCATAAAAACAAGAGCTTGTTTTTATACTCGGTTTACTAAATTTATTTTACAACTTCTACCAAATGAGAAACCTTGGCAATCATACCACGAACAGATTCAGAATCTGTGATTTCTTTGGTTTTACCAACGCGCCCCAAGCCCAATGCTTTTACGATTTTAGCTTGTGCTTCTGGGCGACCGATAGTACTTTTAACTTGTTTTACAATTATTTTTGCCATAATTCAAACTCCGTTTATCTTATCTGTGCCCAGATTTAGTTTTCTTCTGTTGTTGCAGTTTCTAATTTTTTACCATCACGACCTGCAATGATTTCTGCAACTGTTTT
The DNA here is from genome assembly GCA_045613445.1 of Candidatus Enterousia sp. Classification (GTDB taxonomy): domain Bacteria; phylum Pseudomonadota; class Alphaproteobacteria; order Rs-D84; family Rs-D84; genus Enterousia. The sequence goes on along the minus strand of JAZLAZ010000020.1, from coordinate 2,335 downwards.
ACCACGGCGTGCAGCCACTGTCTTTGGAGAGTTCATTTTATTGAACGCCAAGAACGCAGCACGAATCATGTTGTTTGGATTATTTGAACCTTGTGATTTTACAACAACGTCCTGAACACCCAAGCATTCAAATACTGCACGCAATGCACCACCAGCAATAACCCCAGTACCAGGAACAGCACTGCGAACAACCAGTTTGCTTGCACCGTATTTTGCAGCACTATCATGGTGCAATGTACGACCTTCTTTCAAAGGAACGCGAATCATTTTTGCTTTTGCAGCTTTAGTTGCTTTTTGTACAGCAGCCTGTACCTCCAATGCTTTACCTTTACCAAAGCCAACACGACCAGCCTTGTCACCGACCACAACCAACGCCGAGAAAGACATGTTGCGACCGCCCTTTACAGTCTTAGATACACGGTTGATAGAAACCAATTTATCTACCAAGTTATCCGTCTGCAATTTTTTATCATCAAAACGTGCCATTATAATACTCCGTCTTATTCAAATTATATTCTAACGCCACCAGCGCGGATTGCTTCGCACAGTGCTTTTACACGACCGTGATAACGGTAACCGCCACGATCAAAATAACAATTGTCAGCAATTTTTGCTGCAACGATACGTTCAGCAAATGCTTTACCAACCAGTTCAGCACCTGCAACATTCCAACCATGTCCTGCAAAACCTTTTTCTTTTGAAGATGCAGCACAAATTGTATGTCCTTTGGTGTCATCAATCGCCTGAACTTCGATATGGCGTCCAGAACGGAACACTGACAAACGAATTTTGCCAGGATTTTTTCTTTTCAACGCACCACGATTTGCCAGTGTGCGTCTTTCTTCTGTAGACAAATGTTTCAACATTTTATTTTCCCTTTTTTCCGATTTCCGTAACAGCGGAAATCAAAGTTAGTTATTATTTCTTCTTACCTTCTTTGCGGCGGATTCTTTCGCCCTTATAGAAGATACCTTTACCTTTATATGGATCTGCTTTACGAACTTTGTGAATCTTGTCAGCAAATTGACCGACCAAGCATTTATCCATACCTTTTACAGTAAATTCTGTTGGTGCATCACCCATAACAACTGTCAAGCCAGCTGGGATGTCCATGATAACATCATGTGAATAACCTGCAACCAAAACCAATTGATTACCTTTTACAGATGCTTTATAACCAACGCCTTTCATGTACATTGGTTTTTCAAAACCTTTTGAAACGCCTTCTACTGCATTACGAACATTGCGTGCCATTGTGCCCCACATTGTACGTGAAGATTTTTCTTCTGCATCTTTTGGATTGATTACAACCTGACCTTCTTCGATAACGATATCGACCAAGCCAGCATTTTTTGTATCCAAAGGCAATTTCAATTCACCTTTTGGGCCTTTTACGACCAAAGCGTTGTCTGCAATTGCGACTGTAACGCCATCACTCAGTTTAACTGGATATTTTCCTGCACGAGACATAACTTCATCCTCACTTTATTATATAACCTTGCACAATACTTCGCCACCGACATTCATCAAGCGTGCCTTGTGATCAGTCATAACGCCATTTGGTGTAGATACGATTGCAATACCCAAGCCATTTAATACTTTTGGCATTTTTGCACTGCCGGAATAAACGCGACGACCTGGCTTAGATACAACTGAAATTTCTTGGATTGCACCGTTTCCGCCAACATACTTCAATTCAACAACCAAATCAGAACGATGTTCATCAATTTGATCGATACGGAAATCAGTGATAAAACCTTCTTCTTTTAATACAGACAAAACTGCCTGACGCAATTTGCTGTTTGGAACGACGATTACTTCTTTACCAGCATTTTGACCATTACGGATGCGGGTAACCATATCGCCGATTGGGTGTGATAATGACATCTTTTTTACTCCTTGTAACATGCGCAGGGATTTTTACCCCTGCACCGTCTTTCTACAACTGCATTGTCCACAGTTGCGTTTGTTTTACTTTACCAACTAGATTTACGTACGCCTGGCAATTTACCTTCGCTTGCCATTGTACGAACCTGTTGACGACACAGACCGAACAAACGAGAGAACCCGCGTGAACGCCCTGTTACACTGCAACGATTACGCAAACGTGTTGGGTTTGCATTGCGTGGCAATTTTGCCAACTTTTTCATTGCATCAATTCTTTCTTCTGGTGTCGCATTTACAGACATTTTAACCTTGATTGTTTCACGCTTTTTTGCATACTGCGCAACCAGCTTTTCACGTTTATGTTGTTTATTGATTAACGCTAATTTAGCCATCTTTTTTTACCTTTTTTAATTATTTCAAAACCAATGGCAAGCCGATTTTAGTCAGC
>JAZLAZ010000019.1:0-33560 GCA_045613445.1 Candidatus Enterousia sp. | reverse complement strand
TTCAAGTTTCTTTTTTTCTCTGAATGCTGCGCGTTTCTGTTTCATCGCTTCGGCATTCTCTTCATAAGTTTTTTTGTTGTGGCATTCACGGCATAAGGATTGATAATTGTTCACATCCCAGAACAAACGTTCATCACCTTTGTGCGGCACGATGTGGTCAACGTCTGTTGCCGGTCTGCCGCAAATAACACAAATCGGATGTTGTGCCAAATATGTTTGACTGGTGATTTTCCAACGGCGGCAATTGTAAAGCAATTGATCTTTCGGCCGCACATATCCGGTTTTCTTCTTGAATTCCTGCCATTTCAAAAAATTCTGTTTTTTATATTCTTCTTTTTTCTTCAAAAACTCTTTGAAATGTTTTTCACAATAGGAACCGTGTGTCGCCCACTCAACACAACCACGGTGTGCGCAACAATGTTTCGGTGCAACTGTCATTTGATTATGTCCACAATAAAAAAGGGACGTTGCGTCCCTTTGAACTGGAGGTCACATGGATTTTATAATGATGATACTGCAACGGATAATGTTGCAACAAACAGTGAAACAGGAACCGGAACATCACGAACGGTGGTCACGTCGATGTCAACTGCGATCACTTCCTTGCCGGATAAACCAGTGATGTATGTATTGATTGCGGTTTCCAGTGCTGCAAGCGTGTCGGCCGTTAATAACTTTACTTCAGAAATTGCCATAATAAAACACCTCATGAGATAGCAAAAAACAATGGCGGAATCTGTCCGCGGTCGATAACTACACACTGATGATTCGTAATATATCGAGGAACCACCGCGGACGGACTCCATTTCACTAATCAATCCAGATTTCTAAACAGTCAATGTTGTGTCTTATTTTTTTAACATCACAATGACCAATTCGAACAAAATCAGGATTGAAAAATAAGTCAACGCATTTGTCAAAAATGCAATGTTTACCGTGATGAATGTTCACCATTTCGTCCGGAGGAACAACACGGTCAAGGAAATCATGTAATTTATAATGCATATTATTCTAATTCATCCGCCGCACATGTTTTCAATAAAGCATTGTATTTGACCGCTAATCGGTCACACTCTGCGACGATGTCCAGACTTTTTTGAAACTTTCGCTGAAAATCGGTTTTTCTGAAACATAAAAGATTTTGTTCAGTTTTGGTTGCTGGCACTCGATTTTCACCGGTTGCACATTTGTGCACCCCGGAATCATCACGATTGACATCATGATGACTGCCGCTGTCATTCGGTTTAATTTCATTCTCGGAAACATCAATCGCACCTGTGAATTTCATTTTCTCAATTTCTGCGACATCTGATTCATGCTGCCGTTCTAATCTGTTAATACTCTCAATATAGCTGGCAATGGAATCAGAATGTATTTGATTGAGGTCTGACAATCGGTCGTTGACCTGTTGTTCTATCTGCAGCCGCTCCATTTTTGCTTTGTTTTCTGCGGCCGCATAACCACGATTATATGACCAACATATGACACCGAAAACAACCGCAAAAACGCATAAATAATTAATAATCAATCGCATGAATTGAGGTTGCATTTTTATATAATCCATCCATGTCCAAATATTGTGAAATCTCACTCCGGCGGCGGTTCATTAAACCTGCAGATTGTTTTTTCACACCTTTGTCCGTAATCATCACCCACTTTGCGAATTCACCTGCAATTTTATCTTTCGGTTCATCTGCAATCAGTCTTTTGAACATGGTTGAACGTTCGAATGCTCCGACACCAATGTTGAAAATGAATGACACCAATGCATCAAATTCATTGATTTTGAATTTGATTCCATATTTCGTTTTCATTCGATTCAGACATTGTTCAGCCTTGCCGACATCGGTGCGCAACAATTTCTCTGCTTGTTCCTGGGTGATGTGGTCGCCTTCGTGAACATCACCGGTGTGACCATATCCGATTGTTAAAATTCCGGCCGGACAACGATATGCGGTTAATTTGCAACCTTCACGTGTCTGCAACAAATACAAACCAATCAATGATGTTCGCTGCCGTCCATCTGAATCATTGACTGCAGGAACTTTGTTGTCATTCGGAACAATATCATTCATCGTTATTTCCTTTTTTTGTCGAAATCACATATTTGATTCTTTCGAGGATGATTTTTTTGCATTCATCAACCCCGACGAAACCAACGAAAGATCCGATTGCAACCGCTGAATAAGGTGGAACCGACGGAAACACCGAAATTATTCCATAATACAAACCTGTTGAAAATAAAGAACACAATAGTCCGCCTGTCACACGTTTCATAAAACCGCCTTTGTCCGTGGTCAAAAAGCTGATCAGAAAGCAAAACACCGCACCCGTGAACACTTCTGCATTCTCGCTGATAAAATTGCAAAATTTTTCGAACATAAAAATAAAAATCCGGCATTGCTGCCGGATTCGTGAAAACATGGTGATTAAAAAGAAATAGTTTTTCTATCTTAAATAAATCTTATCAAAAAACTGGATACACTTGCAATAACGACATGACCATGACGTGTTCACATTCGTGACGGCCGTCATTTTTTACATGCAAAAAATAACAGCGATTCAATTTCACTGATTTCGGCCGCGACACAATATCGTGTTTTTTTGTCCTTGCTGGCAATCGCTGAAATGGTCATTCCTCCGACATAATATTTTTCGAATGACGATGTTTTCCAGGAACCAAACACAAATTTGATTTGTGCCAAAACTGAATCAATGTGTTGTGCTTCATCGGGATCAATCGGGATGATTCCGGCGGAACTGTCATCCAATCCGCACTTGTAACGTGGTAAACCACCGCGGGACCAACAACCCCAAATTTTTAAAAGAATGAGAAAATCTGACAAACGTTCGCGGTCTCCAGAATTCATTGAATCAGTCATTTTTAAAGTCCTTTATATAAATAAAACAATGAGGTTGCACTCCGAAATCCTGCGCGCGGTATTTGCGGCACCTCATTTCAACAATCTGTTTGTCATCATGCCAAACGCCCGCTGCCGTCAATGAATCAAATATTTCTTTCGGAATGTTGTCAACGTCGCGTGTCATAACCTTCAAATATGCGGTGATGTCAACAATCAACGGATTTGTTCCGAACACGATTCGTTTGCCGTTCTTCAGATATTCCGCAAACACCTGATTCCGATAATTTTTCACATCAGCTGGTGTGTATATCACAATTTTGCCGCTTTTGGATTTCGTCGCCCTGGCAAAACGATTGTTCGACGGCGGAACAGGAATGTTCAACATCAATTCCATGTCGGCACCTGTCAATAATCATCACAATCAATTTGCCAGGAATATTCGATTTCTTCAATTTGTTCCTGGATGCATGAAATGTCATGAATCAATTCGTCATCGTTTTTTAGTCCGCCGCCGTGCACCTTCGACATCAGGTCATCCAATCCGTCACGATAACAGTCAACCATTTGTCGCAACAAATCAATTTCTTTCTGCATTCCGTCAATGATGATGTCCGGGTCATTCTCAAATTCAACATCACAATGCACATCGGTCAATTCTTTGACCTTTTTCAAATCGACAACTGCGGCAACGTTCAAACCACCGTCGCGTTCTTCAACTTTCGTGAATTTTCCAATCGTTTCAAATTCGTCATTAGTCATTAAAATCACCTTTTTCAGCTTGTTTTTTTATCATAAAAAATTCATCAATGTGGTTCGGATGTCTTTTGAGAAATTCATCAACTGCGATTTCCAAATAAACCATTCTGGTGATTGTTTCGTCGCACTTATGATGTAAATCACGCGATATTTCTTTGTAAACATTCAATGACTTCAACAATTCATTGCACTGTTTGAATTTGCGGTCATAATGCTTTTCAAGATACCGAATTTCACTCTGCAATTCTTCAATATCTGACGGCAGCCATTCGGCATTGTTTTTGTCCTGGTTCATGATTTGTCAATCTCCGCAATTTTTAGACAACAATAATTTATGAAAACATCGTCAATTTTCTGTTTTTCAATTGAAATGTCTGCGGCTGCAGAATGCATTGCGCCGACAACATCACAAATTCGAATCGGCAAACGACCGTGACCGTCATTTTCAATGATTGACAATGCCTGTCGCAAATCACTGACTGTTATTTCATGAGCAACCCATTTCCACGGCAAACAAAAACGGTATCTGTTCCCCTTGCCGTCACTGAACGGATGTTCTAAACAATCCTGAATATGTTCCAACCTTTTGACAACGCAATCACCAGTGTTCAAATTTTCAAAATCCACTAAATCATCGGATAAATAACATGTTTGATTTATGAATTCTGCAGCCTGTTCAACATCAAGAACGGACAACGGCCGTTTGCCTGGATGAATATTTTTATCTAGTTTCATGCATAAACCTCATAAACGACTACAAAAATGTAAAATAATCCCCCTGACGGATCTGTTTCGGTTCTGAATTTGATGTCTTTTACTGAAATATCTATATTTGCACAAAAAACGTTCACCTTTTCTTCAACATCTACTGGATCAAACCCTTGTATAATTTCAATTTTCATTTGTTTTTTCCTGTTCTGGTTTCTGTCTTAACTCCGATTTGAATTCAGGATGACGGTCCAAAAAATTACTGATTCGCTGCCGTTCAACTGACAATTCATAATCACATTTCATCCATTTGTCACGATAATGCATGAATTCAACCATGAAATAAGTCTTTGAACGCTTCAATTCACCGATGATTTGTCGCAATGTGGAATTTGAATTGAGACAAACATCCATCTGACGGTGCATGACACGAATTTCATCCGACAATTTTTCTATACGTCGAATGGCTTTGTGTTCTTTGTGCAATGACTGCTTCAGCCATGCACACCCCATGTTGATATAATATCGTTTGATTGCGCGCATTCTGGTTCCTCATTTACGACCCTGAACAAATGTCGATATTTTCAACTTTACGACCAAACGATTCCCAATTTCCATCACGTTTTATTTCATAGAAATCGAATAATTCAGAAAATGTGAATCCCCACAAACCTAAATTAACGATGATAATCGTTGAACCTTTTTCCGCAAAAATTCTATAACCGGAATAAATACATTCGTAATAACTGCCGGCTCTATCAGTATTTGTTTTGCCCTTGAACGTCACAACATCACCAATATTGAATTCTTTTTTAAATGTTTCTAGGTGATATTGTTCAAAATTGATTTTATTGCCAGGTTCCTGTTCTATCCAATCCAGCGGCAAACATAGACTGTATAAATAACCGTCCGTTAAATTTCTGAAAATATAATCTTCTTTGGAACGGAGGATTTGTTTATCTTCTCCGATATGTAATATTCCCGTGTATTGTGGATATTTTGCATAATCTCGGATGTTCTTATAATTTACGTATGAATCAGAAAACAAACATTGTTTGCCTTCAAATTCACGAGCCTGCTCAATATCCAAACACGTTAACGGACGTTTGCCATATTTAATTCTTGAATCTAATTTCATTTGTTTTGCCCTCTTCCGGCCTGTTGAACAATTTGTGAATTCATGAACATTGTTTGTTTTAAATAATTTTCACCTTGAAACGTTTCTGCGCTGATTTCCCTTTTAAATTCTTCAACGCTTTTTGGTGCTTGCAATTCTCTGATGATTTCTTTTTTTCTCCATTCGTCTAACTCACGCGCAATTCGCTCATGCTCTGCGCGGACGTTAAAAAATGGATTGTCTTCCGTTTTCTTCTCCGTTTTCTTCTGGAACAGATTTTTTAAAAATTGACAAAAATTCATTTGTTTTTGTTCCTCATGTTTAACATCAATTTCAGTGTATGGATGTGATTTCCCTGGAGAAAAATTTGATGTTCATAGGTCGTGATGATTTTTTTGTACTGCTCGATTTTCTGTTCCTTAATGTCAATCATTTCTTTCAATCGCTGATTTTCTTCGCGATAATCATCAATAATTTTTTGGAATTCTGTTTCGGTCATTGTTCATCCTCACAACTGATTAAACCCCTGCGGCGGCTGCATATGCTCCGACGTGAATTGCCATGCAAACGCACAAAATCACCACAATCACACCTGTCCAGAATGCCATGTGGCAAGGTTCTGTTGACTGGTCCTGCGATTCAATACCCAATCCCACACCGACCAATATCGTGAAACATATAAAAATATATGGAATAATCATCAATAACATTTGAATGCCTTTACTTTTTGAGGATAAAACCGCCGATGACATGTCCGTCATCATCAACCACGTTATATATGATGTCATTTGCTGGTTCTGATTCTGGTTCCTGTGATTCTTCTCTTACCATATGCATCAAGGCCAACACACAAACCATTGCAACCAGACACATGATAATTTTGTCTTTAAAATCCATTTATGAGCACCTCACATTGACGATTTTTATTTGAAAAAATCATAACGAAATTCGTCATCAGTCAAATATCTTTTGTGGATAAAATAAAAAATTGTTCCGATTTGATATGCGTCAAACCCAGTTCCATATATCAAACATGTTTTGACCTTTAAACCGTCCAAATTGCGTGAATCAGGTGTTGTTGTTCTTATACCGACCCGATAATTTTTGACATTGCTAAAAACCTCCAAAATAAAAACATCACCGTTATAATTAAAACTTGCGGTGCCGTTTTCAATTCCGGCAATGTCATTGCTTCGAATGTTCCTGAATAAAGACATGAGCAAATTTCGAATTTCATCATTTATAAAATCTTTCTGTCTTTCATTGCTGGTGAAAATCAAAATATTTTTTGCAAATTTAGAATCACTTTTAAAATAATTCATAATTTGATTTTTAATAAATTCAATCATTTGTCACCCCTTAATCAACTGAATCTCATTCGGAGGAATGCAAGCGCGTCGCGGTCATCTTCATTCATTTCGCTGATTTCGACTAATTCCGGATATTTGCCGCGGTTATTGTTTTGATTCTGCAGCTTCGGAGAATCGGCAGCATGTTCGACATCTGAAACATTATCTTTCGAATCTGAAATTTCATGTTTCACATCTGAAACATTCTCCACGTCACCGACGGCGGCGCGCGGCGGAACACCAGCGGTCAAACATTCCGATTTTTCATTTCTGGAAACGGCCGTCAACGTTTCACGTTCAACAACCTGTTCACCTGAATCATGGCAGGAACATTCATTTGATTCGTTCGTCGTGTTCTGCTCTTCAACATCCACACCGACAATTGAAAAAATGAACCCTTTGACGTTACGGAACATTTTGACGGCAGATTGTATAAATCCCTTTTTTATTAAACTATCAATGGCATGATTTAATGTCCTGATGTCTTTGATGTTTAAAGCATTCATCATCATGTTTTTATAAAAAACGAATTTTTTTCTGTCCTGGACAAAAATATAAAACAGCACCGCAATTTCTGTCGTGTTCAATTCGTTTCCACTAAAAATCGAATCTTTGAATGCTCTTAAATCAATCATTTTCGTCGTCCTTTTCTAAAAATTCATAAACGTCTTTATTATATAAATCGGCTAATTCAACAACACGTGACATCGGAACCCGTTCGGAATTTCTCCAAAATATAACCGCCTGGATGCTGATTCCTAATTTTTTTGAAATTTCCTTTTCCAGATAAATGATTTTGCGTTCACGTTCTTTTGTATCTTTAATCAGAACAATTTCAGGTCTTAAACATAAAACCATTCGTGTGAACGTTGCGTTGTATTTCTTCATTTTTATTTGCTCTTTTTAAGTTTTCCTTAATTCATAAAATATTGTATTTTTCCGCACTTAATTTTTCAAGTGTCATAAATCACAAAAATTTAAAGTGAGAAAAAAACAAACATTCCTTTTTGACAAAACTTTTTTTGAAAACGTGTCCGGTGTTCTTACCTTAATAACTTATATTAATAACTTATATTAATAAATAAGTACAAAATGCAAAAATTCCACCTCCGAGGTGGAATAATTCCACTTGTCAAACGCAAAAATTCCACTCCACAAATGGAATTATTCCACTCCACTATGTAAAAATCCCACTCTACAAATGGAATAATTCCATGTCTATACTGTAATAATTCCACTGTAAAATGTAAAAATTCCACATATAAAATTATTGTGATTTGATTCAAATTGATGTCATTTTTGTCATTGCCTATCATTATAAAAATTATTACAATTAAATAACCCTTAACAAATACACTGGAGGTGTTAATGACAAAAACCGATTATATTGAAATGCATAAATCGCGGAAAAACCGCATATTGATGCAGCACGTGAATGACACTGATGTTCAGTCCTGGCACACACGTCGTTTGCTTGGCATTGGTGGTTCAGAGGTTGCCGCCGTTCTTGGTCTGAATCCATACGGGACCACACCGTTTGATGTATGGCAGGAAAAAACAGGTCGTCAACATAAGGAAATTTCCAATCGTTTTACCCTGTGGGGCACAATTCTGGAGGATACCGTTGCACGTCATTTCGCTGATGTGACCGGTTATTCTGTCGCAAAATGTTCACGTCATTTTTCGCTTAAATCTGCGCCGTGGCTGGTCGGAAACGTTGACCGTCTAATCACGATTGACGGTGTTCGTTCCGCTGTCCTGGAATGCAAAACCGCGTCGGCATACTCCGATTCAAAATTCAATAAATCTGCGGCATGGTATGCCGACGGTGAATTCTTTGATGACAATGCCGGAGGAATCACCAGCGAAACAGACATTCCAATCAATTATTATTTACAGTGTCAACATTACATGCTGGTGACCGGGTATCACAAATGTTTTCTCGCTGTTCTTATCGGCGGCAACGATTACAGAATTTTTGTCGTGCCGTTCAACGAATCTGTTTCAAAATTTATTTATTCAAAATGTTCTGAATTCTGGTGTCAAAATGTGCTGTCTGATGTTCCGCCGGAACCGAAATCATCAGACTATATCAAAACATTTTTCCAAAAGGAAAATTCAGTGATTGTTGCGAATGATTATGTTTCCGCACTCATTGCAACACTGAAAGTGAATAATGAAAAAATTGCAGAATTGGAACATGACAATGATTTGATAAAAGACGAAATTGTCAAATACATTGCAACCAATGAACAACTGGTGGATGCGGACGGCAACAAAATTGCAACATTCAAGGCGCAAAACCGTTCTGAAATAGATTTCAATTCGATGACCGAATCTGAAAAGAAAATTTGCACATCATATGAGGAAATAATCAAAAAGTACACAATCAAAAAAATGTCCGAAAAAAGGACGTTGCGTTTTTCTTCAGCCAAAAAAAAGGACAAATAATAAATGGAAAATCAAATGCCAGCACAACCGAATGTTGTTTCCTCATTCGGTGAAACCATGCCGGCCGAATACGAACAGGAAACAATGAACGTTATCAAACAATTGTCACTGAACGTGACCGCACCGGTGCTGTTCAACTACTGCGCAAATATGCTGTCTAACTTCGGCAAACAGTACATCACAAAACAGGATGTTTTCACATTCCTGGTTCAGTGCTCCAATCTCGGATTGAATCCGCTGGTGAAACAAATTTATGGTTTTGTCTCTCGCGGAAAACTTGCAATCGTGGTTTCAATCGACGGTTGGAATGCTATTGCAAACCGAAACAAAAATTTTGACGGCGTGGATTTTGAATTCGGTCCGATGCGTGAACGTGAACTGACATTCACCCGTCAATCATTCGGAAACAACGGAAAAACATCAACAACTGTTCCTGTCAAACGAATGGTGGCAGATTGGATCAAATGTGTCGTATATAGAAAAGATCGTTCACATCCTGTTTGCGTGACAACGTTCTTTGATGAGGCTTACACCGGCACTGAACCGTGGTCGAATCAGCCAATGCAAATGCTTCAAAACCGCGCATTTGTGAATTCGATAAAAAAAGCATTCAATGTGTCTGCATTTGCTGATGATGATTCATTTGTGAACATGGACATGTCATCACATGAGGAAACCACATTCGAACAGCCTATGCAGGAACCTGCCGCACCTGCTCCACAAATCGACATGAAACCACAATCACCGCTGATGACTGACATCCAGCGTCAAACCGCTGACGTGGAAATTCCTGAACTGACAAAAAAACGCGGCCGCCGAAAAAAGGCCGAATCAATCCAGGAACAAACCCCGGAACCGATTCAGGAACCAATGATGTCTGACGATGTGCCGGTTGACATTGAACGTGTTGAACAATTTGAACAGTTTCCACCATTGCCGCCGTTACCAGCTGCAAAACCTGAACCGCAACCAATGCCGATTCAGGAACCGGAACAGGAACAGATTGATGTGTCGTCACTCTCTTCAATCGGTGCGGACCTTGCACGAATGATTGAAAATGCAACTGATGTGAATGCGCTGCAATTTTTCGGAATGAATATTGCTCAAATGACGCAACTGTCTGCAACGGACAAATCAATTCTGTCTCGCATATTTATTCGCAAAAAAAATTCGTTTAAATAATTGATTTTCGGTGCGGTCCCTGCCGCACCGAATAAGGATGATAAAATGAAAGGTTTTAACAGCGTTACAATTGCCGGAAATACGGCAGCCGATCCGCAATTTTCTGTTCTGAATGACGGTGTGCATGTCGCAACCGTCACTGTCGGCACCAATGAATCATACAAGGACGGCAACGGAAATGTTCATGAATCGGTTGAATGGCACCGTGTTGTTTTCTGGAACAAAATCGCCGACATCGTCAATCAGTATGTGAGAAAAGGTTCTCCGATTCTGGTCAACGGCAAATTGAAAACCCGCAAATTTACCGACCAAAACGGCATTGAAAAATACGTGACTGAAATCATCGCAAATGATCTGGTCATGCTGCCGAACGGCAACAACGGCAACAACGGCAACAACGGCAACGGCGGAAATTATGCCAACAACGGCAATAATTATCAGAACCAAAACCAGAACAACCAATCCTGGAACGGCAACCAGAATTCAAATGGTTATTCCTCCGGAAACAATAACGGCAATAATTACCAGAACGGCCGCAAAAACTACCGAAACGACAATTTGACACGTTAATCATTTGTTAATTTCAGCCTTTTGACGGTGTGATTTTGTGATATTCATACAATTTTATACAAAATCACACCTTTTTTTATTTATTCGTTTGTATTTATTTGTATTTATTTGTATAATTATAAACAGATAGGAACAGAACAAAAGGAACCGAAAAAATGAGCAAAAAAAATACTTTAGCAAACGGAATCTTTGTTGATATCGAAACCAAAAAAGACATGATCAGCTGGATTCGTGAATTTCTTGATTCTGTTGAATTCGGTGGTCGTTGTGACATTTTTTATGAAATTCTCTACACCAACGGCGACTTCTGCAAAATTGATGACACCGGTGTTGTTGATGGAAAATTCCGTGCACGTTCTTCAGACATTGCCGCAATCATCTGTGACTTTCCTGACGGTTATTGCATTACCGGTCACGACACTGTTGCATTTGAATCATCTGTGACTGGCAAAAAATATTCACTGAATGACGTGTTGAAAATGAACAATGACCAGCTTTATGACCTGATTTTGTTTCCATGCTTCAACTGATTTTAATTTCGGCGGTTCCGTCCGCCGAACCCCTCCGATAAATTATTCATATAAGGAAATACAAAATGAAATATGTTCTGAAAAAAGCATTCAAGGAATTGCACGGTGATGTTGCGCATGACCTTGCCGCACTGGACCGTCAAATCAATCGTTTCTTTGAACACATGGACGAATTTTCGCAAATCATTGATGTCTTTGATGATTTCGATTCAGTCAAAAAGGAATTCGAATCATATAATTCCGAATGCGGTGTTTTCCTCAATAACGAAAACAATAAAACCGCTTATGTGGTCATTGTCTATGTTTACGAATTCAAAACTGATGATGATTTTGAAAACGACACGAATTTTGATTGCTGCCTGATGTCTGACGTCGAAAACAAAATTCATGAATAACTTATGAGGAACCCAAAATGACAAATGAAATAATCAAACAATATATTCTTTTCTTCATGCTGTTGCCGTCAACGTTCGTTTCAATCCGCGAACACTCCACCGGCATTGAATTGACATCAGTTTCCGTTTTTTCTGAACTGGTTGACCAGCTGCAAAAATTCCACGATGCCGATTCCAACGACCCCGACGGAATTGCCGAATCTGAATTCCTTTATGACCTGCAATTCATCGTCGGTGATCGAATCGCATTCATCGCCCAGGACAACATGTTGTCACCTCTGTGTTCATGCTCCGGAGGTCACACCGCTGGTGAACTGCTTGCAATTCTCAATGGTGCCGAACTGCTCCAACTTCTCAAATAAAAAAAACCGTCCGGAAAATACCGGACGGATAACACAATGTTAAGGACATAACAAATGAAATTTTCAATCATTATCAATCATAACAGAAAAACCGCGTCCATAACACGCGATTTTGACAACAATGCGGTCGATTTTGTGAAATCTGCCGTTCCCCACCTGGCAACATTGGTCGGTTCCAACATCGTGAAATGTTCGATTGTCATCGCCTTTGATAATGGCATAATCAAACGATTCAATGTTGCACCGAACCGTATTGTCGATGATTTTCGTTTCCTTCATGAAATGATTTTCACCTGTCAATATTGGCCGTGAAATACTCGATTGTTTTTGCTGAATAGGAGACACAAACAAATGAATCTTACCCCGAAAAAATTGAAAATGCTGCGCTTTGAACTGCGAATGACGCAAAAAGAATTTGCAGAGAAAATTGGAAAGTCCGTTCAGACAATCCAATCAATTGAATGTGGCAGACTGAATATTTCTGAAAAATTTGAATTTGCTGTCAAAATTTATCTGCGAAATATTCAGCGTGTAGATCTTTTGACCAATTATTGCTAATATTTAAAAACCACTGGAATTTTATTTAGTATCTAATGGTCAACAATCGAAAGCAACCAACCAGTTTTTTGAACAACCCGCAATTTCAATTGCGGGATTTTTTTATTTTGTCCGTCTCATGACGGCAAATGCTAATCCGACCGCACCGATGTCAACAATGTTCTGGTCATTCTGGTCACGCACAAATTCAAATCCCTTTTGATATAAGTGCATGAGCAAATCACGCTGGTTGATGTCGTCATTTATTATTCTTTGTGCGCTCTCTCGAATTATCTGCAGCATTTGTTCTAAAATTTGATCCTGTTCCTTTGTCATTTAACAATCCCATGTCAATCAATGGTGTCGGTGGTTCCGCTCCGACACTGGTTGTCGGTTGCTGAACCGGTTGTTCTTCATATTTGCATAATGCTTTTAATTTGCTGATTCTTGCATCGGTTATTTCGGCAGCATAAACATTCGCCGTCAACCATTCGTTCGGTTTAATCATTTGAGGTGTGAATGACTTGTTGTTCACTGTACTGAACCACATGTATAACACTTTGCACGCGGTTTCACGTGTCGTTTTCGGTGTTCGGACACCTTCAACCACATAAATGAAAATTTTGCCGCCGCTGCCGGGATGCTCATGGTTCCAATAATCAACAATGTTCAGGTTCCGTGGGTCCGGAATTTCACACATTCCTGAATTCGCTGATTTTATCAATTTCCATGTCTGGCCGGAACTGTCGGTGAATTGCGAAACGGGTTCAAATCCGTCAATTTGTGTCAACTGTAATGACGGCAAATTCTGATTGTATAAATTATTGATATAATCCGGTGATATATTATTCATTCTTCAACATCCGCCAGTAGTGCAACAATGCGACTGATAAATGATAGACATTTTCAATTTTATCTTCGGATGTCTTTGCAGACATCAATTCATTGTATTCCATTTCAATGACTTTTTTCATTCCTGGTTCGGTGCTGGTGTCGTACTTTTTCCAGGTTGACGGCGGATTGATGTCGATTTCATGAGACTTTTGCATGAATTCTTTGTCTGGACTACCGTGATAAATGTCATCAGTCTGTTCAGAATGTTTTTCGGCAGATTCTTCAGAACGCGCATGTTTTTCTAAAACATGCTTCTTAACTGTTACAATTTCCATTTTTTGACCTTTTTGAAAAATGTCCAATATCGGAATATTGGACATTTGATTGATTAAACTACGCGCCCGCGGTGGTGGTTGGCTTTAATGCGGCAATTATTGCGGCTGTCTGCTGATTCATGGCATTAGTCTGGAATAACTGCGCTTTTAATGCGGCATTTTCGGCTTGAGAATTTGCAAGAACATCGCGCAATGCTTGCGTCTGAATCTCTCTCTGCAACTCCCTATTTGCGCAACCTTCAGTTTCAATCGCCCTTAAAACCTGACAACAACATGACTGCTGCTGCGCTGCTAGTTCCTGCGCCTGGAGACGTGATTCCGCACCCTGACTGGCAATGTTCAGATTTAACGAACCAATTCCGCGGTCAATCGAACTGTTAATGCCGCCGAAACCCTGACACATTGCAAGTGCGTTTGCGCTCTGTGACTGCAGATTGTTCAGCGCACCGGAATTGATTGCACCGACAATCGCGTCTCCGGTGGCATTCACCAGATTGCCGACAAACTGATTCTGATTGCTGGTCTGCATTAAAAGGTCACGATCAGCGTTTGCAATCTGACCGGAAACGTTGTTCAACTGTCCCTGAATCGCATTGATTGCGCCGGTGTCATAACCAACGCCGGCACGATTACCGAAACCGCCGAAACCGCCGTTTCCGAGCCATGAACCGATTAAACCACCGAAACCGGCACCCAATGCACCGCCCCAACCGCCGTTGTTATTCGGCAGAATGGTGTGTGTAATTTCATCCATTTTGTTTTTTCCTCATTTCTGACACAAATGAACGATTCGACCGAACCGTTCTCCCCCTTAAATCAATCATAAATCAGAAAAAACAAACGTCATTTCAGTATTATTTAATATTCAGTTAATGTCACAAAAAATTAAATTTTGTTGTTTTTGTGACCAACCGTTTAAATTCATCAGACAAAAATTCGTCATTTTTGCAGACCTCAATCGCATATTTCCGGAAATAATAATCGCAACCGTCAACGGCACCATGACATGACCACGGTTTGAATTGTCCCAAAAAATGGATCATTATTGGTGAAACACGACGATAATCATGATCGGTGAACATGAGGTTGTACGACTTCGGGATGTTCACAATCCTGTCGCCGTATCTGAAATTAATAAAATCCTGTTCAGGACAAAAAACGTCATCCGGATGTTCTGCCAAAAATGACAAATAATCATCAACGGAAATGTCTGCAATTGCCGCTGAACCGTACACAACGAACCCTGTGTTGATGTAATTCTCATTCGGAACAATGTCGTTCAATTTCAAATTCGTCATCCAACGTGAACGGTTTTCACGTTCGGACACGCCCGCAATCGTGTCTGTCGTACAACTCGAAATCAGTTTGATGACCGAACCGCAAAACATCGTGTCCAGGTCGAAATTGACAATCAAATCAAATTCATCATGTAATTGCTGCAGCATGTGAATTCGTGCCGTGAATGCCGTCATGGTTTTCCGATTATGAACAAACAAATCGAAATATTTGTTGTTTTTTCCGATTCTGTCATAAATCGAAAAATGTTCCGGGATTGAGACATCGCGAAATTCGACGTCATCACCGACCGCATTTTGAATCGGTCTGGTGTTCATCCCTGATTCATGATACACAATGAGGTGCACCGACGGATTGAATCGCCTGAACGAATTGATTGATACAATCGCGGGATCAATGTAGTTTGAATCAACGAAACATGCTGCGCAAATTTTCATTTTCACCACTCCAAAACCGGCAGACGGTCATATACATATCGCCAGGTGACATCGTCAACATCCACGGTTCCATGCTCAACGCTTGCAAGTATGTTGTAACATGTTCTCCAACAACGCCCCCTCCACGCTTTGAATGCAACTGCTTCATCATTGAATGTTTCGTCTGGATCTCCCTCATAAGACACACATGACACGCCGTTGTCATATCCGCGGGTGTGTGCGGTTGAATCAATCAATTCCTGAACCTGGTCGGTGATTTCCGCGGCACGTCTGGCAATCTTTTCTTCGGTGGTTTCGGCTGCAGGTTCATGACCTTTGATGTATAACATCGATCCAATGGCTGTCAATTCTGACATATCCATGTGATTATCTAACAAACCATTAATTTCGGCGGCGCGCGCGGTTGTCACATATCCTGCTAAATGCTGAACATTGCCGTCAATGATAATTTTGTCATAAAAAACAGTAGTTTCCGGAAACGAATTCAACATGTTTTCATGTTCAATTCGTGCACGTTCTTCAGCTTCCATTGCCGCTAATTCTTCGGCGGTCATTTCGTTATCTTCTGTCATTGTCTAATCCTCTTAAACGTTCCCCGCACACGGGTAAAATTTGGCCGAGATTACGCTCACGGTTGACGGCATAATGATTATATTTACTTTATCATTGGCTATACATGGAATTGTCATTGATGTAAATCGTGCATAGTTACTGCCCGCGGTGTCGCAAATGTCGGATCGTTCGCTATATGCATAATTATCTAATCCGCCGTCCGAATAGGCGCGCAATGATACAACGCCGCTTGCGGCTCCGGTTTTAATTACGATCCATCCGTTAACCGTCGGCGTATATTCGCTTGGTGTTGTCGTTCCCGCGTTGGTTAAATATCCGCTAATGTCTACGCCTGCGGATAAATTCGGCATGGATAACGCTTCGGGACTAATTCCGTTAATTTTGCAAGGTCTTGCGCTGGTTCCGTATGAGTAATCATCAACACCACTCACTATATTGACTTTAGTCGGCACACTGTCCGCCCAGCCTGTAGCCTGTACTGACAAAACATTGTTTGTTCTGACTTCGTTCTCTAAAAAATCAAAACCTAACATCTGCAGATCGCCGGTCAACAAACCTCCCTGTGACCTGTCCTGTCTGAACCTTGTCATTAATGCTCCGGATTTGCCTGCCGTGTCTCGGTTGCTTCGCAATTGCAAATTGGTTCTCTGATTGGTTGATGCTTCGGTCCCTAAATAGTCACCGTCAATCGACATCAAATCACTAAATGTTTTTAATCCGGCAACGGTTTCCTCGCCTGATTTGTGAACAACACCAGTGTCATCAGCTTTTCCATTCCAATTTGTTTTGTCTGCGGCGGTGACATGAATGTCACTGTTCCCGACATGATTATTCCATCCGGTTTTGTCGGCAGCTGTCACATGGATGTCATTATTTGCGACATGGTTGTTCCATCCGGTTTTGTCCGATGCGGTGACGTGGATGTCACCGTTTGCGACATGACCGTTCCAACTGTTTTTATCTGCCGTGGTCACGTGGATGTTCAGATTCGCAATGTGCGTGTTATATCCGCCGACAACGGCGTCCAATGCACGCCAGTTTGATTCAAGTCCGGAATAACAATTGCGTTCGCCCTCATCAGGTAAATACAACCCATTTGTTAATGTTTGCCCCATACAAAAACCCCTTAATATAAACCATATGGTGTGATACCGTACGGTGATAAACCATAACCAAAATCAATCAAATCATCGACAAAAATTGATTCGTCGTAATTTATCAATTTAACCTGGCATTTCCTGTCGTTTGACTGGATGTCCGTCACCCAACACAAAACCATTTCACCGATTGCGAAAAACGGAAATTCAATCGAAACACCGAAATCGGCATTCCAGGACAATTCACGGTCCAATTCCAACTGATGACTGTTCAGTCTGGTGAACACGAATTCATTCGGTGTGCCATCAAGGTTTCGAATGTAAATCGTGCCCGTCTGACGTTCTTCAGGAATTTCCATGTCAACCGTGATTGTCGTTTCATCTGAGGATAAAACACGACCGGTGATGTTTGAAAATTCTTCATCCAGGAATAACCCGACCAGATCATTATATTGACAATTCAGTGCGTCCAACTCGGTTTCAATATCGTATGTCACACGGGTTGATTTGAGATAACGCAAACGGCGCATTCCTGTTGATTCGGCCTGCCCTGAATCGGTCACACCCCACGCGCGGATCTTTTCCTGTTTGTCACTGTTCGGATAACTGGAAATGACCTTTTCACCATTTTCATCCAGACTGCAAAAAACAGTCTCGGTTTTGTACGTTTCCGGTGACGTGTATTCAACAACAATTTCTTGCACTTCGTCGTCACGCGGCAAATTGAACGTGATTTTCGGTGATTTTGTCATGTTCTGCGGCGTGAAAATTTGCGTCAACGGTTCGTCATCCGCTTTTTTATGCAGCCGCACAAATGACAACTGGTTGTTGAAAACAACTGGTGACGAAAAACCGACGTTCAGTGCGTCCCGGAGCACGTCCAACAACGTTGATGATTGGTCAATCGTTCCGTCAAGCGTTATATTTTTACGATTCCAGAACTGGTCAAATTCAACGAGGGACAAATGATTGATAATTCCTGAATATTTTGAATTCTCGCAAATATAATTCACAACCGGTGCGACATCGCGTGTCGCTTCAACGACCGATGTGTGAATGTTTTTCAGTTTTCTATACCAATATGTTGAAATCTGATTGCTTGATATTTCAGACAATGTTTCGGAGCCGCGGAACCTTGCAATGATGACGGTCACATCGTCATATCGGTTTTTGGTTGATATAACTGACTTTAATCCGACCCATTTGCACTCGCACAATGCACGTGTGCTGTCCTGCTCTTCAGATAAATTGCGCATTCTGAATTCATAGTTTCCAGATGTCGGAACCGTCAATTCATATGTGAACGCTAATTCATCATTAGTGTGATTTGTGAACGTTCTGGTTGTCGTTGTCCATGCATCATTTGAGCCTGCGCGACGATAACCGATTTCAATCTGAACCGACAAATCACGGAAACTGCCGTCATCCTGCAAATATCCTAAACCCTGTGGAAATCTGATGTCGTATTCAAAAATTGTGGATTCGGCCCCGACCGGACATGCGCGATATGGTCCCGCATACGCGCCGGACATGTGTGTCGAACTTTCATCCAGGGTGAATGATATTCCGTCATTGCTGACGCCCTGTCCCCAGAATTCAAGCCAATCAGGGATGACCTCATATGACTGATCGACGCGCGAAACCTCATAAATACCGGTTGACGTGTCGTGACTGTCAATTCTGTATAATCCATTGTCGCTATATGGATAATCTGCCGGAATCGGCTGCAACACCATGATGTCACATTCATATGATGTTTCGATGTTTAAAGCACCGGCAGGTGGAACAGGTGCGGCCGGAAATGATACCGGATCGAATTCAATTGACTGAACTGTCAATTCTGCGAATTCAACGTCATCAACCACGTTATATGAGACATTCATCAATTCGCACTGGCTGACAACCTGATTTTCTGCGGAATCAGTGAACGTGCGCGGTCCTGACGTCCCGCCCTGCTTGGTATAGGTGATGATTGTTCGCTTTGTCACAATCACACGAATCTGATCACCTGCTTCAACAATCAATTGCTGCTCTTCATCTTCGTATTCATTGTGCTGTCTCAACCACGCTTTATGAATTGATTCGTTCGTTGCGGTGAAATTGTCTGACAATGCAATCGTCACATTCGTCAATGCAGGATCTTCCGGATCAACTTCAACCGTGTCTGAATCGCTGGTGCCAATCATGCGAACACCGTTTGTTCCGGAAATCGAAAAATATGCACCGACTTCCCATTCAAGATCCAGTTTGTGTTCAGTGTAAATCGGCATTGTTGACGCACCGGAGCAACCAGCATTGACAACATTTGTCACCGTATAATACACACCTGAAAAGGATTTATTGTTGAAAATCACCGACGGATTGATTTGTGAACTCTGATCAATTTCAGTTTTGACGCCCTTCAGGGTGTGACCGCTTTGTGTCACCTGTGTTGACGAATAGTAACAATACCAGGATTTGTCGCTGATTGAGTTTTGCGCGGTCATCTCTTCGCCGGGTTCGTACACTTTGATCGCACATCCATCCAGCTCATTGATTGGTGTCTCGCCCAAAAAAACATCAGAATGGTCATTCTTGCGCTGGTACTGCCCGACCCCCTGACACAATATCAAATCGACAAACTGAATATTGTTTCGATAGAAAACATGACGGTCTGCAAGATAATCCGGAAATCTTTTGAAATATCCAAAATTTTCAGGAATCGTGTTGTTCAAATTCACCTGATTGCCTTGCGCATTCACGTCATAAATGCTTGAACCTTGCTTTGTTTCCTGTTGCGCTTTTGCATTCAGCTTGTTCATTGACATGATTGCATATATTGCGGAACCGACTGCCATGACAATTGAAATGATTGCCGCAATCGTTCCGACTTCAATGCCGCCCGCCTCAATCACGATTTTGACCGACTTTGATTTTCTCAAATCAACCAGGTTCCAATCACGATACTGGAAACGGACCCCGTCAACGAATGCTGATAAATACGGAATGAAATCATCGCGGAATTTCGGACATTCCTGTTTGATCAATTCCTTCAGTGAACAATTATGGTTGTCCACCAGACGTCGTTCAATAACGCGACTTAAATCAGCACGACCAACAATTTCAATTTCCAACATAGTGATAAAACCTCACCTGATGATGACCGACACGGTCCAATTTTTCAAATCTGCAATTCCTTGCCTGTGACGTATGCAAGATTCTGCCGTTGATGTAAATTCCGACATGATACAAACGAGCATTGACAAAAAATGCAATGACATCTCCGTTCACGGGTTCTTTTGTCTCAACAAATCGACCTGACTGCCGTTCATACATCAACCCCGCGGACATGTTTGCGGCGGTCAAATCAGTGTATTCATTGATTTGAATGTTCATTATTTCACGATAATAATCAACAATCAGTCCCCAACAATCAAGGTTCGGAAATGTTCGACCGTTCGGTGTATGTTTAATCAGTAAATAATCATCAATTGACCGCATGTCATCATCCATTTTTTATGTTATGTACTTCAAACCGGGTGCGTTGTACGCGGTATATTTGAGCCGCGGAAACTCACAATTCAGCATATCACAAAAACTTGCGGTGAAATTTGCGGTCTGTCGATCTAATTGACCGCCCGTGACGGTCAACGTCAATTCCTCCAGCTGTTCACGGGTTTCCGGCTGCCATTGACGCATTGTCAACAATGTCGGCTTTTGACTGCTCAATGCACTTTTGATGTATTGATAGCACTCGCCGTTCACGCCGCAAATGCTGAATGACAAATCGGAAAATCCGTTGTCATTTCGTTCCGGTAGCTGAATTGTGAATGCACTTGCATGAAACCAGTTTTCACCGATTTTCATGTCCTCATATGCTAGGACAAACCGCAACACGCCGATGTCATCATTTGAGATTTCCAGTGTGATGATCGGCAGCTGTCCGCCGCTGGCATATATCTCATTCAACGAATAAATCATATTAATCACCCTGATCAGCGACTTCGGCAAACAATCCCCACACACCGGTGTTCAGAGAAACATAATATTTATCGTTGATTTTATATACATTGCCGCATGTCAATAATCCAGGAACAAAACCAATTTTCAGCGGGCTTGTTTCCGCTGGTTTCGTCATTGGAACATAAATTTTTTTGATATAAATTTCACTGTTGTCAATTCGCGGAAAACCTGCAGCGAACACCATCGGGACCGCACCCACGTTGGACATGCCTTCACTGTAAATTGAACAAACGTCTGGAGCTTGTGAAATGTCCATATTCCCGACAAATAAAGAATGACAAAAAATACTTGTGCAAACTGATTTTTGCGGCGTGTTGTTGTACACCCGAATAAAAAACGGCGAATACGACATGCAGAAATTTAACGCCTGATTTGAAGCATAATTTGAATTATCTGCATTATATGAATAACTCGCATCTGAAATCAGAAAATCATCATTTAAAGAAAAATGTGTGCAATTAAAATTTGTCCCGGTTCTGACAAATGCTGCATAATTTGCGGACAAAAACAATGCGTCGTTGTTGCCAAAAATTATAATTATTTGATTGTCTTTTTTATAAAAAACAATAGTCAAAACCAACGTGTTTTCAGAGGTTGAAAAAGTATTGCAATTTAACGTTGATGCATAGACAATGCGTTTTCCGTCATCTTTAACTCTTCTTATAAAAGCTGGAGGGACACGGCCATATTGCTGACCTGATGACATTGGAAATTCCAGATCGCGTTCAACCGTGTCCGTTAATCCACACCTTAAAACATGATTATCGACCGCAACTCCAACACATTTTTTGTTTTTGCTTTTGCCGAAAATGTATATATCAGAACATAATGAATCATTATTCACTAATGACGCCGCACCGCTGGTCGAACAATAGAATGGTTCTCCGGACCAGGTTGTTGAACCGATTGTGTGTTTTTCTAACACGACAAAACCGAGGTTTTGAGACAAAATCCATGTCGCAAACTGCTCTAAAATATTATTTTCTGCCTGAACTCTTGCTGAAACGGTTCCATCGGTAAAATCTGAAACGTTTGCTGAAAATGAAATTGTTTTTTTAAAACTCATAATTTGCCGCCTTTAATCATTCAATGTTTCAACAATATCGACTGTGGTTGTGTCATCGTCTAAATCTTCAGAATCGTCAATGATCATGTTTTCAGGAATTTCAATGAATTCGCATGTCACATCATCCGTCGCCCCGGCAGGGATGTCCGGATTCCAGGAACCATCGTCAACGATTGTGTTCGACACATCCAGTGTCATTGACAATTTATAAATCGCACCCGTATTTGCACCGGTCGAAACCAGTGCTGCATTGACTTCGCCGTTCTGGATTCTCACATATTTATATTGAATTGCGTTGTCACCTTCGGTCGCTAACAGCGGCATGACAAACCAGTCCTGGCCGCACCTGATGTGGCCTTTGTACCACTCCAAAAATTTGCGATAATCCGTTTCAATGAGACACACCGAACATGTCACAACGTCCGGTGCACCCTGGTTGACAATTCTTTGTCTGACATATCCGTCCGACATCGTGGTTCTGATGACGTTCGGTTTGTGCCTGGAGGAATAGCCAGATTGCAGGACCTTCGGCAATGATGTCGGCCAATATTTAAAATCTGAATTCATTTCATTTTCCTTTCAATGTTCAACATGTCGGAAAAATTGACATGTTGATTATGAACCATAACGGTGTAATGCATATGTGGATTCAAGCGTTTGTGCAACCTGTCCACCGCGACGGATATTTGACACAAATATGTCAATGATGTTTTCACCATCTTTTTCCTGTCGCTGTTCAACTGTTCCGGCACGTGTCGCATCTTCATACAAATTCACCTGAACGTTTGTTCCGCTCATGGCTGAACGTGCCAAATCCGCCGTTGCTCTTCGGCTTGTAACATCGGCAGGTCCCGTCACGATTTCTGGTCCGAATTCGCCGACGATACCGATTTGACCTGCAGGAATGCGGCCGCCTTTGTCGTGCATTTCTACACTTCGCAATTTTGTCAAAATGCCTGTCGTTAATGAAACAGCTGTCGCATAATTTGCGAGTGCTTCATACCAGCTTGATGACGTTCCGATTGCCTTCATCCATGCGGCAAATGCCTGCGCGGTTGCGCTGGCAACTGCAAACGCCTTTTCAACGGCAAACAATGCTTTATATGCTGAACTTGCATTCGACATTCCATCTGTCAAATTGTTGAATGCGTCGGATAACGATTCGAAACCGTCTGCCATCATGCTTATATCTTCAATTTGCTGTTTGTTCGCAATGACATCTGATTTCCGCTGACTGTTTCGCAAATCGCTCTGCTTTTCATAATATTCATCAAATATCGCCTGTCGCGCTTCAAGATACTGTTCATCAGTCAACAAACGCTGGTTGTAATACTCTTCAAGATCTGACAACCGTTTGTCATATGATTCTTGCAGCTGCAGATCTTCGGCACCAATCTGTTCTAAATAGTACGAATAAGCATTGCGGCGTAATTCCTCAACCTTTGTCGCATAATCATGTTCAATGATCAGTTTTGCATTTGCGATTTCTGCCGCTGTCGCTGACTGACTGTTTCCAGCTTCGGCAGCCAATTCAGACATTTTTTCCTGGAACTCAATTTCAAGCTGTTCACGCGAGGTCAAATTTGACTTGTGAATGTCCAGAATTGATTTGTAATATTTCGACCAATTGTCTATCAGTCTGCCGCCGGTGGAGCCTGAACCGGTCACACCTGAACCGGAATCACTAGGTCCGGCCGGAAAAACATCAGTCATAAAATCAATGACATTTTCATTTTCAGCTTTGAATTTCTTCAATTCTTCTGATGTCTTTTCAAGATTATCATGCATTTTCTGCGCGGTATCTTCAAGATTATAAAATTGAAGAATGCGCCCGACCACGGTTGTCTGCTTATCTGAATATTTTCTTTCAAGATCAACGATTTGTTGATTGAATTTTTCGACTTCATTCGCGTATTCATTCGAACCTTTTTTCAGGTTCGCAACACGCTGGTCAAATAGTGCTTTTAATCTTTCTTTTTCTGCTTTGTATGCTCTTTCAGCATCGGACCCGTTGAATAATTCGAAATATTTTTCACCGATTGTTTCTGATGCGCTTTTCAGCCATCCAAAAACACCGACGTCGTCATCCTCACCTGATGTTTTTTTCACCTTGTCGGCGGTGGTCAACCAGTTTTCCATGTCCTGACGTAAACTGTCAAAATTGTCACCCAATTTTTTAACATAGAAACTCCAACCGGAAAAAAAACTCTGAATTGATTTCTGGTTGCGGTTAATCCATCCCGTTATGCCGTCAAGAACCTTTGAAACTTCGCGAATTGTGTCCGCAATTGCCTGACCTAAACCAGATTCAGAAATTGAACGAACAAAATCCGACCACGCATTGTCAAGGTGATTCAATGCACCTGTCATCCCGCTTTGCAGATAATCAAGCGCACCGCGGTTTTGGTCGCCGATTTTGGTGAAATAATCTGTCAATGCCGCATTGGATTTTTCGATGACGGTCGTTGTGCCTTTATAGGTCAACGCAATTTTGTCGCCTGTTTCCTTTGCGACAATACCCAATTGAGACAATGCGCGAAATCTGCCCTGAACGGAACTGGTGAATGCGCTGGTCACTGTCTCCAGGGATTTGCCGGAACTGATTGCAATCTGTGATAATGTGGTCAACTGCTTTGATGTCGGCTCGATACCGTTTCGACGGAGGTCAAGCGCGGCCGCCTTCAGAGAATCAAAAGGTTGCAAGGTGTCGCGCGCTGCCTGTTGTAACATTTCAAAAGTTTCGCGGGCTTTGTCGATTGAACCTGTTGAATCAATAAATGACGCAACCGCCGTTTCCGTTGATTTCAATTCCTTCACAACCGCGTTCCCGATTGCCCCGGCAGAAATAACGCCGATCATGGATTTCCATGCGGCACTTAATCCACTAAACGCCGCGGATGATTTTTTCGTTTCGGTCGCGGTGGTTTTGGTCATTTTCTTCAGATTGTCATTGTATTTTTTGGTGTTCAAATCCACCATATTCAAAATGTTATTCACAACCGTCATTTTCTGATTTCTCCACCAATCAATTTATATATATCATCCGGGTTGATTTCTTCATTTTCGTCCACATCCGGTGCATTTTCAATGTCATTTTCATACTTGAAAACAGCCGCCCAAATACGCAATTCTGTGAACGGCAACTGCATGACATATGTCACCGGAACATGGATTTCACGCGCGATTCTGGCACATAATAGAATCGTCGTGTTTACTTTCTTTTTTTTTCCTTTTCATCATCATCAACATTGTTCAGACGTGCCAATGCTGAATTGATTCTGCGAATTAGGCTCTGCGGGATGCGGTCAATTAAATCAATCGCTTGTTCTTCGCTCTGAATCTGACGATTGCCGTTTTCATCAACCAGACAATTCATGATCATGAATGCGGTCAACTGACGTTCGGAATTCCTGAATTCCTCATTTTTTAAACGGTCAATGAATTCTGCGTGCTGGCCGGCAGATAATTCACGAATGATGATTTCAGAACCTGAACCCAATTCCGGAGCGCGGATTGTTTCGGTTCTGAACTTGATTTCATTTAACTTTTCAAAAATATTCATTTTCGGTTCCTTTTCATGAGAAAAAAACGGACATTGATTTCAATGTCCGTTCTGGTTCGCTGCTAGCTTGCAAGGGTCCACACGGCCTTGCCTGACTGCTTGCCGACGATGTCCCATTTGAGGGTGTCGGACAATGACGGTTGCTGCAACTGTGCGGTCTTTAATGCGACGGTGATGTCACATGTGGTTCCATCCTGGTATTCAATTTGCAGATCGATGACGGAACCCGCATTCGCTGCCGCAATTAATGCTGACTGAACTGAATCGCCGGTGTAATGGTGCATGGTAACGGTGATCTCATTTCCGTCATATGCGCCCGCGAGGTAACGTTTTGCATCTTCGGCAATGCAGGTCTGGTCAACATCTTCAACTGAACCGCCAGGTGACGTGAAAACCGAAACACCCGGAATCGTTACAAAATCGGCTTCGGGTGTCTGACCGTTCAAACGATACGCAACAAGGGTGTTCTTCCCTGTGATTGCGTTCTTTTTCGTGGTTGGTGTCAATGACATTTTATTTCTCCCTGTTTGACAAACAAATCAAACAAATCGCACTTCAGTGCAATTTGTTCAACAAATCCTTTTTTATTATTTCCTGAATCGAATCGGTGATTGTCTTTTTGATTCTCTCTTTTTGCGCATTCCATTGTGACTGAAAAATGTGTTTTCCGGTGATTTCTTTCGTTCCGAGGTCGTTCCATATGCCGATGTACGTTGACGGCGGCGGCTGAATCACACGACCTTTCCGTGTGTCACCTGCAGCGCGTTTTTTTCGCTTGCCCCTCCAACCATATGTGGCATAAATTGTTCCTGGTCTTGATTTGCTTTTTTTGACTTTCATCGTGACGGACCTGACCGCGTCACCCGTGTGTTTTTTCCAGGTTGCACGCGTCGCATTCTTCAATTCCTGATTCGCAACACGAATTGTCCTGCGCAAAATGATTTTGGCTGTCTGCTCTGACAACTTTCGGTCAACGTTTTCGCAATATTTCACAAATTGTTCCAACGATTTGCCGAATTCATCATTCGTTCCGCCGATTTCGATTCTATCAACTGACATATTTAATCACTGTTGTTCACGTTACAATTTATAAATATTTGAGCATATTTCGAACTTGTGTCGTCCGTGCCTAAAAGATCCACCTTTTCAACAACAAACCATCGTGTGAATTTTCCGTCACCCGGTTCACCGTTGATTTTTGACAAATTGTCAACCATGCTGAACAATTCGTCGTTCTCTTTAGCAACCAACAACACACTGAATGACAATGTTATCTGTTCATGAATTTCCAAATCATTCACATACGTGAATGATAAATCCTTAATCACGGCGGCCGCACTTGCTTCAACTGCCGTCGCAAAATCATAACTGACCGCGACATTCTGCAAATATGTCTCAATCACTGACAACAAATCAGTCTTAATGGTTTGTATCTTCATGATGATGTTTCCTGGACAATGCTGTTGTCTAACTCAACGCCGATTGTCATCGAACCGGATGACACATCAGTGTTTATGGTTAAAATTCGATAATAATTGCCATTCGGCAGCTGGGCCCTCCATGCATTTGTGATTCCGGATTTATATCGCATAACACATGTGTATGTCTCCGACTGTAATTCGACATCGGTTTTCATCAATTCACGCAATGTCAACTGACGAATGTTCGCCCACACCGCAAATTTGAATTCATATGTCGGTGTGTGTGTTCCGACAATCTTGCGTTCCGTCGGTTCATAGAATTTGATTTTTTTGTCCAGTTTGCCGGCACTTAATATCATGTTTTATTCCTCAATAGGCAATAAACGAATCCAAAAGGTGTTCGAAATATGTCGTGTATTGCTTTTCTTGTTTGTTTTCTCGGTTGCGGTAAAAATCGCCCGCTGTCACCAGGATATATTGTTTAATGAGGGACGGAATTTTTGTCACGTCCGTTGTCACCGGATTTTCAGTTTCGTCCGCTGAATAGATCGGTCGGTGCATTCTCATTTCGGCATCTTCCTGCGCTGCTTCGATGTATTGAGCAATCAATGAATCCTCCGAATCATCATCAATTCGCAATTGCTCTTTCACCGTCGCAACACTCACATATAATTCAGACATTGTTTTCCCCACAAAATAAAAAGCGGATATTGCAATAAAATCGCAAAATACCCGCTTTAATTCATGCAATTTCAGGTTTTAAGACACTGCAAAATCACCATAACATAATGACTTCGGCTGAACAACTGCGAGGTCCAGACGACGTTCCGCACGTAAAGTCATTAAATTCTTTGTGAAATCGTCACCTTCGCGATCCATTTCGATTGCGAAACTCTGACGTTCAATGATCTTTGCGCCTTCATAGAAATTGCCCATGTGGAATTTGCCTGACTGAACATTTGCGTTCAGGATAACAGGAACACCCCAAATGCGCTGCATTGGAATGTCAACGATACCTGGCACTAAATAATCCTTGTTGACGTTCTTTGCGGTCAATACCTTCACCCAATCGGCCGGATTGAGGAGCAATGACACGTTGCGAACACCGGCAGATTCCATGTTTGCTTTAACCTTCAGGATTAAATCAATCACGGTGTCACCGGTTTCAATTCCTGCTCCGGTTATATAGTCATGATAATTGCCAGACTGGTTTAAACCTTTCATCTGGTTTGAACTGCCGGTGCCGCGAATGATCTGATAATCAACAACTTTGTCCAGCTGATATTTCATGTCATCGTTAATGAATGACACGATGTTTGCGTTGTCGGCAATCATCTGTTCGGTCAACTTAGTCCAATGTGCAATGGTCTTGATAGTGCCGACATTGATTGTGCCGCCGAAATTTGATTCCGGCTTTGCAGCACCTTCGGCAACACTGGCAGGTCCGGTCGCGGTTTCGGTGGTGGTAAATCCATATTTAATAAATTCATATGAATTGGTTTCAACACTGATGTGACCGAACAGTGATTCCATGTTCAGAACCTGACGTGGATCGGTAACAAGGCCGATTGCAGCTGGTAAAGCAAATGATGATCTTGAATAGTTGTTTGACGCCTGGGTTGTCTCCGGTGCGGCGGCTAACTCAATGCGGACGGCAGCCTTGCGATCTGACATTGATTTCTTGAATTCAACGAAACGAGCGTCATTCACGAAACGTTCACCGATTGATAATGGTTCCGCTGACTTTTCTGCGCCCGGAATGGCTGAATTTGCCTGCTGAATTGCAGCTAATTCGGCACGGATTGATTCGTTTTCCTTCTTGAGATTGTCAAGATCGGTTCTGCAACCGGCAACATCACCGGCAACATTTTCACACTTTTCCATGCGTGGCATGAGTGAATCCACGTTTTTGATCGCCTGCTGGATCGCGGTCTGAATTTCAGTTTCTTTTTCGTTCATCTTATTTTCCTTTGAAAAGATCATTGAAACAACTTAAATCATGAATTATCTGGTCATCGTCTCGATGATTTGAATTCCTGATTGCTTTTTTCGCGGTGCTGATCAATGCACACGCTTCATTTTTTGAAAAACCCGCGTCCCGCAAATTTTTTTCAAAATCTCTGATTGTCTGAATGTTATCACCATTTAATGATTTAACGTTGATGATTCGTGCTTTATCATCGGCCGGAAATGTGCAGATTGATATTTCACGCATTTTTCTCACGTTCTTGATATGCAGAATGTCATTGTCATCAAATTCCAAATCATTTTCATCCATTTCGATGTTTACTGACAAACCATCAACGGCACCTGATTTGATTGATTCATATATATCACGTGCTTTTTCGATTGATAACGTCATTTGTCCCTCAACGAACAAACCAATGTCATCAACAAACCAGTTATTCCAAACGCCGACCGGAACATCATTCCAGTACATATGATTGAAAAACATTTTCGGTTTTTCACCCTTTATCACTTCATCATATGCGTGACGGTCAATGGTGTGTCCGTAATAATCGACCCCGCCGAACTTCGACGCATAACCGGAAATAAAACCGTCTGGTTTAGACGGGTCGATGACAAATTCTGCTTTTTGATAAATGATAGCCATTTTTGCTTTTCCTTCTCTTACTGCTTCACCGGCTGTTCGCTGATTGGTGTTTGCGGTGTCTGACTTGCGTTCGCTGTTCCGAGTTTATCCAGCGGATATAAATTGTTTTGCGCTGTCAATTCATCAGCACCGTCAATTCTTCCAAAACCATCTTCACGGCGCAATTCATTGCGGGTGCGCAAACCGTTCTGAACATATGATGTTTGCATTGACACACGGGTCTGGTCTGACATACGTTTCAAAATTGAGGTTCTGAATTTAACATGAACCGAATCGTCTTTGATGATTTTCTGTTCGATGACCTGTTCCAATTCAATGCACATCGGCAGCACGGTTGTTTCATAGAAATAATTGGATAATTCAACCAAATCAGCCGATTCACCCGTCAATAAACCGTATGGAATACCGAACCAACGTGAAAATTCTTTCACAATGAATTCTCTGGTCGATAACAATTGAGTTTCTGCTGGAGACAATGACAAACTCTGAAACTTAAACCCGGACGGCAACAACGGAATGCCTAATTCAGCATTTTTCATTTCCAGGAATGTTTTTAAAAAATCTTTCGCTTGTTTTTCATTGATTATCGGTGATTCTGCCGACAAAATGCCGTTCAACTTGCCTTTGTTGCGGAACATTTCAATGCTCGCGTCCTGCGCGCTGACCGCTTCGGTCAAGGTTGTCCCGGCAAAATCAGCCATCGACAAACCGACAATTCCGTTTCCGATCCCCTTCCAGTGCATGATTTGATCGGAGGTGTATTCAATGATTTTGTCTTTCTCTGAATAAAATTGATAATAAACGCGGTTGTCCTTCAGATATGTTTTGACCTGTTCAGCGTTCAGCGGCACCAATGCTGAAATATAGTCTGCTCCGCGTGCGCGGTCAATCCTGACGAACGCATTTCCATGAATCAGATAATCAAGTGTGATTTTTTTCAGGAAATCGGACGGTGTCATGTACGAATTCGGCTGCTTGTTTAACAGGAAATACAATTGACCTGTTTTCACCATCTCCGTGTTGCCGTCATCGTCAACAACTTTCAGAATGTCAATCGGTAGTCCTGACATACTGCGAACAATTTTGTTCACACATTCCCAGATTGCAGGAATTTGCAGAACATTGTTGACGGTTGCCGGTTTCGTATGCGGGACAATCGGTGCACGCGGCTTTGTTACCTGCTCGCCTTCATAATTACCCAACAACCCCTTGATCCAACTCCACATCGTTTGAATACCCCTTAAAATAATTTAAACTGTGACCAATCGACCGGTGCTGAATCATCGTCGATGTATTGATTTTCAACGTCTAATTGAATAACCTGATTCATTGCCATAATCAGCGCAACCATTCCGTCAATTTTTTCTTCGGCTTTGTCTTTTCGAGGAAAAATATTTTCTTTTGCGTCGCTATGTGCAACCACATTTCCAGCGCACCATGTCATCACCGGATTGTCAAAAATATGCATTCTGCCGGCATAAATCAACGCCTGAACCATTTTCATCGGTTCCGAATAGTTTTTCAAATTCTGATACAATTCAACCATCGGTGCACCGTCCGACAACAAACCCTGTGACATTTGTGTTGCCTGCATTGGGTCGTATGCAATTGATAATGTATTATATTTCTTATAATCAGAATTTATGAACGTCTCAATTGCTCCAATATCCGTGATTGGACCATCTGTCGAATGCAGAAAACCATCATTGAACCATGACAAATAATTCGAATTTTCCGAATTTTTGATTGTCTCTGACGGCAGATAAAAATCCGCCCACACATAATAGTGAACAACCCCGTCATCGTGTTTTTTCCACCATAATTTCAGCACAACGGACAAATCCAGTTTTGATGCCAGGTCAATTCCATATATGACATTCTTTTCCGCAAAATCATCCGGTGTGAATGAGGGATCAATACATTGTTTGTATTTCTGCATGTCCAGCCATGCGGAATCGCTGTTCACCCACACATCCAAATGCTTTGTGAGATAGTTTTTGCGTGCACTGGTGTTCACCCTGGCAGACGTCAATAAACCTTTGAGCACTTCAGGATTGACGGAAATTCCGAAATTCGGGTTCGCTTTTTTCTGCGCTTCAACCGTGTCCCACGAATCCCATTCGTCAATCGAAAAAATAATTCCGAAAAACGAATTTAATTCAACCGCACCTGAAATGACTTTCATCAGGGTTTTGCGACGTTCCATGCAAATTCCGTACAGATAAAACCCCGCCGTCGTAATGCAGAACACCAACGGTTGTTTTCTCTTACCGATTGCCGTGATAACAACGTCATACACTTTTCTTGTTTTATGTGCATGTAATTCGTCGATAATGCCGCAATGAACGTTCAAACCATCAAGTGTGCCGGCGTCGGCAGACTTCGCACACATTTTCGAATTTGTGCCGATAACGGTCATCGAGTGATTAAAGCACGACAAACCGAAATAATCCCGCAAATCTTTGTTTCCACGTGCCATTGCAAGCGCATCGCCGAAAACAATGCCGGCCTGCTCTCTGGTCGTTGCGAATGAGTAAACCTCCGCACCTTTTTCACGGTCACAACATAACATATACAAGGCAATCCCGGAGCACAATGTTGATTTTCCGTTCCCGCGCGGCACCTCAATGTATGTTTCATTGAATCGCCTGAATCCGTCATCCGTCAACCAGCCGAAAATCGTTGTGACAATGAAACATTGCCAGTCCTCCAGGTGAATTGGTACACCTGCCAACGAACCTTTGACGTGACATAAATTTTCAATAAATTGACACGGCCTGTTTGCTGCTTTTCTGTCAAAAACAAAAGGAAATTTTTTTGTCTTTTTCCGCTTCAGGTCATCCAGCTGTCGTTGACATGCTAGTTTCACATATTGACACGCTGGAATCTTTTCATTCAACACATTCTTGATGTATCTTTGCGCTTTGTCCACATAATCCATTTGTTATAAATCCGCAAATTTATTTTCGGTTCCTGGTTCTTTTTGTCGGTATGATGACACCTTCGACCGCGCTGCAGGTGTGAAACCTAATTCATTCTCCAGACGGCATAAAATTGCGGCTGTTTTTGTCACATGATGCAAAATTTCATTCACTTTGACCGAGGTCCCGTCGTTAATGATGACACCTGATTCATTCAATGCTTTGTTCAGCTTAATGAACGAATCGAAACAAACAACCCATTGCGTAAATATTGCCAGGTCCACCGTTGACAACATTCCCTCCGGAACCTGTTCAACGGCAAATGTCCAGATGTCACGCGCCGAATCACACAAATAATCCGGAGCAACAATTGATTTGATGTCATTCTGTGGAATCGGTTCTGACACATTGGTTCGGCATTTCTGCAATGTGCCTTGCAACCGTTTCACGGCGGTCGGTTTTCTCGGTCTTGCCATTTTTTTTCATTTGTTCGGTCTTTTTTGTAAAAATTGTGACTTAATAAACAGATTTGTTCAAAACGTCGATTTTGCACACATGTGCGTGCGACAAGTCGGATCGTA
>JAZLAZ010000018.1:0-27271 GCA_045613445.1 Candidatus Enterousia sp. | reverse complement strand
TATCTGTCAAACCAATATTTAATCTGATACACATATTTAATTGGATGGCCTGATAAAGGAAAGTGTCTAAATGTTTTAAACATGATGTATTACTAATGATTGGATAGCTATAAGCAATCCCGCCACGTAAAGCACCCACTTTCTCATATTTTGACATTTTCTGTCTGGCAGTTTGTAATGGATAATTCGCTGTCAAAAACAGCAGCCGATCTTTTAATAATGCAAAATCCTTGGTTTTGCGAAAGTCTAATAGACATTTTATTATTTTTGTCTTTATTTTTTGTATTTTTTTAGGAGCGATTACGATATCTACATCAAAAATAAACTCGCCCCCGTTTTTAGTACTTTTTTTATATCTAGAAAATTGATATCCTAAAAAATCGAAACTTGGCACAACTTTTTTAGTTGTGCTATTTGAGAATGTCAATATTTTACTTTTGTCAGAATTTAGCGACAATCCTTCAGGCAAAAGTTTCTGTATTTGAGCTTCAACCTCTGTGTTTATTTCCTTAGTAGAAAATATGATTATATCATCTACATATCTGGCATAAAAGAATATACCATCAATCCTTCTAATTCCTGAATCAAATTTCCGCATATAGTATTCTGCTAGTGTAGCGCTTATATTTATTCCTCTTGGCAACCCTGCTTCCGTAAAAACATTGTTTTCAAACAATGATTTTAATAACGAGTTTGTAGTATATGACAAAAGAGCAGAATCATTCATACTGTTTAATATGCTTTGTTTGTTTATGCTCTCATAAAATTTATTTACATCTGTTTTATAAACATAAAATGTAGTTCGTGATTCTAATAATGTTTGTACTGTTTTTACTATATGAAATCGGTTAGCTTGCTGTACATCATATGTTTTTTTTATTATTTGATTTAGTCTTCTCAGAATAAAATCGTCTGTTAGACGTTCTTTATAATTCACACGATTGAACTTCTCGAGACAATAGATCTTCTTACCATTTCTTTTCTTGCTACAAATCGTGGAAAAAGCGTATTTATTAAAATCATTGTTTGCAATGATATCGTTTAACAATTTTTCTTTTTTATCTTTATTGGCCGATTTTGTGTTTTCAATTGTTTTGAAATACGTAAAATAATCACCTCTTACAACCAAACGACTAAAGTCTTTGAATGTATAATCTTGATTTATCATGCTCGCTTCTTCTCTTTATACATATTCTCTTTTGTATGCCATATATGGCTGCATCCAGAAATCTTTTAGCATTGTTTACCAACTGAATATAGGTTATTAGTCACCTTCTTTTATCTGGTTTGCTTTGAAATTCTCCGCCTGGGCGAACACTTCCTTGTATACCTCATCATATTTATCCACTGGCGGATAGTCATTTTCTGCCAACGCAACAATCAGATTAGCTTTTAACTCGGCTTTGCAACTTTCACGTTTATTAAAATCAACATATTTGGACACATCAGCAACAATCAAAGCAACTTCTTTTGCTAATTTGATGAGTTTGTCTTCTGGATATTCAAACTGATATTTGTACATCATAGATTTCAATATGTCGTAGAAAGCTTTTTCTTCTACAGTAATCCCCATATCTTTGAAAGATTCTTCTTCGGCTTTCAAATCTTCTATCAGTTTGATTATTTCGTTAGCAAAATCTTCCAATACTTCGCCACGTAAGACATCTTCTTCTTTGCGTTCATTGTACTTTTTAACCAGCGCATCCAGTTTCTTGGCAAATTCTATGGCCTTGATACGGTTTACCTTACCAAACGCACCTAGTGCCTTTGATAGTAAACGCTGCAAAAGCTTTATTTTGGTGTTAGGCAGCTTTATTTTATTTATTCTTTCAATATATTCATCCGCAAATATATCTATTTTTGAGATATCATCCTCGCCTATTTTGAATATTTCTTCTACCCCATCGCTATACAAAGCATCTTGTATCATCTGTTTAACTTTGGCATTCATTTGCGATATATCAGGGGCATCAGAATGCGTTAATTTGAACACAATGGATCGTACTGCCAAATAGAAATGCACTTTGTCTTTTTCGGTATTTGTCAAAGATTCACTTCCCGAACAAATATCATATGCGACCTTCAGGCGTTTTACCATGTCCATAAAACGTTTTTCTTGTTCTTTGGTTGCTTGTACATATTCCGCCGCACGATTTAAGCACATCAACTGTTTAGTTGGGTGTTTATCAAAATAATCGCTGTTATCAAACTGATGGAATAATTTATCCAACAGTTCCAGCATATCTTTAACCACCACTATTGACGCATGTATGTCTTCGATGTGTTTGCAATCACCCTTTGAATACATTGCCATAGCGATATTCATTTGCTTTTTAATGCCAATATAATCAACAATCAAACCTTTGTCTTTACCTGCCGTTTTTCTGTTCACGCGAGAAATAGTTTGTATCAAATTATGGCGCTGTATCGGTTTATCTATGTACATAGTATCTAATTCAGGCACATCGAAACCGGTCAGCCACATATCGACAACAATTGCAATCTTGAAATTAGATTTTTGTTGCTTGAATTGTCTATCCAATTCTTTTCTATATTCAGCCGTTCCCAGAATATCCCATAGTTCTTTTTCATCGTCTTTGTCGCGAGTCATAACCATTTTTATCATCGGCATAGGTTTGATTTTTTGCTTTTCCGCCTTGGTTAACACCGCGCCTTCTGCAGCAATGCATTCCTCTGCCCATTCTGGTCTTAATGCTATGATTTCTTTATATAAAGCCCACGCAATTTGTCTGTCGCTGGACACAAACATTGCCTTGCCAGCCAACGTAGAACCTTCTTTAACTCTGTTTTCATAATGTTGCACAAAGTCATTAGCCAGCGAACGCAATCTGTCCGGGTCCGACAAAATAACGCTCATATTCGCAGATGCTTTTTTGCTTTCTTCTATCTGATATTCGTTTGCACCTTCTTCTGCACATTTATCATAGTATTTTTCTATCTCTGCTAATTTAGAGTTATCTAGGATAACTTTTGCAGCACGCCCTTCATACACAATTGGAACGGTTATTTCATCCTTTACAGATTCTGTCATTGTATATGAATCTACAATATCACCAAAAACTTCCAACGAAGCATCAACCGGTGTACCTGTAAAACCGACATATGTAGCATTTGGCAGTGAGTCATGAAGGTATTTAGCAAAACCATACGTCTTCTTTACACCATCTTCTGTAACTTTAACCTTTTGATCCAGATTTGTTTGCGTTCTGTGAGCCTCATCAGATATACAAATTATGTTGTTACGATCTGATAACAAATCCATATCTTCAGAGAACTTTTGAATAGTCGTTAAGAAAACGCCGCCGCTTTCTGTGTCTGATAGCAAATCTCTCAATTCTTTACGTGAAGCAACAGAAATAACATTATCATCGCCAATATATCCTTTGGCCTGGACGAACTGCTTTGATAATTGATCATCCAAATCTGTTCTGTCTGTAATCAAAACGATAGTCGGATTTCCCATTTCTACGGACTTCATCAACAAACGGCTTAAAAACAACATTGTTAATGATTTACCACACCCGGTGGCACCGAAATAAATACCGCCCTTACCATCGCCTTCTGGCTTTCTGTGTTGTAAAATACTGTTGAATAACTTGCGGGCTGCATAATATTGCGGATATCTGCACACGATTTTTACATCTTTGGAACTATTGTCTGGAATGTATATAAAATTATGAATAATGTCTTTTAATCTAGCATGATTAAACGCACCGTCTAGCATTGTGACAAGACTGTCAATTCCATCAACTGCGACTTCTTCGCTGCCGTCCACTTTGCGCCATGCATAAAAGAATTCATAATCTGCAAACAAAGAACCGATTTTGCTGTTTACCCCATCGGAAATCACACAAAAAGCGTTGTAAACAAACAATTGTGGAATATCACGTTTATATCTTACCGTTAACTGAACAAACGCATCATGGATAGTGGCGTCTTCACGAATAGCGGATTTAAATTCAAAAACGACAACCGGCAAACCATTGATATACACAATTCCATCTGGTCTTCTTCTGGATTCGTAACCACTGATTTCTAATTGGTTTACTACTTTGTAAATATTCAAATCCTGGTCATCAAAATCAATAAATCTTGCGATAAAATCTGTTTTATTACGTTCTTTTCTTACAACCTTGTACCCGTTGGTTACCCATTTCAAAAATGTTTTGTTACTGGCGTATAAATCAGTTGCCGACAAAGAGCGCAAATCATGAATAATTTCAGAGATTTCAGATTCTGTGATACCGTTTACAGAATATTTCTTGGCTAAATAATCATGCAAATCAGATGTAATTATAACATCGGAATCATCTTCGCGTTTTACATTTTCACCCAGCACGTGTTCATATCCACGCTCCTGTAACATCTCCATTATTGCATTTTCTAATTTTTCTTCTGTAAACATGATGATTCCTTGTTGTTTAATTTATATCGCCCGTCATTAACTTTGGCAACAAAACATCTTTTAATTCTGTTAATTTTTGTAACTCCATAACTATTTTCAATTTGTAATCTGCGATAGGTTGTAATTTTTGGTTTATTTGATCTATATCACTTTCTTTAGGATACGGTAATTTTAATGGTGCCAGATTATCTATGGTAATTTGCGGTTGAGCAGATCCTGTAGTATAGGCATGCAGAGGATGCAATATTAAAAACCTTTTTATAAATTCATAATATCTACGATTTGCAAGTTCTACAATTAAAGAATTACTTGTTACATAGCTATATGGAAGTGATTCTAGTATATTGCCAGATGCGGCACCACGACACGAAATTAAGATCTGAGGCTCTTCGTATAAATAATCGGTATAATAACCTATAATTCCATTGCCCCCAAAGACATGATAACCAGATTGTGTTAAGTCTTGTTTCTGAAGCCCCTTTCCATATTTAATCGTAGCAACATCAAAAATAGACACATCATCACATTTTATTTTTTTCATAAAATCTTGATATAAGATATTTGATGTTTCTTCTAATTTTTGGTTTATATCTGTCAAAACCTTGATACGATCTGTGATCACTTTGTATTTTCTGATAATCTCTTTTTGTTCTTCTATGGACGGAACAGGCATCCTAATATTGGTTAAATCTGCCCAACTCAAGCTACCTCTGACATCTGCGTCTGTATGAAACCAGCATTCTCTATCAAATTCAGAACGTGAGAAAAACAACAACAAATATTCTGGCAATATTTCTTCCAAATTTTTCACCTCAAAAACATCGTATGCTGGTGATACTATGGCTTCTTGTTCGTTAATATACATTGCAACAGGAAGGCTATTATCTCTTCCAACATGCATTCTGTTACATGCAAACTGCCCCTTTTTGATAACTTTGTATTTTGTTAAATCAGTATCTATAATGTTGGCAACAGAGGGCATAAAGTATTTTGCGATATTTATTCCTACAACGTTTTGAACTGAATCATCAGAATTACGTTTAGCAACCAATTGAACACAATCGCCGAGTTTTTTATAAATCATATCCCATTTCCTTGAAGACTTTTTCTAATTCTGATTTTAGTTCAGTTTCTGCTTTTAACAAATTGGATAATTCTGTCTGTAATTTAGACATTCTTTCATTAAAATCTATAGTTTCATCGCGATTTATAAACTCTATATAACGACTTGGCACCAATGAAAAATCTTTTTCACGAATTTCATCCAATGTCACAGATTTACAAAATTCTGGCACATCTTGGTACTTTGATTTATCTGACTGCCAATTATGAAAGGTTGTTGCAATCTGTTGTATTTGTTCATCAGAAAATTGTATATATTTCTTTTCAAATGGTTCACCAATTTGACGCAGATCCATGAACAGAACTTCGTGTTC
Source organism: Candidatus Enterousia sp. (assembly GCA_045613445.1). Lineage (GTDB taxonomy): Bacteria > Pseudomonadota > Alphaproteobacteria > Rs-D84 > Rs-D84 > Enterousia. The sequence goes on along the minus strand of JAZLAZ010000018.1, from coordinate 21,409 downwards.
ACGATTTCTGTAATGCATCAATTCTGTATCGTGTTCACGTTTGTTTCTGTTTAAAATCCACAGGGTGACAGATATACCAGTTGTATAAAACATGTTTTGTGGCAATATGCATATTGCTTCTACCAGATCTTCGGTTTCTATTAACTTCTGACGAATTGCTTGTTCAACCCCACCGCCATCCAACGCACCATTTGCCAACAAGAAACCCGCAACACCGTTTTGTGATAACTTTGACACAATATGTAATATCCATGCATAGTTGGCATTTCCAAGTGGGGGCAACTCATAACCAGACCAACGCGGATCATCCACCAACTCATCATTTCCACGCCAATCTTTCAAGTTAAATGGCGGATTGGTTATGACATAATCAACTTTCAAATCCTTGTGCTGGTCATTCGTGAAAGTACTGGCTGCTGTTTCACCCATATCTGCCGCCAAACCACGAATAGCCAGATTCATCTTGGCCAATTTGTATGTTTCTTTGATTTTTTCCTGACCATAAATAGACACGTCTTTCAGATTACCCTGGTGAGACTGAACAAATTTCATTGACTGAACAAACATACCACCAGATCCAGCGCATGGGTCATAAATTTTACCCTTGTACGGTTGGATCATTTCACAAATCAAACTTACCACAGTTTTCGGGGTATAGAACTCACCTTTTCCTTTACCCTCTGACAACGCAAATTTCATCAAAAAATATTCATAAACACGTCCGATAATATCATTTGCTTCATCTTGCAATGTATCTATTTTACTTATTGTATCCACCAAAGAGGACAATGTGCTATTTTCTATACCAAGTTTTGCGAATATGCCATCTGGCAAAGCGCCGCGCAAAACAGGATTTGCTTTTTCTATCTTGGCCAATGCATCATCAATTTTCAACGCAATATCTGGCTGTTTCGCATTTGTTTTTAAATATTCCCATCTGGATTCCGGTGCCAAGAAAAAGATATTATCCTGTTGATAAAACGCGTCAATATCAACAAACCTTTCTTTGCCAGAATCAATCAATTCCTGACGTCTTTTTTCAAATTTATCGCTAACAAATTTTAAGAATATCAACGCCAAAACAACGTTTTTATACTCGGCTGGCGTTACTGAGCCACGCAATTTATTGCATGCGTCCCACAGAATATTTTCAATCTTTTTTGTTTCTTGCTTTGCTGCTTTTGCCATATCTTGTCCTTTGTTTATGGAATCATAGCAAAGTTTGTATGATTTTTTCCACAGAAAAACATTATATTTATTAAACCTGCCCAAAAACGAACCGTTCTGCATTGCTTTTTTGTGTCTCATTAAACAATGTCACCCATCTGTCAGGACATCTAAATGCGTTACCGGTTACACAACATCTAAATACGTCGCTAATATCTACATGAACCCCTGTCATCATAATACGCAATAAATCATCATTTTTCTTATCAACCATCTGTTTTGCTGAAAGTACCAGCATCAACTTTGATGATATGGGAAGCATTATTTGCGCATCGGGCAGCTCAAAACCTGCATGTTCCCCTTTATATTCCGAAGGGGACATTCTGCTGCCCAATACTGCTGGACTATCAGAAACAATAAAACATCTATCATCCGGCGCTTTCATCAGCAACCACTCCATTGAAGCAATCGCATCACGAACCACATCATTATGTTCCATATGATGCAACACATTGTAAGCCATTATTCTAGACACATTATCATCGATATCTATATCATTGGTGTATATTGTTTTTACCTTTTCGCCTTTGGCATTAAAATGGTCGAACAGCGGTATATTGTCTGATAACAAAACTCTTTTTACAAAATTAACAGATTTTCTTGTCCTGTAAAATTGACATACTATAAAATCTTCCAAAATCTGAAAATCTTTATCTGTAAACCACGCTATTGATTCTGTTGATACTATTCTGTCAATTATGGGCGCAGTTTTTGCCTCTAAACCAGAAAAACTATCTTCTAAAGATATATCGCCATTCATTGTTTTTAAATCATAAAAACGGTTTTCTTGGGCGACATTGGTTATATTTGTTTGATACGTTTTGTTTGTTTTCAGGTCTGTAACATTGATTGTTTGGCCATCAGCACAAAAGTGCTTTAAAAGACATCTTGGAACATAATGCTGTCTTTTAGCCGTGGACATTTATAACTCCTCCACCCCAATGTCGGTTAGGTATTGCCATAGGGCGTCATAGAATTTTGGTTGGCGAGTGGCGTCTGATACGTCGCCGCGTGGGACAAATATTACAAAACCTTCACGGGCGCGGGTCAACAACACACGATATGCGTTTTTAAGATAACGCCTCTTGTCTTCTTGGTTGATTGACAGCCAACGTGAACTACTGGGTTTGAAACACTCAAATTTACCATCAACATATCTGTAATCTGCGTCCCAGCCGACAACCGCATAATCTATTTCCAGGCCCTGGATATCAAATTCACTGGCCGCTTCTTCCATAAAGTATGAAGACTTGATATCATCACGTTCACCAAGAAACCACTTTTCCGGCTTGCACTTACTTTCTATCCAAATTCCATCTGCGCGTAATCTGCGGCCATTTGAACTGGCAATCAGGCCATGACGCAACGTCTTGCCTGCAGTCTGTTCACGCACCCATTGTTTGGCACGCGCCAAATCACGCGTCATATAAATTGGATAGACTTCGGACAATCGTTTATATTTTTCTGCGGCGGCTGCAGCATCATTATCAAGCAAAGAATCAACAAAGCCCGCGACATCAGATGTTCTGTGCGCACGCAATGATACAGACAGGTGCAGTTCTTTAATCGTTTCGCTTTTCAATCCATCGGTTAGTTCCGCAAACGATTGGCCGCCCAGGTATTCACTGGCAGTGATATCGCCAGACACGTAAACATTCCAATCTGGGAAAGAACGCTTTAATGACGCAAACCATTCTTGGATACCGGCCTCGCCAGTGTTAATGTCCTGACCACCACCAACAAGGCATACAATTACGGCCCAATCTTGGTGTCGGTTCATATAGTCAATTAACAACTCTGGCTCGCTCATAGCCAAGAAGTGGGCACGCTGATCATCAGTTAGACGGTTAAGAATCGCCCCTTTCTTCTTTTGCATAAAGTCTGATAACATACGTTGGTTCCATGCACGCTGTGCTTCGTCAAATATGACAACATTTTCAGTTGGAACGTCTGCCTCATTCAAGGAACGATCACGAAAGTGATGAATTATCTGAATAGAAGATTTTATCTTGCTGTGCGTAAGAGATTTGGACGTACCATTTTGCTTGTATGCATCTAGAGCCAAAGCCTCGCTAAGTACCGAAACCAATGGCTGATTACCTGTCAAAAAGCACGAATAACTTTGCCCTGTTGTTTTCTGATTTGCAAAAACAATGTTTAGACCGGCCAAGGTTTTACCCGCACCAGGAACACCCGTGATAAAGCAAATAGATTTTTGTTTATTCTGCTTTGATTGTTCGATTATACGCTGAACCGCATCTGATGTCTTGGTCAGGTTTTCGGCGGCTGTATTTTGCGCAATATCTGCGACAGAGTGAGTGTTATATAGGGCTTTGGCGGCTTCAATAATCGTTGGGGTTGGGACATATCTGGAATTTGCCCATTTATCCATATTGATTGTTGTACACGAAGTATCTGTGTTGCGAATAATTATATTACGCAATTCATCACCATCGGTCAGGATTACGTCTTCTGGCATATCGTGTTTGCGGTAGTCATCCGGCACACCTGTTGCCACCAGGACGGGAACGATTTTACACCGATGACTTTCTTCGTGATAGTTTCGCAAATCAAATGCGTATGTGCGAACCTGGCGGATTGCGTCACTGGCATATGTTTCTGCGCCAACCTTGAACTCTAAAACAAAAACAGTATTGTTTATCAGCAAGATGTTGTCTATGCGACCGCCCACACGTGGCAGTGTGTATTCAAAAAGAATGCTGCCCGATGGGGCATATGCCAGTGCATATTTCAACACGCGAATTTGTTCCATCCAGGCGTCTTTTTGTGCGGCAACTGTATCGTATCTGTCACCTGCGGCAATAATGCCAAAGATTTCATCTTCACTCTGGTTCAGAAAGTTTTGAATGCTGTTTTTGTAGAAAGCGTCGCTCATATTACTTCCCTATGGTTTGCAGTGTTGTGGATACGATTAGATCAGCCGGCAGTTGTGGATGGGATGGCAGGTCTGCGACTGGCACCCAGTGCATATCGTCATGGACGCGCAATTGGATTTCGCCGGTGTAGGATGTGATTTCGTATGTATGAAGTTCAATAACCTTGCCAGAATCTGTTGTGTGTTTTGCGATTGTAATCAGGTCGCCAATTTCTGCGTCTATTCCCAATTCTTCGTAGAGTTCCCTGTGCAGGCATGTTGGGCCGTCTTCGCCATCTTCATACTTGCCACCGGGGTATTCCCATTCACCCGCCAAAGGTTGGTCCGCCGCACGTCGCATCAGCAGAACTTTATCCCCATTTCTAAAAATTGCAGCAGTTACTTTCACACCGGTTCCTTTACACAAAAGGCTACTAAATTATTCATATAAAAGCAAGTTAAGCATACTGACATTTCGGCTACAATCCATGTTTTATCCATTTTTGGACAAAAATAATACATTGCGTTTTTTAAATAAAAATTTCTATGTAAATTCATTGTGTTATACAACTGGCGCGGCAATAGAAATCTGATAGATATCATCGTTGATTTCACTGGTAGGGGTACCGAGGCTGTAAGCCTTGCTGTGCTTGGGTTTCAGAAAATTAAATCACACAAGCCATCAGTTCTATCCCGAAAAGCACACGCTGTCATCACAATGTGATTTTCACACAAAAACAACCCGCTACAACCTGCAGAAATCCGCCACTTTTTCTGCACAGTTTATTTGCCATTTAACCTGTTAATCCGTATGTCGTTGGTTCGAGTCCAACTGCCCGAGCCACGAATTACAAGACTGCCTTTCGGGGCAGTTTTTATTTTGTTTTCCAAGCTTTTTTGTAGCTCGATGATCCATTTTAAAAACTCGGTCTTTTTTCAATGACTTTCTAACTATTTAATAAAAAAGGTTAGAAATGCCTAACCTTTTTTCTTTTTCTATTTTGCTAAATCTTCCCAAGACACACCATAGATTGATAATAACTTAGTCGATCTGCTAGAAAAATGATATACGTTAACAGTTTTTGCATCATATATGTTGTTGTTATTTGCTAATGCTTGTTCTTCAGCAAACGTTCTTGCTGAATTTGCATATACTGGTGCACGAGGAAAAGAAGTGCCCTTTTTAAAAGCCACCGATGTATCTGGCATAGAAACAAAGAACCCTTTAAACTGTAAGGATTGTTTAATTTCTTCATAACCATCTGGTATAATATCATTTTTAATACAAGTTGCTAAAAACTTTATTTCTTCAAAAGTGAGCCCTTCTAACATATCTGCATATTGATTAAAGGTTTCTGCTTTCGTATTTTCCTTATCTGTATGACCAATACCAGTAATAAGTCTTGCTAGCAAAATCAAATTGTTTTTTGCTATCCCCTCTTGAACAGAACGAGAAAATCTTGCCAACATGCTTAACAACTCGTCTTCGTGAACTGCTGCAATATCTCCATTACGAATATTTGTTATCAAAACATCTCTTGCTACAGATATGTTTTTATTTCGCCATATAGCAAAGGTATTCTGAAGTGTTGCTCCAGCATAAGGTATTGCACCTAATACACTATCAACAAGTACAGGCCAGCATTGTTTATCATTTGTAATACCACAAGAAAAGGAAGTAAATTTATTGTTCATTTTCATCACCTCCATCCTCATCAAGTATTTCTACAGGTATCAAATCTAACAAATTACCGTTACATTCTGGATAATGTTTACATACAATTTCTTTAAAATCATCTTCTTGGCCATTGTTGTACTCGGGTTTTAATCGTCTAACCTTTACTTCCTTAAATGGAAACCGATTTCCACAATGTAAACATTCAACAATCTCATCTGGTTCAAACCCCATACCATTTTTTCGGCATTCGTCTATTCCGTCTTGCCAATCTTGTCCTGACAGCTCTTCGTGATAAGGCACATCACTATCCAATGGATCGTGTGAATATTCTGTTATTTCACGACCATCAGGTGTCAAATTATGCGATACAAAACTTGTACATCCATATTCATTATGAATGCTTCTTTCCAGTAATTTGCGTGCTTTTAATTGATCTTCTTCTGGAGAGATTGTTAATTCTTTCCAACTAGCAAAGCCGGCCATTTGTGCAATCAAATGTTGTGCATTACCTAGTTTGAATTCAAAATTTTTATCATCGTCCATGATATCATATTCAAGAAATATGCCTACGATATCAAAAAACTTTGGATCGTATTCGTAAATATCGCCCTCTTCAGAAAGACGACGTGTTTGGTAGTCTTTTAGCAGATTTTTTGCTTGTAATTTAAAGTAGTCTATATTTTTCATAATATAATCCTTTACCGCATTTGCGGGTTGTCCAAGTTCATTATCTAAATAGTGTTTATTGCGTTCGTAGTCTGTTTGCTTAGATAATAAGCTCGGAGGGTTATATTATCTATATTGTTGGATGATGAAATCTTTACACGAACGGGCTAGCCTTCCAACCGACATGCGTACAATGTAACATAAGAATTACAAAAAAGCAATCAAATTAACTCAAAAAGCACAGAATCTATATACAAGTTCAATAAAACACACATAAACAAGCAAAATTCACACCCATAACAACGAAAACAAAAAATGTAATAAACTATGAACCAAACCAACCAGAGGCAATTCTGGCGTGTTTATGGATTTGTTTCAAATTTATAACAAAAATCCCGCCACCAAGGACAGGATTCGACAACTTTCAAAAGTTATTTCGATCTTTAGAATTATCTTAATCTATAGCAGAACGACATCATTGCAAGAACTTTTGTATTAAATCACAGTCATTAATATCTTTTGGAAATTCATGCCGATTTTGTTTCATAGAATATAACACATCCAATGTAATAAATTTCACACCACGATAATAAAAATGGCACTTGGGGTTTAATATGATTTCTTGTTTTGAATATGGATAATAAATTAATTCTGAATCATGATTAGCTAAGGTTTCTGTTTTTATATCAAAAGTTTTTTGCCCATAATACAAGAAATCTAAATCTTTGCTGTTTCTTATACCATAAATATCTAGTGGGGTGCTGCCACTACCACAAACATCATCTAAATCGATCCCATTATATTTTGTTATTTTGTGCAATTCATCCACCATATCGTCAAATTTTGTGTTTTCGTATAGGTATGAACGGTTATTTATCATATGTAACGAATTTTTATTAAAATATGTTTGTGCTAAGGCGATCGCTTCCTCATGACTATCGTTGATATGAACACTGTAATTGCCAACATCAAACAATGCGCGTATTTCTGATTTTGCTGCCACCACTTTTTGAAAATCATCACATACAAATACATAAGTGCGCAACGGGTTGTTCCCAAAAGATTTTTTAGCATGATTCACTGCCCCAGCAAAACCGTTATCGGGCGTACCAATCCACGTACTATTCTTTTCCCAACAAGAACCGTAAGATAATTTTTTTAAATTAATCAATCCATTTAATGTAACATTGATATTTTTTTTATAATAAATAAAACCATACTTTTCCAGAATTTGTTCTACTGGCCAATCAAAAGATGTTGGCGTAATGGGTTGTAAATTTACAATATATGCATTCGGATTCAGTTTTACATATTCCATCGTGGCATAATCAGCAAAACATGGATCTAAACCATTTTTTTGAAAAAATTGATAATTAAAAGTATTTGCTCTTGAAACGCGTATCACATCTACATCTAATCCCAAAAATGCTGCACATACTAACCTATGTGCTCCATCAACTATATCGCCATTTTCTCCAACAGGAATCATACTTATCTTTTTATCAAATCCCTTTTTAGACATATTTTTATACAAGTTATCAAAAGAATTTATAAAATCTTCTTTAGATTCTTTTGGTTTTCCATCACTTGGATTTTCTTCATGAAAACCATTAAATGCACGTATATGTTTGACATATAAATCCGTATAAAAATCAAAAATATTATCGTCTTTTCTATGAAACATATCAAATATTAAACTAAGTAATGTTTGTGTTTTTATATCTTTTGATTTATTTTTCAGATAAAGATATTTAAAAATTAAATCAAATCGTTTTTGTTTCAAAAATAAATCAAAAGCGTTTATTTTCATGCGAACCACCATTGTTGTTTATATCATCTTTTGAATTTTAGCTTTAAACCAAGTATGCGAATAACTTTATGTTTATCGTCGTGTGAATGTTTTATAGAAAATATTCTTTCAATAAATTTGCATTCATCATCAATTAATAATTTTTCCCAAAAACTATGTTTGTTGTATTTAGCATAATATTTTTCGCATTTTGCCAATATTTTATGATTGTTAAAATCTTGTGCAAACCATTTGGCATTTTGTATCATTTCGTTAGCCCATGCACAAAAACGTTTCTTATGTATTTTCATTAACTTATGCGCAACCATATGTTCATAAACATGATCGACAATAAGTAAAATATCACCAATTTTATCGCCGTTAGTTTGTTTGTTTCCCATAATTGAATCTGGACGAATTAAATAATTATAAAATTCGTTTGGTATAAATACACCGGTTTTAATTTTCGTATTATAATACCACTTGAAGCCCTCGTCTTCGTTTATTAATCCTTCATCAAAACGCAAATTATATTTTTCTATAATAGATTTTTTATACAGTTTTCCCCATGCCACAGCGGGCAATTTTAAGATGTCATATGGCCATAATTTTTTTTCTGAGTTGCCCAAATTAAAATCCGCAGGAGTAAAATATCGAACCATTCCATCAAACGCTGTTGGTTTTTCTGTGCCTATATAGAATGGTTTTACCCAACCAATGACAATATCTGCATAATTTTTTTGCATGGCATTTAACATTATCTCCAATGTGTCCGGTTCTATATAATCATCAGAATCCAAGAAATATATGTATTGTCCAGTAGCAACATCCAGCCCTGCATTTCTAGCGGATGACAGTCCACCATTTGTTTTATGTACCACGAGTATACGACTGTCTGTTTTGGCAAGTTTTTCGCACATCTGTGGACATTTATCTGGCGACCCATCATCAACAAGAATTATTTCTAAATTTTTATATGTTTGCGACATTACAGACTTAATGCTTTTTTCAAGATATTTTTCCACCTTGTAAACAGGTATAATTACAGAAATTTTATGTACATCTGGGATTAATTGTGTATACAATTCAGGCAGCTCAAAATTAGTGTCAAATGAATATATTATATTATAATCAAAAGACTGTAATAAATTACGTACAATTTCTTTGTTATCACTGTGTGTTTTAATTAGTAGTTGTGCGCGTTTGGCAAACCATGAGCTACATAATCTTTTGCATATAGTCATATGTAATTTGTACAAATTCTGTTTTTTACAAAAATTTAATAACCATGTCATACTGACAAATCCTTCTCTAATTTGTTGCTCACTAGCAAAATGATCATGATCAGTTATTCTATAACAATAAACAAGGCGCTTAAGTGCAAAAAATTCTTTTGCTTTGGTCATCGCATTTACAAAGAATACAGGGTCTTCTTGAACAATGTAGTTTGGAAATTTTATATTATTAGATATTAAAAATAACCTGTTATAAATAAAACGCGTAAAACCATAATCATGCTGATAGTCAATGTATTGAACTTTTCTATCTTTATTAAATGAATAAAAAGTTTCTGCTTTTACTATCTTATTACGTTTAAAATAAGCTAATCCGCCTCCGCAGATTTGTACATTTTCTCTTTTTGCTGTTTCATACAGATCTGCTAGAACTTTTGTGTCAGGGTAAAAATCGTCTGAATCCATAAATGCAACAAACTCTCCTTTTGCAATGTTTATCCCCTTATTCCTTGATTCAGCTGCATATGACTTATTGTTACTTTTTATAAGAATGATACGATTTTCTTTTTTTTGATATTCTTCAATTTTTTTTATTGTTCCATCCGTTGAACAGTCGTCAACACATATCACTTCGATATCTTTTAATGTTTGAGAACACACAGAGTCAAGACATTCTATAATATAGTGTTCAACATTATAACATGGTATTATTACAGATATTTTCGGATTGTTTAACATTTTTCTCTCATTAATATATTGTTATTTAATTGTGCCTATTTTTAGATATTCAAAAATGTAAATTTTTCCGTCTTTTTCTTTGAATAAAGGTATCTTTTCGAATAAATAATATTTTGTTTTGAATATCGAATATTGTTTACGACGAACAATTGGCAGTATCCCAAACAAATAAAATCGTTCATTTACCTCACGGGTCATATGTAATAATTTTTTGATATCGTCTTGGCTGCTGATTAATTTTATCAAGATGTTGCGACGAATACGTTCAGCACATTCAAATTGTGCTTTTTTATGAACTACTGATATATTGCTATCGTGCCATCGATACTTTAGTAATACTGTTTGTAAATTGTGTATTTCAGAACATTTACAAATTTCAACCCAAAAGCCAAAATCTTCAGCATATTTATATTCAGGATTATACTTGATGTTATTTTTTATTAACACAGAATGACGTATCATTGAACATGGATTAAACACCATACAACCACGGATCAAAAAATCTAGCAAACGTACCGTCTTGATTGAAGTAAGAGTTTTGGTGCTAACACAAGGACCAAATCGTTGAATCCAACCACTTAATGCGCCACATTCTGGATGCATGTCCATATATTTTACTTGTTGAGCAAAACGCGTCGGCAACGATATGTCATCGCTGTCCATACGTGCGATATATTCACCACGACAAACGCTCAGTCCTTGATTTAATGCACCAATAAGACCTTGATTTTGCTTATTATTAATGAAATGTATACGTTTGTCTTGTTGCGCGTATCTTTCTATAATTTTAGGCGTATCATCTATTGATCCGTCATTGATGATAATAAATTCGAAATCGCTAAATGTTTGTTTTAGTATACTTTCAATCGCTTCTGCAATGTATTTTTCCGAATTATATGCAGACATTAACACTGATATTTTAGGCGTTTTCATTTGCATTATTTTTCCTCATAAAATCAATTCAAATCAAATGCATATCGCTACAGTAATTGCATTCAGGCTTTGTGTTATTAGTTAATTTTTCTTTCTCTGTGCTGAATAAAGGCACAAAACCAAACAGCCTATACAGATTGGTAAATCGAGTAATTTGTTCGCTTCCAATATTAATTAAACTGACCTTGTGTACTATTTGTAACGCTGGTATGACACCAAAAACAAATATACTTTTTGTTCTTGTGTCTGTAATCTCCTTGATATTTTGTTTTTTTGTCATAAGAAGAACCTTTTTCGTTTTTTTGGTGAATCGCTGAGCATATGTACTATATTTCAAAATGAACCACCCTCGTTAACCATGAGTATGATTGTAAAACAAACCAACGATTGTTATATAAATACAAATTGATGAACATAGGGACTAAATCAATAGGTTGTATGTATTGATTTTCTAACATTTTTTGTCTTTTAGAGGAAAAGTATATAAAATTTTAAACGATTAAAATTATGTTGATTTTATCGTTCTATTAAAAGGGATCTAATTTATCAACTAAAGGATAAAAAAATGGCAATAATTGGATATATAAGAGTTAGTTCAAACAAGCAAAATTGCGAACATCAACATCATGAAATTGAACAATTCGCTCAACATAATAATATCACAGTAAACAAATGGGTGGAAGAAACTATCACTTCACGCAAACCTTTAAACAAAAGGAAACTGGGACAATTATTAGACGAATTACAAGATGATGACATTTTGATCGCTGCTGAAATATCAAGATTAGGTCGTTCTTTATTGGAAGTTATGCGAATTCTGGAAACTTGTTTAAATAAGAATTGTCAAGTCTGGACTATTAAGGAAAACTATAAATTAGGTAATGATATCCAAAGCAAAGTTATGGCATTTGCATTTGGTTTGAGTGCAGAAATAGAGAGAAATTTAATATCACAACGCACCAAAGCATCTTTGGACAATATAAAAGCAACAGGGAAACGATTAGGTCGCCCCTTCGCTGCTAGTTCAAAAAAACTGAAATTATCTAAAAACACAAAGAAAGTTAAACAATTTTTGGAAATGGGATTCTCGCACTATCGAATAGGTAAGATATTAGGAGTAAAACCAGCAACTGTATCAAATTTTGTAAATCGTATGGGCTGGTAATCATATACAAATTGTGGTCTGCCCATATGGTCAAATCAGATTTTATACATATAATACAGTTGGTTTTCTACTGGTTGGGGCATATGTTATTGTGTTGATATATATAAGGGGGCGATGGGTTGAATATAAGATACCGCTGCATGGAAATAAAAAAAGTTGGAGCGGACTTAATGACATTGATGTAGTGAAGATGATTGGTGTAAAGCTGTAGATATGTTTTATGCTTGTATACGTCTAAGGATTTTTTGAATATTGCTACCAAGGCTAAGTAAATCTAAGACATCTCTTGTACGACTGAAGCTTATACACCCGAGCCATAGTTTGCACCGCCACACATTGTGGCGGTTTTTGTTTATGTGATTATATGATATGTTTGGATTTACGGCGAAGACGATGAAGCATAAACCAATAATATGGAAACAGTATATACGACATAATATCAGATAATATATGATTGTTTTTGCGACCATAAACTGGGGCAACTGATTTATTAGAAAATATAAATCGGCTGAATATTTCAGACTGTAATGTTTGCGCAAATACCAAATGAGTAAAACGCCGTATTGTGATTTCATATGCACGTTTTGCTTTTTCTTGGCGTTCTTGTGGATGTGCCAAATAATAATCCACCAATTCTTTTAATTCTGTTGCATTTTTATACATTGGTATCGCATCGCCATAAACATCTGCAATTTCTGGTATATAATCAGAAATAATAAAACCACCACATGCAGTAACATCATATATACGATTTGAAATAAATCCATTAGCTTTCATAGTTTCTGTTGTGTCATTTAAATTTATCTTTGCTGAACTGTAATATTTATGTAATTCGCTGTTATCGATATAAATACCCTTGATATATTTATCATCTATCTTGTTATTCCAAAAATTTCCAAATACCGATATATCCAAACCTGATTCCAGCGCCATTTTTACCACAGGACGCACACCAGCATACGCATTTCCTACAAATAAAACATCATGTGCATAACGCGCATCATATTCAGGAAAAAATCTGTCCGTATTTGTAAACTGGGGGACAAAGAAAACATTTTTATGCTTTTTCTGCATTTGTTGCGCAATCGTTTCAGAACCAACCAACACACAATCATACCTGCTGATTTCATAATCTGAGATTGTATTAAAACGAGAAATAATATATAATATATTCAACTTAGAATAATCTTTTGGGAAGAAGGGTTTAAGACCACGCATAACAATATTTGTATTTTCATTAGCCGATTTATTAAAATCTTCTGCATAATCAATTCTGGCAGAGCAACCAACTTCTTTTAACCCAGATATTAAATCCAAACCTAACCAATAATCACCCCACCATATTTTTTTGAAACTGTCAGGTGCAGGTATTTTTAATGCGATATTGATATTTGAATCAGTCGGCAAAGCAAAATCAATAAAATTTATATTTTGTAAATATTTTGCCATTTCTGCCCTGTCATCTTCAGACAGCTTATTATAAATACTTTTTAATACCGTTTGTTGTTTTAATATCACCAACGAACGCATATTTGGCGCAAGCTCATCTATCTTGGTCATAATATCTTGATACAGCAAACATTGTTCCTTGATATCATTTTCAGAAAATTCAGACTGACACACACTGTTATGCCCTTTGCGATAAAAGTATTTTGCATCAGACACAACAGATATTGTATCAGCCGCCAATATTGCAGGCATAGAAAATAATAAATCCTGAGAACGTTTAGTCAATGCATTGCGTATTTTGTTAGATACAATAAAATCCCTGTTAAATATTTTTGACCATAAATGCGCACCATCGGATATTATATTGTATCTGAATTCCAAATCTGTGTTTGATGCTTTTATACACAGTTCTTTTTTTATACCTGATACATTATCAAATTCAATTCTTGATAATTGGCATACAACATCAGAATTATTTTCAATTGCCGAATTATATAATTTTTCAAAATAAGTTGATTCAATATAATCGTCTGGATCAACAAACCCCAAGTACTGTCCCTGTGCTTTTTCTACGGCAAGGTTTCTGCATGCGCCCGTTCCAATATGTTCAGATAAAATTAAATGTATATGCTCATATCGATCTGCGTATTCTTGTAGTATTTGTGCAGATGTATCTGTACTGCCGTCATCAACGCATATAATTTCAATATCTGACAAAGTCTGAGAAATTAAACTGTCCATGCACTGGCGCAAATATTGTGCAGTGTTATACACAGGTACGATAACAGATAATTTCTTTATCATTGTTGTTCCACTATTTTTTTTAAACATTCGTATTCTTCACGCACATGAATTGGATATTGCAATATGTCACCCAATGTTTTTTTATAATACACAGCACCATTACCACGAATTTTACGGCCTTCGCGGCGGCCATGATGAATATAGTGTAATAACGGACATATGTCTGCCGCAGCAACATCAGGATAATCCAATATATAACCACGAGTCGAAAATAATGGTGATGGATCACGACCTTCGCGCCAGCCATGTTCCAAATAATGCGATATCGCATCAATACCAGCTGCACGCACATCCGGATTCGCCTGTAAATAATAACGACTGTCAAATAATCCAGATGATTTTATGCGAGCGCGCAATAATTTACGATTATATTTATGACGCGGAATTAAACCAAATAAACGACCTAGTTTTACAATAAATACACGCATACTAAACCTGCCTTTGTTTTGTATTTTTACCTGATGTGCATGCATGGTTGCAAAAATACGCATCGCATCAGACCACTGTTTTTGAAATTTTTTATCGTCAAAATATCCGCCAACAGTTCGATTGATGAAGTAATACAGTTCACACATAGACCTGTTGTCAAATTGTTGTTGATGGGCAAATTCTGTCATCAGGGATACAACCGAAAAAATATCGCGTTTGCGTTTTGCTGTCTTGGCACTGTCAGAAGATATTGAATCTGGTGCCAATGTATATCTGTACACAGGCGAATTTACCAAACTGACCGATTTTGCAAAGTACATAGATTTTAGACAAAATACATTATCAGCAGTATACAGACCAACCGGAAATTCAATATTATTGTCCAATATCATCGTACGACGATAAATCTTGTCCCAGGCAGCACCGTTCGGCATCGAATTAATCTTATCCGCCAGTGATATAACCATTCCAACATTATTATGATGAAAGTCATTATGCGCACAGAATACAATGTCAGAATTATCACGAACAGCCACATCATACATCATTGACCAATAATCACACGCAACCGCATCATCAATGTCAAAGAATCCAATATATTCACCATTGGCCTGATGAATTGCCATATTGCGCATCGCAGATGGCCCCATGTTTTTATCAGATCTGAATATACGAAAACGCGAATCCCCGTGTGTAGATTCAACCAAGTATTCGTACGACCCGTCTGTTGAACCGTCATCGTATATCAAGAATTCAATATCACGCAATGTTTGTGTACGCAAAATATCCAGCGCAACACGGCAAAAATCAATCCTGTTGTATACCGGAATAATGACAGATACAGATATCATGACACACTTTACCTTTTTTAGGACAGTTGTCATATTATACAACAGTATATTAAAATACAAGCCTATTTTACATGCGGTCTATGTATACCATGTGCAATCAATGCATTACGCAAACTATCATAATGTTGAACCCTGTCACGCAAATAATGATTATACAGTGTGTTATTGTTACTTATCATTGTGACTGGCACACCCTTGTCCAGACAACCCGACACAACCAACGGACCATCATCAAAATGCATATCTGTTTTTAGAGCCTTTAAGATATCTGATTTCAATCCCTTTTGATCATAGACCTGTTCATATGTACAATTTATGCCTGCGCGACGCAATTGTTCAAATGTCTTGGCAGGTTGTTTATGCATGCGTTCAGTAACAAACAATACCTCATATTCTGGACGCAACATTATATTATTCAATATATATGGTATATTTTTATCCAAAACGGGCATTGTGTACAACATATCATCCCCGAACAATTCCAACAGATTGTTTACAACAGTATCATTACTATATGAATCTGCCAAGACCCAACTGGTTGGTTTTACATACGGTACGCCCGCACGGCGAAAAGCTTCTTCGTACAGCGGTTTCATATTAAATATCACATTGTCTAAATCAAATGTCAGTTTCTTTTTTTCCATTTTCACTACCTTGCTAATAAATTGTGGTATGCGATTATACCAATATTGTCAAAAAAGCCAATATATATTTCTTGAACTTTTTTTTATTTTTTATGATACTGGGCGACACACAAGGAGAAAATATGCTTATAAACATTTTATTACTGATTACCGGATTTGCATTACTTATCAAAGGCGCAGACTATTTCGTTGATGGGGCATCTGCAATGGCTGCATACTTAAAAATTCCCGCCATTATAGTCGGACTGACCGTCGTTGCAATGGGAACCAGTGCACCAGAAGCTGCAATCAGCATATCTTCGGCAATGGCCGGATCAAACGCAATTGCAATCGGAAATGTTATGGGGTCAAACATCGCAAATATATTTCTGATTTTAGGCATCAGCGCATTGATAACAACACTGACAGTACAGAAAAACACAGTTCATTTTGAGATGCCTTTTATGATATTTATCACTTTATTGTTGTGCTGGATAGGCCACCAATACGGCATAATATCGCATACTTTCGCTGGAATATTATTAGGGTTGTTTTTGATATTTTTAGTACATTTATTCACAATCGCACGCGGCAATACAGAAACGAACACCGTTATAAAACAAATTAGCATAACTAAAATAATATTATTTATCGTATTAGGATTATTAGCATTGATATTTGGCAGCAAAATTACAGTACTGGCATCGGTTGATATTGCAAAATACATCGGTATTTCAGAACGAATTATTGGATTAACTGTCGTCGCACTGGGAACTAGTTTGCCAGAACTGGTTACCAGCATCATTGCCGCACGCAAAGGTGAATCTGATATCGCAATTGGGAACATCGTCGGGTCTAATATATTTAATATACTGTTTGTACTTGGGGTGGCTGGTTTGATATTACCAATTCCATTTGACCATGAATTCTTATTTGATAGTATTTTTGCAATAACAGCTGCTGTTTTGCTATTCTTAGCTACATTCAGACACAGAAAGCTGGGAACTGGGGCTGGTATATTGTTTATAGTATTATATGCAATTTATGTTGTGTGGTTATGTATGTAAAAAAGCCCTTGTGTAACATATGAAAAAATTTTACAATAAATCATATTCAATGGGGAAAAAGAGTAGATTTATGATGCTTTTCTGTAAAAAAACAGCTATTGTCAGTGGCATTTTTGTGATAACACTTTGCCTAAGTTTTGGCGACGCCAATGCAAAATTATGTAACAGATACAATCCAACATCTGCTGGTGAATTTTGCAAAGCTTCGTCTGTTCAAACCTGCAGGGAAGGTTGTTATTGTCTGGGCAGCAAACGAAGCATTGAATGGATTCTTGTGGACGATTACTGCAAAAACCGTAAAACACACGACAAATATATAAATAGCGAAACATACGGTGTATATTTGTGCCCCGAAGGCTACACATCAAAAGCAGGCGCAAAATCCAAAGAAGATTGCTATAAAATAGAAAACTCTTCGTCCAGCAGTACTGATGACGGTAAAACCGTCGTAACAAGTAAAGGTAAATCATGCAGTAAAAATAAAATTGCAGGCCCCGGATTGTACTGTGGTTCCAGTTTGACCAAAGAATGCAAACCTGGTTGTTATTGTCCTGGCAACGGAAATGGCACTTTTACATGGCTGGCCGGTGATGTTGAAAAGGGTTGTAAAGAAAGATGGAGCAAAATCACAACAGAACTGAACAGCAAAGGCGTATTCCTGTGTCCCGAAGGTTACACATCAAACGCAGGCGCAAAATCACAAGCAGATTGTTATAAAATAGAAGATGCGACATCAGCCGACACTGCAGTCAGTGGTACAACATGCAGTAAAAGTAAGCCTGCACCAGCGGGATCGTATTGTGGCGCAACAATAACAAAAAAATGTAAACCTGGATGTTACTGCACAGGTGGCGGAAATTTCACATGGGCCGCTGGTGATGTTGAAAAAGGCTGCAAAGAAAGATGGAATAAAGTTACATCTGAATTAAATGATAAGGGGGTATTCTTGTGCCCTGCGGGTTATACATCTGTCGAGGGTGCTGGTGATATTTCAGATTGTTTCTTAAACGGACATTCTGATATAAAGTATCAAGAAATAACCTGTGATACAGACGAATATTTACCTGCAAACAGTACAGAATGTGCAACATGCCCAAATGACAGTTATTGTTCTGGGGTAACAAATGCGTTACCATCGGCCACAGACCAAGGCAGAACAAAATGCCCAGACGGACAAATACCAAGTTCTGATGGAAAATCATGCAAAAAAACAACTGTTGAATGTGACGCTGGCGAATACCTGCCAACCAACAGCACAGACTGCACCAGTTGTGATGGTGGCTTTGTTTGCCCAGGTGGCACATTGACAATGTCAGAAACAGAACCTGTTGGCATGTCAAAATGTAGCGACGGTATGATACCAAATGATACACAAACAGCATGTGTCACAGCACCACCAACTGCAATCAAATGCGATGCAGGAACATATTTACCAGCAGGCACAACAGAATGCGTAGAATGCTTGTCACGATATACTTGTCCGGGCGGTGAATACATGCCAGGCGCATCACAAGAAGATCAAGGTATAACAAAAACACCTGAAATTTCAATCGATATTGAATTGATGGCATTCGGAAAGCAAAACGAATTAAAGAACCAATGCTGGATTATGACAAATCCAGAAAAGTTTAAGGAATGCGTTCTGTCTGGTATAAAAGCAACAAATTCTGAAGAATAATCAAAATCTGTCACATAATACTTGCGACACTTGCATGTCTGCGGGTAATTGTGGATGTGCTGTCAATTCACAAATAGAAATCCATTGCATTTTGTCATGCACACGCAGTTGGATTTCGCCTGTATACGATTTAATTTCATACGCATATAGTTCAATCACTTTGCCGGATTCTGTTGCATGTTTTGCGATTGTAATCAGGTCTCCAATTTGTGCATCAATACCCAATTCTTCGTACAGTTCACGATGCAGGCACGATGGGCCGTCTTCGCCATTTTCAAACTTACCACCCGGGTATTCCCACGTCCCCGCCAATGGCTGATCCGGTGCACGACGCATCAGCAGAACTTTATTACCACACTTAAAAATCGCGGCGGTTACTAACACAATACTATTATATGCGATATCTTTATATTATGCAAACACAATAAAACACACAAGATTGCACATATATATTCGCTTATAAGTTGAATCAAACTACGCCTATTTGGCACATATAAGATATTTTCCCTATTTTATACAATTGCTTTTTAATATGAAAAAATGTACAATATAGAATATCGTATATAAAGTAAAGGAATTATCATGATAACCCATAATGATATTTGGGATGCAATTGATGAAATGGCACGTGAACAGAAAATCAGTCCATCCAGATTAGCAATAAATAGTGGTCTGAATGCAACGACATTTAACAAAAGCAAACGATGTGATGCATTTGGCAAATCAAGATATCCGTCATTTGCCACAATTGTAAAAATTTTGAACACCGCAAATATGTCAATGACGGAATTTGGAATAATATGTGACAAAAATCAAAACAGCAAAATATAAACAAAACCATGAAAGCATGTGGAATAATTTTATTCAATATATAGACAGTGCTGCAGATGCAACATCATATATTCAGCGCCCAGATTCTTGTTATCCACAGTGCGGTTCAATCATTGGGATAAATGCGGCAACATCAAAATTTGATGCTGCTAAACAATACCTGGAACAACTGATTCAAATAAATCAATAACCACTATAGTCTGCATTATTGTATAGCCGCCATTCTGCATCACGTCGCCCATCCAAGATCCCTCCATTCCTAAATGCACGCCACGCATCTTCTAAATTTGGGTAAATATTGCTTTTGTATTTATTGTCATTCAAATATTTTCTAACCGTTGATTGGTATAGCCCACGATTTCTATTTTGTGGTACAGCAGACCCGGCCCCAATATTAAATACCATCGACACCAATGCGTCATATTGGCTTTGTGTCATATTTGATATAGCATCGGCAGAGATTTGTTCATTTATTGTGTTATAGGTTGCTTGCAGATCTTGCTGCAACAGTTTTGTCGCCTGTTGTTCCGTTAAACCAGCACTAAAATCTTCACCTGGCTTTACCAAATGCCCATAGCCAATTGTTGCACCCACTGGCAATGAAACTCCTGCAGGTACAGGTTTGCCCGTGGCATCATCGTATATAACGTGTTTTCCATTAACCTTGACCGAACCTTCTAACCCTTTCAACCACTCGATACCTTTATCGCTCATTTTCATATCGGACACTTTGTTTGTATCAATATCTTTCATATCTTTTTTCTCGCTTTGTTTCTTTTCCAGTTCTTGATTTATTTTTACTTCTGTCCAGTGGCCGGGTTTGACAGCGCCACGCTCTTTGATTTTTTGTAACTTTCTGAACTTTTCAATCGCATCAAACAGTTTCTGGTTCGGGTACGGATTTGGATTATCGGCACTTTCGCCAGCACGGGTATCGGGTTCATAACAACTCCTTTTGATTAAATAAAAAACACCCACGTGTGCGGGCAATAAAAAAGACGACCAAATGTCGTCCGCTGAATAGGTATATTATACCATAAAACACGAATTTTTTCAATAAAAAATAAAAAAACGCCATTCGGCGTTGTTTTATTTCTGGTGGGGACACAGGGACTCCCTCGCACGCTGCTTTGCACCGGCTATGGGGCATTCCTGACAAATCGCCAGCACTTCGTTTGGCTCTTTTACTCATTGTCGAACCCTTTTTAGGTTCTCGTCCGCGCCCCATTGCAAAAATTAAACGACCGGCAAGCGGTCGTTGAATTTTTGGTGGGGACACAGGGACTCGAACCCTGGACCCAATGATTAAAAGTCATTTGCTCTACCAACTGAGCTATGTCCCCAAAACCGGACCTGGAAGAAAGAATCTTA
>JAZLAZ010000017.1:0-2934 GCA_045613445.1 Candidatus Enterousia sp. | reverse complement strand
CCTTGATTGTTTCACGCTTTTTTGCATACTGCGCAACCAGCTTTTCACGTTTATGTTGTTTATTGATTAACGCTAATTTAGCCATCTTTTTTTACCTTTTTTAATTATTTCAAAACCAATGGCAAGCCGATTTTAGTCAGCAATGCACGTGCTTCATCATCTGTTTTTGCTGTTGTTGCGATGACGATATCCATACCGCGGATAGCATCAATTTTATCAACAGAAATTTCTGGGAATATCAAATGTTCTTTGATACCGAACGCATAGTTACCACGACCATCGAACTTTGATTTTGACAGACCACGGAAGTCTTTTACACGTGGCAATGCAACTGTAATCAATTTATCCAAAAAGTCATACATTCTTTTACCACGCAATGTAACTTTTGTACCGATCGGCTGACCTTCGCGCAAACGATATGTCGCAATTGATTTCTTTGCACGTGTAACAACTGATTTCTGGGCAGCAATCGCTGTCAAGTCAGCAACCGCAGCATCCAATTTCTTTTTATCAGATACAGCTTCACCGACACCCATGTTCAATACGATTTTTGTCAGTTTTGGAACTGCCAATGCATTTGTGTAACCGAATTCTTTTACCAATTCAGGTACAATTTCTTTTTCATAAATTTCACGCAATCTGCTTTGCATTTCTTTTTCCTTATGTTGTGTTCCCGTAACAGCGGGCAACCATTTTACTTTTTATTATATTTCCGCACCAGATTTCTTTGCAACGCGAACTTTTTTACCATCATTCATCTTATATCCAACGCGTGTTGCTTTCTTTGTTTTTGGATCAACCAATGCAACATTAGATACATGAACAGGAGCTTCGCGGTCAATGATGTGACCTGGTTGTTCTTGTGTTGGTTTGATGTGCCATTTATGACGATTTACACCTTCTACAACAACACGTGATTCGGATGGGCGTGCTTCCAGCACTTTGCCTTTGACGCCTTTGAATTTTCCCGAAATAACTACGACTTCGTCGCCTTTTTTAATTTTCATTTTGTGACCTTCCATCTGTTATTAAATTACTTCCGGTGCCAAAGACACGATTTTCTGTACATCGTATTTACGACGAACTTCACGAGCAATTGGTCCAAAGATACGTGTTCCAATTGGTTCAAAGTTGTTTTTATTGATTAAAACAACTGCATTATCATCAAAACGGATAATAGAACCGTCTGGACGTTTTACTGGGAACTTTGTACGAACGATAATTGCGCGTTGTACTGTACCTTTTTGAACTTTACCACGTGGAATGGCTTCTTTAATAGCGACGACGATTTTATCGCCAACTGTTGCATAGCGGCGGTGTGAACCACCCAAAACCTTGATGCACATTGCTTTACGCGCACCACTGTTATCTGCAACTGTCATAACTGTTTCATTTTGAATCATAACTTTAATCCTTTTCCTGCAAATGGGGCAATCCCCCACCGCTTTGTTATAGGTTCCGACTGTCGCCTTATTATTCCCGAACCGACCTCAAAGAACCTGTTGATTATTAGTCAACTACTTCTACTGCATCGTCTTTGGATACACCAACGCGACCCTTTACAATCCAAGACTTTGTCTTAGAGATTGGACGATGTTCTTCAATTGCAACGATTTCACCAATTTTATATTCATTGTTTTCATCGTGTGCTTTATACTTTTTATTCTGCTTTACGAACTTACCATACAATGGATGACGGAAACGGCGTTCTACTTCTACAACGACTGTTTTGTCATTTGCTGTACTGATAACTGTACCTTGCAGTATACGTCTTGGCATAACTATTATCCCTTATACTGTTGTTTAACTCACGGATTTTACATATTTTTTTGACATAAAACCCATGAACTAAATTCTGTGTTTCATTTTTCTGACCCTGCCTATAATACTCTAAAATTTAGAAATATCAACAGAAATCAGCAATTTTTATTATTTTGCAGCGTTTAACTTTGTTTTTACGCGTGCGATTTCACGACGAGTCTGACGCATAACATGTGTTTTTGGCATCTGACCTGCAGCATGTTGAAAGCGTTGGTTCATCTGTTCTTTTTTCAAATCAGCCAATTTGCTTTCCAATGCTTCTGTCGTCAAAGATTCATTTTTTACTTTATTTTCTGCCATTTTTAGCTACCTTTTTTTTGCCCTGCCCCAAGTTTTCATCTTGGGGCTGCAATTTATTAGTTCACTTTACGTTCAACGACTTTTGTTTTGACTGGCAGTTTTGCAGCCGCCAATGCAAATGCTTCGTATGCAACTTCTGGTTTAACACCATCTAATTCGAACATGATACGACCTGGTTTAACACGGCAAATCCAGTATTCTACCGCACCTTTACCTTTACCCATACGAACTTCGGCTGGTTTTTTGGTAACAGGAACATCTGGGAAAATACGAATCCACAGTTTACCCATACGACGCATATGTCTTGTGATTGCACGACGTGCAGCCTCAATCTGACGTGCAGTAACACGTTCTGGTGACATTGCTTTCAGTCCAAAAGAACCGAATGCTAATTCACTACCACCTTTCGCAACACCGTGAATACGGCCTTTATGCTGTTTGCGAAATTTTGTTTTCTTTGGCATTAACATAATACAAATCCTTCAATTTAATAATGTTACATTATTATTTGTGCTTTCTTTCGCTGCTGCCGGCATATTCTGTTGGACGTGCCATTTCAGAAGCCAATTTTTCTTTATTTACAACATCGCCTGTGTAAATCCAAACTTTTACACCAATAACGCCATATGTTGTTTTGGCCTGAATAGAAGCATAGTCAATATCTGCACGCAATGTGTGCAATGGAATACGACCTTCGCGGATTTGTTCGCTACGTGCGATTTCAGCACCGTTCAAACGACCCGAGCACATAACTTTGATACCCTGGGCACCTGCTTTTTGAGCATTCTGCACAGCTTTTTTCATCGCGCGTTT
>JAZLAZ010000016.1:0-52175 GCA_045613445.1 Candidatus Enterousia sp. | reverse complement strand
TTAACAGTCCGTTGTTCTACCGACTGAACTATGCCCGAATAGCGTTGCATATAATATACTAAAAAAACGCAGAAGTCAAGCGTTTTTAGAAGAATTTTGTCGTATGTTGTGTGTCCCGCAAATCCGCAGAAAACCTGGACTTTTGTCCCAAACTGTATGTAAATGTGTGTTTTTCAGACGGTCGTACAATGCCAAAAACAACACTCAAAAAACACCTGAAAAATATGAAATCAGTAGTACCCCTACCATTGAAATCAATATGAAATCAACATTGATTTCAGTGCGTTTTTTATATTGAAAAAACACCTATTTTTGACTATGCTGATTGATAAGACAAAACAATAGGTAAGAATATGAATGCAGAAAGATTATTTAAGGTGGCTACCGAGGTTATAACAGATATCAAAAATAATGACATTATATCTCTTCTTGAAGGTTTCAATCGTAGTTTTTCAAGAATAGTGTCCGCCCCCAATCAACAGCAATATCAAAGCGCCTTTGTTGAGGCAAGAGGAGTTCTGTTTAATGCGTTGGAAAACAGTTCTATAAATAATCTGAATCTAATAGATTATCAAATTATAGAAGAAATAGGCGGTGCAGAGTTATTGGGTAAAAAATTAAAGCAAAGAATACTTGATGTCGAAAGTCAAGGCGCAACAAACATAACACCAGGCATTGCGTATGAAATGTTTAAAAGGGTATATGAGGCGTTTACAAACTTTAATAAGTCTTTAGAACAGTTAATTTCGGTGTTTAATGACTTTGGCTTGAAACCCGATAAAATTTTAGACAAAAGCCAAGCAGAAGTTTCGATTTTGATGCCGAGAAACATTATAGATGGGGATTTGAAAAAGTTTGAGACCGATGTTAAAAATTTTAGAGATTTTTTAGATACAATTAGCGAAATTTCTGGTGAACCATACCGTATAGAAAAGGTAGCATCTAGCGATTTTGAAATCTACATTTTTTCAGGTTTGTTCTTTGCTTCTTGTGTGTCGCAGGTAATAAATCCGATTTTAGATACATTTGTGAAAATTATGGCTATTCGTGAATATTATAAAAAGTTAAAAGAAAATGGCGTGCCAGAAGAAACGATCCAACCACTTCAAGATTATGAGAATAGTTTGATAGAAGAAACTATTGAGAAAAGTCAAGAGAGGCTTTTAGCACACTGTGCTGATGAGGGGCGAAAAAATGAATTGGCGACAAAGTCTAAAAGAGCATTAACTACAATAGTAGAAAAATTCAACAACGGATATCAGGTATCTGTTTCGTTATCAGAAGAGTGGCAAAATGAAGAAGAGAACGATTCAGAAGACGGTTTGTCGATTACAGCATTACAAAACTCTATTAAAGAACTGAATACCAATTTAGAACGCGTCAGCAATGTAATAGAAATAGAGGGGCATATTTTGCAACTGCCAAAGACAAAGAAAAAGAGTCAATGATGTTTAACATAACCAATTTACATTTCTGAATCAGGTTGCTAAAATAAGAATAAAAGTAAGGAGTATAAAATGAAAAAGAATATATTCATAGTAAGTATTTGTGCTCTTGCGTTGTTGGGTTGTTCTTGTCCAAAAACATGTATTCAGTCTTGCCCTGTATGTCCAGCTCAAGCTGTGCAACCGATAGTACAAACAAGCGGAAATACAGTTGCACAAACCACATGCGAACAAAAAGGCGGAAAATGGCATACTGTTCGCATACAGTCTAATTGGGGGACTGATGGGTTATTGTTTTATTTTGCTGAAGAAAAAAACCATTTCTTTAATCTTGGATATCAGACCTCAACTCCAATAGGGTATTCTTCTTCAAAAAAGCTTTTGAATTTACATTTGACTGACAAAGAAACAATCAATCTATGTATGAAACGTATTGGGACACAAGAGTATTGGATTGTACAGCCAAAATACGATGCAACAGTTCATGCTTGGGTGGACGAAAAAATATATAAAAATGCATCTTCATTTGAAGTATTGGATAGTGAAACGTATAAATGTCCTGCGTCTGCCGGTGGCTTGTGTAATTTGTTATGATGTTTACACATAGGAAATAATGTTTTATATTGTTTTTAGTTTAATATAAGAGGAAATATAATATGTTTTTGACCATAGTTGGGGCGATATTGTTTGTAAGTGTAGGGATTCCAGTGATATTTTATTGTATAGCGTTGTTGCTTGGGGGCGTTGGAGACGTGTTTGCAAATATTATTGGATTGCCGAAAAGGATAGCAAATTCTTATCGTAAAGAAGGGTTAAAGGGGTTGCTTAGTAAATTTACATGGCTAGCAATCGTATTTGATTTTTATTGTTTTATCTTGGGTGGGATGTGTATAGGAATCGCAATGTTTGCAAAAACAAAAGTAGCACCCCTGACATACGTGCCGACCTACAAGGTAGAACCGTTAAGCTCTGCAATAACTTTTGCTTTTGGTTGCTTTTTGGTGGTATTGTCTATTCTTGTTACCATAAAGATCAATTCCGCAAGGCAAAAAAAGAATAAAGTTAAGATTTCGTGAATGTGGAAACAATCATGGTTTAGTTAATCGGCTTGTTATGCGACCCTTGTTGGCTCGTTGTTGTACTGTTTCATCTTGCACGACGGACGGGTTTTCGTTGTGCTGGGGTGGGGAAAAGTGAGTATAATTTTTCTGGTTGAAATCATCATTGAATTCAACCAGAAATCAGTATTGAAATCGTGGAACACAAAATTTGGTTCAAATCGGTTTGCGGTATGAAAATGTATGTTTTTCAAACGGTATCCATACAGGTTTTAACAGGTTTTAAGCGTAATGTGTTAAGTCGTCAGAACTGAAAAAAAGCAACAAAAAAACCCAGAAATCTGGGCAAAACTCGAATTTACTATTGGGCTTGCTCTTATGGTTAACAGTCCGTTGTTCTACCGACTGAACTATGCCCGAATAGCGTTGGTAATGTTATATAAAAAACATAAGTAAGTCAAGTTTTTTTTATATGCTTTTTTTAACTTGTTATTTGTGTGCACAAATATACAATATGTCAATAAATAGAAGGTGTATGTCAAAAATAGAAGGTTTTATGACTAAAACTGAATATGCTGACTTTATAGAAAAAAGGTGGAACGAAAAGTTAGATGATTTATTAGTCAACGCGGGTGTTGTACCTAAGCGCATAGAATGTTTTATCTGGGGGCGCGGTACGGGGATGTTGGTGCGCTTAAAAGAACAACCACGCGTAGATTTTAAGATTGAGGTTTAACCAAATGAGGTGGAAGAACCACATTTCAAAGTCGTTTATCTAAATGCTTCTTGTCATTTCAAAATTGTAGATTATATGCCAATGAAAGCAGAACAAACGCAAGGAATCCCAGCACAGATAAATAACATTTTGAAATATGTTAAAATTGCATGGACAGAAAACTATGATGATTTGGTGCAAATTTGGAAACAAGCAAGGCCAAGTGATAGAATTTTAATGCATCAGAACATTAGGTAAACACAGTGAGTATATTTTCTGATTTGATAACAGATGTTGACTTTTTGACTCTAATGGGCAATAATCCCAAGGAATTTAGGTAAATATAAAGAAGTAAAATATGAGTAAGAAACCAAAAGAAAAATTGTCCAGAGAATTGAAAAACAAGATTCTGCACAATATGTTCGTTACCAATTATAAACGCATGTGGCCATTTATAAAACCATATTGGTTCCGTGGTCTGATGTCTTTATTATTAGCGATGCCGATTGGTGCAATGGATGCGGTCATTGCAATGGCGTTAAAGCCATATATGGACTTAGTAATGGTGGAAAAATCCGTAGAAACTGCGTGGTATATTCCGTTGTTGATAATTGTATTTACTGTTGTCCAAGGTGTTCTGACATATTTAGCAAATTATCTGAATACTTGGTCTGGGGCAAAGATTACAAATGGTCTGAAACTGGAATTGTACAAAAAGATGCTGTTTTTTGAAACAGAATTCTTTAACAAGAAAAATTCTGGTGATGTTATATTTATGTTCAACAATAATGCAGATATGGCATGTGCAGGATTGTTGACGAACTTAAAGAACTTAGTACAAAAGTTATTTACTGCATTATCTTTGATTTTTGTATTGTTTTATAATTCATGGCAACTGGCATTGATTTGTGTGACGGTTTTGGTGGGTGCATTATTGCCAATGACGACATTGAAAAAGAAAGTAAATTCTGTATTCAGTAAATCTATTGCTGCAGATTCTGCACTGTTGACGGCATACAATGAATCATATGCAGGTAACAAGACTATTTCTGCATACAATTTGGAACAGTATCAAGAACAGAAGTTTAGCGGTGTTCTGGATTCTGTATTTAAGTTGAAAATCAAATTAGTTCAGCGCACCAGATGGGTAACACCTGTGATGCATATTGTATTGTCTTTTGGTATTGGTTTGGCAATATGGTTTGGTTCTTATTTGATTTTAAGCGGGGCGATTACAAGTGGTAGTTTTGTATCGTTCTTGGCTGCGTTGATTATGTTGTATACGCCAATGAAAAGTATGGGGTCGACATATAATTCTGTGTTGATGTCTTTCTTGGCGATTGAACGTGTATTTAATGTGTTGGATTCTGTACCTGCAATCAAAGACAAGCCAGATGCGGTTCAGATGTCTGCAAAGCATAAAAAAATCGAATTCAAAAATGTATCATTTGAATATGTCAAAGATGTCCCTGTGTTAAAGGATGTGAATTTAACAGTGAATCAGGGTGAAGTCATTGCGTTGGTTGGTAATTCTGGCGGTGGAAAATCCACATTGGTCAGTTTGCTGCCGCGTTTTTATGATGTAACAGGCGGGCAGATTTGTGTTGATGGTACAGATATTCGTGACCTGACATTGCATTCTTTGCGTCAGAATATTGCGGTTGTATTCCAGGATAACTTTTTATTCGCTGGTACAATTCGCGAAAATATTTTGCTGGGCGATCAGCACGCAACCGAAGCGCAAATTAAAAAAGCAATCAAGATGGCGTGTCTGGATGACTTTATCAATGGATTGGACAATGGCTTAGATACTCAAATTGGTGAAAGGGGAATCTTGTTGTCTGGCGGGCAGAAACAGCGAATTGCAATTGCACGTGCGTTCTTGAAAAATGCACCGATATTGATTCTGGACGAAGCGACATCTGCGTTGGATAATAAATCCGAAGCTGTTGTGCAAAAGGCTATTGAAAACTTGATGCGTGACAAGACTGTGTTTGTTATCGCGCACAGGTTGTCAACAATTCGTAATGCATCCAAAATTGTCGTTATAAATCATGGTGAAATTGTTGAAAGTGGCACACATGATGAATTATTAAAGCTGGAATGTGGTGCATATAAAATGCTGTATGATATGCAATTCAAGACAGCAGATGAATAAATATACTGCCCATTATAATGGGCAGTTTTTTACTTATTGCGATATATGTTTTTAAGTGGTACACTTCACAGTGTCCAATTTATGTAATAACAAAAGGATTATTATATGTTATTAAAAGGAAAAAAGATTTTAATCACAGGTGTTGCAAATGATTGGTCGATGGCATGGGCAATTGCTCAGCGTTTGCACGCCCATGGTGCAGAAATTGCGATGCCGTATGCGATGCCTGCATTGGAAAAGCGGGTGCGGCCATTGGCGGAATCAATCGGTGCAAAATTCGTTCAAGAATGCAATGTACAAAATGATGAACAGATGGATGCTTTGTTCGCTGCAATTGAACAAGAATGGGGGCATTTGGATGGCATGTTGCATGCAATTGCGTTTTCTGACAAGAATGAATTGACTGGGCGTTATGCTGATACTACACGCGAAAATTTCAAGAATACAATGGATATATCTGTATATTCATTGGTTGATTTAACCAGACGCGCATCGCGATTGATGACAAACGGTGGCAGTATTGTTACATTGACTTATTATGGTGGGGAAAAATCTGTTCCAAATTACAATGTGATGGGGGTTGCAAAATCCGCATTGGACAGCAGTGTTCGTTATTTGGCATCTGACCTGGGACGCGATAATATTCGTATCAATTCAATCAGTGCTGGACCGATTATGACATTGGCGTCCAGTGGTGTTGGTGGATTCAAGGCAATGTTGCGATTGAACGCAGAAACAACACCGTTACATCGTAATATGACATTGGATGATGTCAGTGGTGCTGCACTGTATTTGTTCAGTGATTTGTCCAGTGGTGTAACAGGTGAAGTTCATCATGTCGATTGCGGTTATTCAACCACAGGCATGATGCCAAATGAAATGAAAGACATTTTGTTAAAGGGATTGGAATAATAATATGGCCTGCATTATTTGCAGGCTTTTTTGATATATCAAATGGTACAGTATATTGATGCGCATTGTCATTTGTCACATAGTCTACCGAATATAAAGGTGGGGGCGGTGTATAATGCAGCACGGCAATCTGATTGGGAACTTATTGCCAGTGCATTAAATATTAAAAATAATGTATTTTGTGCAATTGGTGTACATCCATGGTATATATCTGAAATTACAGATTGTTGGGAATCTGAATTAAAAGAATTGTTATTAAAAAATCCTAAATTATTGGTCGGTGAAATTGGATTGGATAAACATCATCCAAATATAGAAACGCAAATACGGGTATTTTGTGCACAAATGTTGATTGCAAATGAAATGAAACGCGGTATATGTATGCATTGTGTTGGTGCATGGGATAAAATATTAAATATATTAAAGGTGTTCCAGAACCAATTGCCGCGTTTTATTTTATCGCATTGTTATAATGGCGCGCCAAGTGACATAAAAAAGTTAGGGGATAAGTATAACATGTACTTTTCATATGGGCCACGAAATTTACAAGATGTATCTCGGTTATGTGCGACACCACTGGATAGAATTGTTGCAGAAACAGATGGGTACACCCCAGATGATATTGTTGGTATTGTGAACCGTATTGCATCTATATTGAATATTGCGCCTGAAAAAATGGCTGATATAATATACCAAAACACAATACGGATGTTGAGTAAATGACACGATTAAACAGAACAAGATTATTATTTGGTGACGCAGGCGTTCAAAAGTTAAAGAATTCTACTGTCATGGTTGTTGGTTGTGGTGCAGTGGGTTCTTTCGCGATTGAGGCTTTGGCGCGTTCGGGGATTGGACATTTGATTGTTGTTGATTTTGACACTGTTGACGAAACAAATATAAATCGTCAGTTGTTTGCATTGGACAGCACATTGGAACGGAAAAAAGTAATTGTTGCGCAACAGCGTATAAAAGATATAAATCCCGATATAATTGTTGATGCATTAGATTTATTTTTTGATGAAACAACAGAAGTTTCTGTTTGTCCTGATTTTATAATTGATGCAATTGATACAGTTGAATCCAAGATCGCATTGTATCGTTGGGCCGATGCGCACAATGTTCCAATTATTTCCAGTATGGGTGCTGCATCCAAGACGGATATATCACAGATAAAAGTCGCACCGTTATCACGGACAACGGTATGCCCATTGGCATCGCGTGTTCGTCGTATGGTTCGAGATATGAAATTACCAGATGTTATGACTGTATATTCGGCACAAAAACCAGTTCCTGTATCTGGACATGCCAAGAATTTAGGGTCTGTAATAACAGTCACGGGAACTTTTGGTTTAATGTTGGCTAATCATGTGATTGGGGAAATAATCAAAGATTTTTAGCCTTGATATTATATGTGATGTTGTTGTAAATTATAAACAACCAAGGGAGAGGATTTATGAAGCTTGCAAATAAATTAAAATCAATGTCTGGGTTATGGTTATTGGTACTGGCGATTGGTGTTGCGTTGGGTGGTTTTTTTATTGGCGATGGAATCTATCGCGCGATGTCTGGTCGTACCGTTACGGTCAAGGGTCTGGCCGAACGTGATGTTGTTGCAGATACTGCTGTTTGGAACATAAAAATCAACGGTGTTGGGGGCGATTTAACTGTATTACAACAGGAAATAGATAACGATATATCAGAAATTCATACATTTTTAACAGATGCAGGTTTCGCGCCGTCTGATATACAAAACTTGCGTGTTCAAGTTCGTGATAAGTATGCAGGCTATTCTGATGCAGAATTAAAGAATCAGCAGAATGATGGCCGTTATGTAATTGAAACGGGTGTAATGGTTCGTTCGCATAATGTTGAATTAGTGGACAGTATTTCGCGACGCATGGGTGAATTGGTTCGTCGCGGCATCACAATTACCGAAGATTATTCTGGTCCGATTTATATTTTTAACGGATTGAACGATATAAAAATTTCAATGATAGAGCAGGCGACCAAAAACGCCACCGCCGCGGGTCAGCAGTTTGCCAAAGATGCCGATGCACATTTAGGCAAAATTAAAAGTGCAAACCAAGGTGTGTTCAGTATTGAATCACGTGATCCGACAGACAGTTGGTCGTCAAATGAACGGCAGGCGATAAATAAGAAAGTTCGTGTTGTTGCGACGATAACATTTTATTTGAAATAAAAAAACACCGCCATTTTGGCGGTGTTTGAATTCGTGGCGCATCCAGAAGGATTGATAATTCCCACCACTTTGTGGCGGGCCCCTTTCGCCTGCGGCTCGAACCCTTTTGTCGGGTTCAAATCCTGGGATACGCAGCACAAATTAAAACACCGCCAAAATGACGGTGTCTGAATTCGTGGCGCATCCAGAAGGATTCGAACCCTCAGTCTTCTGATCCGTAGTCAGATGCTTTATCCAGTTAAGCTATGGATGCAACGGTCTTATATTCTATATCATTTTATTCGAATTGCAAGAAAAAATAATATTTTTTTATTTTGTCTTTTGATTCCCATGATACAGCGCATTAAAATGGTGTCTGCAAACTGATTTATAATTACTGTCCCCCAGTGCAAATTGGTCGCCTGCACGAATAACATTGCCCGATACATCAAATCGCAAATGATGTGTTGCCAGCCTCATACAGCCATTTATCTGACATGGTGATTCCATACGATGTAATTTTGCACCAACTTCGATAAGTCGCTGGGATGCTGGGAACATTTTTTCATTACTGTCAACCATCAGACCATAACACATTATAATTTTACCTTGTTCGTCTGCAATTTTGACCAGTTTATCGATATCTGCTGGTGAAAAAAATTGCACTTCATCCACCAGTATCAGTTTTGTATCCGGTTTTGGTATATAATTTTGCAGGTTTGGCATTGCGTTTGCATTCCATGATAATCCAATTCTGGAAACGATTTTGTCTGCTGCGAATCTGTTGTCGAATGCAGGTTTGATAACTTCTGTTTGGTTTTGATTTTGTGTGAAATTGTGCGCATTTATAACCAGCGCTGCTGATTTAGAACTGCTCATTACGCCATAATGAAAATGCAGGTTTGCCATATCTTTTTTTCCTTTTACTATTATGAACCATGTCATCAGATGATTGATAGCAGAAAAAAAGAATTTAGTCATGCAAAATATTCACAAAAATGATACAATGCAGTCATGCGAAATATATTGTTTTTGTTTAGTGTTTTTTATGCCTTGGCTGCTCATAGTGCAGAGCAGGGTATTTTAACGCGCAACGCAAAGAAAAGTTATCTGACCGCACAAAGTTTTCCTGCAACATTTTCTGATATTTCATTTGCAGAAAAAATTGCAATTTTGGCATCTGGATTCGAACCGTGGGAATCGGATTATGATGCAAAAGGTCGTTGTATTAAAAATTGTGCGTATTATGGAATTACAATTGCCGAAGAATTAAAAGATTTGAACCAGCATACACAACAAACAGTACAACAATTACAAGATGCAGGATATATTCAGAATCCTGATGGTTCGAGTGCGACTGTTGCATCAAACTCGGAAATTCCGTTATCAGAACCTTTGTTGGGGAAACCGCGCATTTCTTCGTCGTTTGGTATGCGTATTCATCCGACAACAAAGAAACCAGACATGCACAAAGGGATTGATTATGCTGTACCTGTTGGGACTAATGTTTATGCGCCTGCAGATGGCACGGTGATCAGTGTTTGGCGTGATGATTTGTGTGGTAATGGCTTGAAAATATCTCATGGCATGGGCTATGAAACAGTATATTGTCATTTACAGTCTGTAAATGTGGCACAAGGTGATACTGTTTCACAAAATTCTGTTATTGCGTTGACTGGCAATACAGGACGTACAAACGGAGCACATTTACATTATGCGATAAAAAAAGATGGAAAATATATCAATCCATCCAAACTAATTGGCAGATAGGTTTTTAACTTTCTTGAATTTAACAGCAAAGCTGCCGTTGTTTATTGGCGACCAAGAAATGATATATGGTTGTAACAAACTGTTTGTTGCCCATTGTTGAAATTTGATTTTTAATATTCCGCTGGCGCCTGTAATAATTGTCGCATTGCGAACACCAGATTTTGCCAAATCCATTATTGCATTCCACGCTTGCTCTTCGGTCAGTTGGTGCAAGTCCAATTTAGTGTGTTCAGGAATAAAATTATCTGTGTTTGGAATCAGTCTGGACAAGTGCAATTGTTTACGAACACTGCATTGTGTGTCACGCGTATTTGGAACAAATTCCGCATCAATCATTTTCAGAATATCATCGTCATTTAATTGTTTCATTTTGTTTCTGTGTTAAATACCAGTACCCGTTCAATTCCTGACAAATCATTATGTGCAGATACGAATTTCCATCCGTTTGCATAAAAGATATTTTTGATATCTGCTGCTTGTCCAATACCGATTTCCAAGTACAATTTGCCGTGTTTTTTTATCCAGTTTTTTGCGTTTTTTGCAATTTGTTCATACGCATACAGTCCGTTGTTATCTGCATACAATGCTAATTTTGGGTCGTGCATTGCGCCGGTATCAACGCGTGTATCATTATGTGCGATATATGGTGGATTAGAAACGATAATATCAAATTTATGTTTTGTTAAATTTGGATTGTCAAAACTGCCCCGTACTGTTTTTATATTGTAGTTCAGCCCCAGTGTTTTGATGTTTTTGCGTGCGACACGCAATGCAAGGCCAGATATATCAACAGCCACTCCGGACAGATTTGGAATATTTTTTACCAGTGAACATATGATACATCCTGTCCCAGTTCCCAAATCCAGAATTTGTCTGGCAGAATTATCGACACAATCAGAAATGACGGCATAGACCAGTGTTTCTGTATCTGGGCGTGGGTCAAGTGTATGTTTGTTTGTATAGAATTTTAGTCCATAAAACCATTTTTGTTTGATTATTTTCGCCACAGGCACACCACGGCGCAATTTGTATGCCATTATACGGACACGAATTCCAGACAGTTTTTTTGCATTTTCCGTAATAATTCGTGCTGCGCGTACACCGCCAGCATTTTGTAAAATTGTGAAGGCTTGATTTATTTTCATAAAGTTATTATAATCCAGACCATGAAAAAAGCAAAAGATATTATTACAACATCCAATCTGGTACGCGTTGTTATGGCATTTGCCACAGTGCTTAGTTTGATTGCGATATTTCTGGTTATAAATCGTCATACATCATATAAGACGCATAATTCTGGTGAATGCAGTACTGTTGTTATGGTTGCATCTGGCGACACATTGTCTGGTTTATTATTGGATCAGGGGCTGACGCATAATGATGTCAATGAAATTGCAGGTATTCTTAAAAAAGAGGCTGGAATTTCCGGTCTGCGCGCCCAACGCGATAAATTAGAATTTGTCCGCGATGATGACAATTCGCCTGTGAACAAGATTGTAATTGTTCCATCCCCGTGGCGTCAGGTTGAATTGACATGCAATGAATCTGGCGCGTGGAATTGCAATACTGTGGAAGTTGCGCGTGATACGCGTGCTGTATGGCGCGGCGGCGAAATTCTGGATGGTGACAGCTTTTATTTGGCGGGTCAACGTGCTGGTATTCCGGCTGGAATATTGATAGATGTATATGATTTATTGGCGTTTGAAATGGATTTTGAACGCGATGTTCGGGCTGGGCAAAAATTCTGGGTTTTATACGAAGAAAACTTTTCCAATGGCGAAAAAATTGATAACGGGAATGTTTTGGCGGTATCATTTCAGGCGTTGCGCGGAAATGTTCAAATGTATCGTTTCAAGAAATCAGACGGTACGATTGGATACTATGATGCTGATGGCAATGGTGCGATAAAATCATTAAAGCGCACACCGATAAATAATGCAAAGATAACCAGTAACTTTTCAAAAAAGCGCAAACATCCAGTATTGGGATTTACGCGTGCACACAAGGGTGTTGATTTTCGTGCCCCTACAGGTACACCGATTCCATCCGCTGGTGCGGGTCGTGTTATCGCACGCAGTTATAATCGCGGTCATGGTAATTATGTAAAAATTCGTCACAATGGTTCATTTGAAACATTGTATGCGCATATGTCTAGATTTGCCAAGGGCGTAAATGTTGGTACCAATGTTCGTCAGGGGCAAATAATTGGTTATGCTGGTTCGACAGGTTATTCAACTGGGCCACATTTGCATTATGAAATAATCAAAGACGGCGTGCATGTAAATCCAATGACGGTTAAATTGCCTGCGATTAGCAATCTTGGCAAAGAAGACAAAAAGACATTCTTGGAATATCGTCGTGTCTTAGATGATGGGATAAAAAAATTAGAACAGTACCCGTCATTATATATTCAGTTATAAAATCGCCCCAATGGGGTGTTTTTTATTAGTGTTATGTTGCGGCAATTCGTATCGGTAAATGCCTGTATTTGTGCGGTCTAGGTACTTATTCCTAAGTGTTGTATTGTGATTGAAACGGTGTTTGAAAAGTTTTATAATATGTGTGTCTTATGATAAAGACAAAACAAACCTTGAAAAGGAGAAAAAAGAGATGAAAGGACTAACGAACTATGTTCTTATACCATTGACATTTATCGGTGCCTTGAACTGGGGACTGGTTGGAATCTTTGGTTTTGACTTGGTGGCATTTTTGTTTGGACCTGCAACATTGGCCAGCAACATTGTATATGCGATTATTGGTATCGCAGCATTGGTATGGTTGATATGGATGTTTATCGACAGACCTGTATCACGTGACCGATAAAAGTATAAAACAAGTTTCATGTCTGACGCCCCGCAATCACGGGGCGTTTTTATTGTGTCTGAAAAAAATCCCCCAAAACGGGGGAATTAGTTATTTTGTTTCTGTTTCAGATGTTTCGGATGCATCAACCGGTGCTGGTTCAGCATTTGTTGTTGATGTGTCTTGATGGACAATTTCTTGGCGCAGGTCGCTTTGCTGATTGCCCATATCTGCCTTTGATGCAATCAGTGCCAACGCTGCACATAAAACAAAGAATATTGTTGCCAACCATGCTGTCGCACGGGTCAAAAAGTTTCCTGCCGCAGCCCCCGTCAATGCACCGCCGAACATCGATGCCGCAGACGATCCAGACATGCCAGACCCCTCTGATTTTTGTAGTAATATAATACCAATCATCATAACTGCAACGATAACCAATAAAACTAATAAGATTGAAAACATGTTTTTTCCTTTGTTATGTTATTATTGTTCAGAATTTTAATCACGAAAACCCTAAAAAGCAAGGATTTTCAACAAGGCGTCTGCGGCAGCAATGCTAGCAGATTTTTTCGATGTTCCACTGCCTGTTGCAGTTTTGCCCATTGCGCTGACCCGAACATTAAATGTCGGACTGTGTGATGCCCCTGTGGGTTCAAGATATTCATATACTGGCAAATTCCCAGAATCTGCCTGTTGAACGAATTCTTGTAATGCCGTTTTTGGGTCTTTTGGTGGTATTATATCGACTGACGCCAATTCGTGCCATATACCAACAATAACATCCCGCGCAGCATCGAAGCCACCATCCAGATATATTGCGCCAAATACAGCCTCCATCGCGTCGGCCAGTATATGCATCACGCGACCTGCAGTCATATGACCGTGTTTTATTTGTTTGTCCAGCCCAAATTGAATTGCGACCTTGGCCAATGTTTCTGTTGATACCAGCATGGCATGGCGTCGCGCCAGCTCACCTTCGCTTTCGTTTGGGTACATTTCGTATAACAGCCCAGCCACACTAAGTCCCAAAACGCGGTCACCAATAAATTCCAGTCGTTCGTTATTATGTGTTGCATTTGCGCCACTTTGTGTCAGTGCCAAATTCAACAGTTCTGCATCGTTAAAATCATAATTTATATTTTTCATTTTAGTCTATACCCATTCCAAATCTATCCCAACGCATTTTGTTGCCCCATGACCAAACAGATAACATTGGCGCATAATAGTTATGAGAATACCAAATTCCCCAAACGTGCCCCAGTACATTGTCTCGTGAAACAAAGCTGACATCCGCGCGACTGTCATTACTGTTGTCACGATTGTCACCCATAAAGAACAAATGTCCATCTGGTACTGTGAATACAGGTGTATTGTCCAGTGGTGCGTTATCTGAAAATTCAACGATACTGTGTTCAACACCGTTTGGTAACACTTCGGTATATTCTGTGGCACTAAATACACCGCATGCCCCAGTATACATATTACAGAAATCGTCAGATTTGTATTCTATTGTATAATTAAACGGTGCAGGCTGATTATCTATCCATATTTTATTGCCTTTGATTGACATGTTGTCCTTGTAATAACCAACGTTGCGCATAGATTTTGGCATAGTTGCAACAATGTATGGTTGTGGATTTTTGCGTTCGACCATTTTGCCGTTTATATGCAAGCGTCCATCAATCATTTGAATTTTATCCCCAGGAACACCGATTAAACGTTTTACATAGTCTTGGGATTGATTGACAGGGTTGCGAAATACAATCACATCGCCAACCGTTGGTTCTGTTGCCCAAAAGCGCCCGTTCCACAATTTCCAAGAGCCAAATGGGAACGAGTATCTGGAATAACCATATGTCCATTTTGTAACGAAAATATGATCGCCAACATGTAATGTCGGTATCATTGACCCAGATGGAATATTAAATGGTTCTAATAAAAAACTACGGAATACAATTGCAATCAACGCACCGTAAAAAATAGTATTAAACCATTCGCGTACAACATTTTTATTTTTTGCTGGCATATAAAATCCTTTTTATAACATGGTTATATTATAACTTGCACAAATTTAATTCAAGATATAATATGTAAAGCATGATATCTTTGAATTCTATCATATTTAATGGGATGGATGCGACACCAATTGATGTTCAGGTGCAATTATCGGCTGGTCTGTCAAAACCTGAATTTAACATCATTGGATTGGCGGACAGGGCTGTCAAAGAATCTGCAGAACGCATACGAAATGTTTTATCTGCATTGAATTTGTCATTACCGCCAAAGCGTTTAACTGTAAATTTATCACCTGCTGATGTGGAAAAAAGTGGTTCGCATTTTGATTTGCCGATATTGTGTGGGATCCTATGTGCGATTGGTATATTGCCTGAACAAGAATTGTCACAGTATTTGATATTGGGTGAGGTTGGGTTGGATGGCGCAATTGTGAAGACAGATGCTGTTTTACCAGCCAGTGTATGGGCAAATAATAACGGTTTGGGAATTATATGTCCTGGGAATCAGGGGGCCGAAGCGCGCTGGGCAGGGCATAATAATATTGTTGCACCTTTTCATGTTGTTCAATTGATAAACCATTTCAAAGGAACTCAGATTTTACCATTGCCAGAATTTACCGCGCCTGATAATGCGACAAGTTCTGCGCTGGATATGTCCGAAGTGCACGGTCAAGAATCTGCCAAGCGTGCGCTGGAAATTGCGGCGGCTGGTGGTCATGCGATGTTGATGGTTGGGCCACCTGGGTCGGGGAAAACAATGTTGGCGTCGCGTTTGCCTACGATTATGCCAGAAATGACCCCATCTGAAATATTGGAAACATCTATAATTTATTCGATTGCAGGGCAGTTAAATAATAAATCATTGATGTCTACGCGTCCGTTCCGCAGTGTTCATCACACATCCAGTTCTGTTGCATTGGCGGGTGGTGGGGCTGATGCGCGTCCTGGGGAAATTTCATTGGCGCATAATGGTGTTTTATTTTTGGATGAATTACCAGAATTTAATCGTGCTACACTGGAAATATTGCGTCAGCCGATGGAGTCAGGTCAGATTTTAATTTCGCGTGCGCGTCGCAATGCAACATATCCTGCACGTTTCCAATTGATTGCTGCGATGAATCCGTGTCCATGTGGTCATTTGGGGAATGCTGCAATGTCTTGTTCAAAAGCACCCCGTTGTGCCGAAGCATATCAGAATAAGATATCTGGGCCGTTACTGGACAGAATTGATTTGCATGTTGATGTTGATGCTGTCAATCCATGGGAAATGAATACGGATACATCACCGCGCGAAACAAGCAGCCAAATCAGACGACGGGTGGTTGCTGCGCGTGCAAAACAAATTTCGCGTCAGGGTAAGATAAATGCTTATCTTGATGGGGTGGAACTGGAACGGTTTGCCGTACTTGATGACACGTTAACGGCTTTTCTGAATGCGGCAGCAGAAAAAATGGGTATGTCAGCGCGTGGGTATAATCGAATAAAGCGTTTGGCGCGTACGATTGCTGATTTGCGTGGTTCTGATGATATTGCTATGTCTGATTTGGCCGAAGCGTTGTCATATCGTCCGATCAATCGTGGTAAATACGGTGTCAAAATTTAAGAAAATCCCCAGGACGGGGATTTTTTATTTTTCCGTAGTTCTTTTTTTATCGTCAATCCATCGTTGAATTTGATGGCTGTATAAATGAAATTGTTTCGCTGCTTCTGCAATCGAAGTACTGTCCGCAAATTGAATAATTTTGTCTTTTTGTTCAGGTGTAAAAGTACGGTGTGTGCGTGGTCTATATACACCTAATTCAGCATTCCATGTTTGGATTGTCGAAGATGCTTTGTTATACTTTTTCTGCGCCTGTCCCATGCCATGAGTTTTGACGAAATTTAATATTTCTAGCTTTTTTTCTGTGCTTACTTCTTCGTATTTTTGTACATGAGTTGCATTTGCGCGACGGCCAGTTGCGCGATATATTTTTAATGTTCTGTTCCAAGACAGCATAGTAAATATGTTTACATCAAATTCACGCATTGCACTGGTCAGCCCATGTTCATTTGCGTATTCTAATATTTGTATTTTTTCTTCGTCATTAAATTCACGTACTGGTCGTACATCGCAAATATTATATTCTTCGTTCCAGCGATACATTGTCTTGGAATGGACTGCAAAAACTTTAGCGGCCTGTGGAATCGAACCAACCTTCTTTGCGTAATTTAATGCGTGTATCTTGAACTCTATTGTGTATGCCATTTTCATACCCCCACTACGGCATATATAATCACAATAATTTAATTTGTCAAGTATATAGAAGTTTTGTAATAACTTTTTTCATATTGTGTTGTTGCCATAATTTTTCTATAATCACGGTATGAAAAAAACACCAGATTTATTTATCTTATCAGAACACAGTGAATTATTAAAAAAACTGCGCTTATGGGACATTGCATATCATCAAAACGATGCGCCAATTGTGGACGATGCGACATATGATGCTGCAAAAAGACGTGCGCTGGAAATTGAAGAAATGTATCCAGAACTGGCGCAGAATGGCGCGTCGACACATGTTGGTGCGGCTGTTTCTGAAAAGTTTAAGTCGTATCCGCACAGTGTTCCAATGTTATCTATATCGGATGTTTTTAATGAAACGGATGTTGCAGACTGGTTTAACAAGCTGACTTCCAAAGATTTGTTTATTGAATTAAAGGTTGATGGGGTATCGTATGCTGCGCGGTATGAAAATGGCGTGTTGGTTCGCGGTTTAACACGTGGCAGTGGTGTTATGGGCGAAGATATCACAGAAAATTTGAAAACAATACCTGATATACCACAGTGTTTATCTGGTACATTTCCTGCGGTTGTTGAAATTCGTGGCGAAGTTTATATGAAACGCAATGACTTTATTGCATTAAATTTAGAATCTGAAAAACAATTTGCGAATCCGCGTAATGCTGCGGCTGGATCATTGCGTCAATTAAATCCCAAAATAACAGCTACTAGAAAACTTAGTGCATTTGCATACACATATGGTGAAATATCAGAACGTGATTTTACGACGCAATCAGAATATTTTGACAGATTGGAATCGTGGGGATTCAAAACAACGCGCACATGGGCA
Organism: Candidatus Enterousia sp.; assembly: GCA_045613445.1. Taxonomy (GTDB): domain Bacteria; phylum Pseudomonadota; class Alphaproteobacteria; order Rs-D84; family Rs-D84; genus Enterousia. The sequence goes on along the minus strand of JAZLAZ010000016.1, from coordinate 34,008 downwards.
CGACATGCGCATAATATGGATGAAATTCAACAGACTTATAATGATATTATGTTGATGCGTCCAGATATTCCATTTGATATTGATGGTCTGGTGGTCAAGGTCAACGATATTGCTGTCCAAGAACGCATGGGGGCACGTGCCAACAGCCCAAGATGGGAAGTTGCATATAAATTTCCTGCAGCGCGTGCAATAACAGATTTGCGCGATATAACAATTCAGGTTGGACGTACGGGGGTTTTGACACCCGTGGCAGAACTTGAACCGATAAATATCGGTGGTGTGGTTGTATCGCGTGCGACATTGCATAATGCAGATGAAATCCGTCGTTTATCTGTTCGTGTTGGTGATAAAGTTATTGTTCAACGAGCAGGTGATGTAATCCCACAGATTGTTGGCGTTGCAGAACAGAACCCAAATTCATCTGAATTTATTTTCCCGACAGTATGTCCGGTATGTGGTGGTAATGTTGTCCAAGAAGCGGGTGCGGTTGCGCGTCGCTGTGTGAACACGCTTGCATGTCCGGCCCAGCGTTTGGGTGAATTGGAACATTTTGTTTCGCGTCATGGTTTTGATATTGAAGGTATGGGAACCAAACAACTGGAATTGTTTATTTTACATGGTTGGATAACAACCCCAGCGGATATATTCACATTGATTTCATTGCATGGTGATGCGATAAAGAATATGGACGGATTTGGCGATAAATCTGTATATAATTTGAATCAGGCAATTGAAAATGCCAGACTTATTGATTTGCACAGATTTTTGTTTGCAATTGGAATCCCTGACATAGGGCAGGTTACAGCCAAGATTTTGGCAAAATCATTTGGTTCATTAGATTCTGTTCGTAATGCACCACTATGGAAGTTAAAGAATATCGATGGTATTGGCGATATAATGGCGCAACAGATTGTATCTTTTTTTGCAGATGAACATAATAAAACTGCATTGGATAAATTGCTGGCCCAGATAACAGTTCGTGATGCACCGACAACGAATGTGAAAACGGATGGTGTATTGGCTGGCAAGCGCGTTGTTTTAACAGGCACATTATCCAGTTATACGCGTGATGCAGCCAAAGAAATCTTGGAACAAATGGGGGCAAATGTATCCAGCAGCGTATCCAGTAAAACAGACATTGTTCTGGCGGGTGCAGATGCAGGCAGCAAATTGGCCAAGGCGCAAGAACTGGGTATTTTAATATGGGGCGAAGAAGATTTCAAAAACGCGATCCAAGAATAAAACTTATTCATCCACGCCATAAATAAAATCGCCACTGCCCATATTGCCATAGAATTTTTGTTCAACGATATCCCACATGCCGTTAGATGACACAACAAAATCCCCAATCTGTAGCCCGCACGGTACCGGTACAAAATGCCGTACAAGAACATCTTTGTCCCAGATTTTAAAAGAGTATATAGATAATATGCTTTTTCTATTGCTGGTGTCTTGATGCACATTTAGAGAGTAAAAAAACAATATTTGATGTGTTTTCGTCGCCATTAGAAACTGTGCCTTCTATCTGTTTTAATTGTTTGCCGGTTCGCACAACATAAATAATGTCCTCAAGGTGTTTAAATGTGTATTCTGGCGAGTTGTCAGCCTTACTATTTGTGTTTATATATACAGAATCATTATACAAGATAAATCTAGTTTAATTGCGTTGTTCGCCTTGCCAAGACGCAGAATTATAATTACCAAAAACCCCTACATATGCATTAGTTTTTGGTAGTATATATAAATTTATATTTTACTTCAAAAGATAAATTATCATTATTACCGCTGATGTTTGTATTGATAAACATTTGTTTGTTTGACAATTTTTTTCAATAATAAAAAATCCCCAGTTACAGGGGATTTGTTTATTCTGCCAGTGTACCAACAGACATTGTTATTCGTCTGATACCACTGCTGATAGATTTTTCTTTGTTTATACGAGCCTTTAATATTTCGCCTGTGTGGTGTATATGTGTTCCGCCACATAATTCACAAGAAACATCGCCCGCAGTAATAACACGAACAGTATCACCATACTTTTCGCCAAACAGTGCCATCGCACCGCGTTTTACTGCGTCATCCATTGACATTTCTTCGTGTAATACAGGTAAATCTGCAGCAATCCATTTGTTTATTAAATCTTCGACTGCCTGTTTTTCTTCTGCTGTCATGGCGCGTCCAAATGAAAAATCAAAACGGACAGAATCTGGTGAAACCTTTGAACCGCGTTGCTGAACATCTTCATTTAATACAGAACGCAATGCTGCCTGTAACAAGTGTGTTGCCGTGTGTGCACGTGCGGTTTGTTGGCGCACATTTGTATTTATTATTGGTGATACAATATCGCCAACAGATAATTTATCTGTTAAAACGCCTTTGTGAATAACGACATTGTCAACGCGTCCTGCTTCGCCAATATTCATAACGGTTTTATTGCCGATTTTCAATTCGCCGCTGTCGCCCGTCTGACCGCCCTGTGTTCCGTAAAAGTTTGTTTTATCCAGCGCAACTTCAACTTCGTCACCGTTGTCTGCAGAATTCACAAATTCGCCATTGCGCAAAATCGATAATACTGTTGCAGACATGTCCGCTGGCGCGTATTTTGCGATATCGTCAGTGGCAGCCAGTTCTGTTTGTGATTCCCAGAATATTCGTGTGCCTTTGGTGTTTGCGCGTGAACGTTCTTTTTGTTCTGCCATTGATTTTTCAAAACCAGCCACATCTACATCGATATTTTTATCACGCAGAATCATTTGTGTTAAATCTAATGGGAATCCATATGTGTCGAACAGTTTGAATGCGACATCACCTGGCAGAACATTGTGGTTTAATTTTGGTAATTCACTTTCCAGCAACTTCATACCATTTTGCAACATATCTGCGAATGCATTTTCTTCGTTCTGAATAATTTCAACAACGCGTTTTTGTTCGCGTTCCAGTTCTGGGTATGCAGTTCCCATTTCTTTGACCAACGCGGGGTATAATTTAGATAATAATGCCCCACGATGACCCAAAATTTGTCCGTGACGCATTGCACGACGCAGAATTCTGCGGATGACATATCCACGGTCTGTGTTTGATGGAATAACGCCATCTGCGATTGCGAATCCAACAGAACGCAAATGATCTGTGATAACCTTGAAACTGGCGATATTATCAGCAGTTTCTGCGACACCTGTAACATCGCTGACTGCATTTTTCAGGTTTACAAACAAATCAGTATCATAATTATCCAATTTGTTTTGTAACACAGCGGCCCAACGTTCCAGTCCGGCACCAGTATCGACATTTTGTTTTGGCAGTGGTGTTAAATTTCCATTTGCATCCCTGTCATATTGCATAAATACATCGTTCCAGATTTCGACAAATCGTCCACCATCTTCATCTGGTGTGCCTGGCAACCCGCCTGGTAAATGTTCGCCCATGTCATAGTGCATTTCTGTACATGGTCCACATGGACCTGTATCGCCTGCGGACCACCAATTATCTTTATCACCCAATAAAATTGCATCTTTACCGGCGACTTTTTTCCATATTTTAATTGCTTCTTCGTCACTGTAATGCGTTGTCACAACAATGCGATTTGGATCTAACCCCAAAACCTTGGTCAACAATTCCCAGGACATTTCAATTGCGCCTTCTTTGAAATAATCACCAAAAGACCAATTGCCTAGCATTTCAAAAAAAGTATGATGGCGCCCATCAAAACCAACATCTTCCAAGTCATTGTGTTTGCCACCTGCACGAATACATTTTTGTACATCAGCAACGCGTGGTGCGAATGCAGGTTCTGTGCCCTGCAAAATACCTTTCCATGGAACCATGCCAGCCACAGTAAATAATAAGGTCGGATCGTTTGGTATCAGCGATGCAGATGGTACAATTTTATGTCCATGTGATTCAAAGTAATTCAAAAAAACTTTTCTGATTTCATCATATGTCATGTGTATATTCCTTTTATTATCGGGGGTATTGTATAAATATTTCTGTTCGGTTTCAATTATATTTTTAATTACAGAATTATTATGATATAATATCATGCATCAGGGCAGGGAATAAACAGATGAAACCGACAATGATGTTTGCAGTAATAATGGTCACGGCAATTGTGGTGATGGTTTTGTTCAATATATCATTGGTTCCAAATGCGCCCATTATATTAAATGACACCGTTGCACCAAACGCGTTATTTGTATGTCCTGTGACAGATTCTGTATGGACACAGATTGCGGCTGGTATTGGTCGTTTTGCGCGTCCGTTAAAGATCGCATTATTCTTTTCAATAATGATATTGATTGCGGTTTGGTCATGGGCATTATATCAGAATTTATTAAAAGATAAATTTGACAGGGGTGCATATAAAAATCCTTGGGCGTTTACCAAATTGTTATTTTGGGCGTCGATAATTGTATTTATGTTGATACGCACACCTGATTCATTTCGTATTGTTCATTTGGACGGCAATAACGGCACATGGGTTCTGTGTGACAATAATACACCAGGGGCCAAGGCTGTACACGCGGATAAGGTTCATCCATAGTGTATAAATTTTGTCAATAATGCAGTTTTTTGCGATTTTTTAATTATGTGCTTGACTTAAACGCTAGAATTCTCTACGATTCGGACAAGCAGTACAGGCAATGTCCTTAGAATACATGCGATACAGGGTGTCGAAAAAAGAAAACTCTTGGATTCTAGCGACATTGCCTTGGAATCTGCGAACACCTTTAAGAATTTATGAAAGGAGAAACATATGAACAAACAACAATTGATTGAAGCAATCGCAAACGAAGTAAATGTTACAAAAGCAACAGCAGCTGGCTGCTTGGATGCATTTATCAACACAGTTACAAAAGTTTTGAAAAAGAAAGGCGAAGTTCGCTTGGTTGGCTTTGGTACATTCACAACTGCAAAACGTAAAGCAACAACAGGCCGTAACCCACAAACAGGTGCTGCAATTAAAATCCCAGCATCTACACAGCCTAAATTCAAACCAGGTAAAGCATTGAAAGACGCTTTGAACTAAATCTCGTTTGATTTGTGTAAATTAAAAGGTCCCCCAGTTGGGGGGCTTTTTTAATTTTTTCTTTACAACTGTTTTTCTATAAAATAAAATTGTATCGTCATACAAAACAAAGGAAGGAACTTATGGTAAAACAAACTGCAAAAACAACTGCAACTAAAAAAACAGTTGCTAAAAAAACTGCTGCAAAGCCAGCAACAAAAAAAACAACAACAAAAAAAGTGGCTGCACCGGTTATTGAACATGCACCATGTTGCTGTGAACATAAATGTGGCTGCAAATGTCATCATGGCAAATTTTTCAAGAAATTAGTATTATTTGTGATTATTTTTGCATTGGGTTTTGCGTCTGCAAAATTATGTTGCTGCCATAAAAAGCCATTTAAAATGATGCCACGTCCAGAATTTGATAATGGATGCTTGGTTGTAAAATGCCCAAAAATGGCAGAAAAAATTGCAGTAATGGACACTGATAGCAATGGTTGTGTTACTGTCGAAGAATTCAAAGCATCTAAAAAACACATGCGTCATATGAAAAGACAATCAAAACCACAGGTTTCTGAATAATAAAAAAATCCCCCGTTCTGGGGGATTTTTTAATTACATCATTCCTGGCATACCGCCTCCCATTGGTGGGGTTGCGGGTTTTTCTTCGGGAATTTCTGTCATAACAGCACCTGTGGTCAACATAACCCCAGCAGTACTTGCCGCAGCAGAGATTGCTGTCTTAACAACCTTGGCTGGGTCAATAATGCCGGCCACCATCATGTCGACATATTCACCAGTTTGTGCATTGTATCCAAAATTATAATCGGATGATTCCATAACTTTGCCGACGACGATTTCGCCAGACATGCCCGCGTTTTCAGCAATTTGTGCACATGGCGCGATAATTGCACGGCGTACAATATCGATTCCTACATTTTGATCTGTATTTGCACCTGTCAAGTTTTTTAGTGCGTCCACTGCACGAACCAGTGCGATACCACCACCTGCAACAATGCCTTCGGCAACTGCTGCGCGTGTTGCGGCCAGTGCGTCATCAACACGGTCTTTCTTTTCTTTTACTTCGATTTCAGTCATGCCGCCAACTTTGATAACGGCGACACCACCGACCAATTTTGCCAATCTTTCAGACAATTTTTCACGGTCGTATTCGCTGGTTGATGCAGATATTGCAACGCGGATTTCGTCCGCGCGTGCATCGATTGCAGATTTATCGCCACCGCCATGCGCTAACAGTGTTGAATCTTTTGATACAACAACTTTTTTTGCGCTGCCCAATACAGCAGGGCTGATATTTTCAAATGTCATACCCATATCATCAGAAATAACAGTTGCACCTGTAACGATTGCGATATCCTTTAACATTTCTTTGCGTCTGTCGCCAAATCCTGGGGCCTTGACTGCACAAACTTTTAATCCGCCACGCAAACGGTTTAACACCAGTGTTGCCAGCGCTTCAGATTCGACATCTTCGGCGATAATCAATAAGGGTTTTCCTGATTGTGCGATTGGTTCCAGTATGGGTAACAATGATTGAAGACCTGTGATTTTCTTTTCAGACACCAATATTTGTGCGCCATCTAATTCAGCTAACATTTTTTCACTGTTTGTGACAAAGTACGGTGACATGAACCCTTGATCGAATTGCATACCTTCGACGACATCGATTTCTGTATCCAATCCCTTTGCTTCTTCGACGGTGATGACGCCTTCTTTGCCGACGCGTTCCATTGCGTTTGCGATTTTTTCGCCAATGTCTGCATCAGAGTTTGCAGATATTGTTGCAACTTGTGCGATTTCAGCACTATCCTTGACAGGGCGTGCATGTTTGTCGATGTCAGCGATAACCGCTGCGGTTGCCATGTCGATTCCGCGTTTAACATCCATTGGATTCATGCCAGCGGCAATAACACGACGACCTTCGCGAATCAATTTTTGTGCCAATACAGTCGCAGTTGTTGTGCCGTCCCCAGCATCATCGCCAGCTTTTTTAGCGACTTCTTGCACCATGCGGGCACCAATGTTTTCAGCAGGATCTTTTAACGATACTGCCTTGGCCACAGTAACACCGTCTTTGGTTGCAACAGGTGCGCCATATGATTTTTCAATAACTACAGTGCGTCCCTTTGGACCCATGGTAATTTTTACAGCGTTTGCCAGTTTATCAACGCCGGCTGCCATTTTTTCAGTATCAAAAATAATATCTTTTGCCATTATGTTTATCCTTGTTTGTTATTCCAGTATTCCCAAAATATCTGTTTCTTTAATCAGAATGTAATTATGACCTTCGATTTTAACTTCGTTGGCAGACGCTGCCCATTTTGCGAACAATACAATATCCCCGTTTTTAACAGACATTGGAATCAAATCATCGCCGCTGTATGTGCCATTGCCTGTTGCGACAACACGCCCACGTGATGGTTTTTCTTTTGCGTTATCTGGGATAATAATTCCACCTGCTGTTATATTTTCTTCTTCGATTCTTTCCAGCAGAACATAATTATGTAAAGGTTTGAACATATAAATCTCCTTAAACTTAAAACCTATGACTTTGATATAGTCTAAAAATTATTGATTTCAAGTCTGTATTTTAATATGCTGTGACATAAACACAAGGGGAATAAAAATATGTACGATACAAATAATGTTTTTGCAAAAATAATTCGTGGTGAAATACCGTGTGAACGGGTTTGTGAAAATGAATACGCAATGTCTTTTTATGATGTAAATCCGATTTTTGATCAGCATGTTTTGGTTATACCAAAGGGGCCATATGAAAATATCTTAGATTTTGCCAAGAATGCAAGTCATGCGGAACAGTTAGGTTTTATGGAATGTTTTGCCCAAACAGCAGATAAACTTGGGGTGCAATGTGAATTTAATTGTTTGGCGAATGCAGGGGCAAACGCACCGTTTATCAAACAGTCTGTATTTCATTTTCATTTGCATTTAGTTGCCGGTGAAAAGCGTCCAGAATATAGCGATTTTATAGCAGGACTGTAATATATGAAAATAACAGTTCGTGTTATTCCGCGTGCCAAAATAAATCGGGTTGAAGTACAGCCAGATGGTGTTGTTCGTGTGCATACAACGACCGCGCCCACAGACGGCAAGGCGACAAATGATGTAATAAAAATGCTGGCCCAGCATTATAATGTGCCAAAGACCAGCATTAAACTTATTCGCGGTGCGACATCACGCGATAAAGTGTTCGAATTTTAATAATTTAGTATTTGTTCTGTCAGTTCTGCAACAGAATTTGCAGAATATATATGATAACCATCTGTTTTTACAACGAATCCATTGTCCTTCATATGATTGACTAATTCTGCCAATGGTGCCCAAAAATTATCCGAATTCAAAAAGAATAAAGGTTTATCTGTTTCACCAATTTGTTGCATCGTCAGAATATCTGATAATTCGTTCAGCGTGCCAATGCCCCCAGGCAAAATAATAAAAGCATCGGACATTTCGAACATAATCTGTTTGCGTTCATTTACGCCATCAACGACCTGAATATCAACATCTCTGTGCGCAGGTTCTTGTAACGCGATAACATCGTCTGTGGATACACCCTTGACCACGCCACCGTTTTTTAATGCAGCTGTTGCCACAGTGCCCATCAAGCCGACATTTCCACCACCAAATACCATTTTGATGCCGTTTTTAGCCAACATTTCACCAACCGCACGTGCGTCTTGTTCGAATTGTGGATTTATACCGAACTGATGACCGCAATATACTGCAACAGATTTTAATTTTTTTACCATTTATTTTTCCTTTATTTTTGCAAATTATAGCATAAAATAACGCTACAATGAATGAAAAGTTTTTAGATTTTGCGCAAAAATATTCGTCTGCTAAACTGGCTATTGCTGTCAGTGGTGGTGTTGATTCTGTATGTTTATTACATTGGGCAGCGCATAGTGGTTTGAACATAACAGCGTTGCATGTAAATCATAAATTGCGTGATGTTGCAGATACAGAAACTAAATATGTTATTGATTTGTGCCATAAATTGAATGTTCCATATCATGTGTTTTATTGGACAGACGAAAAACCTTTAACTGGCTTAGAAGCGGCAGCTCGTGATGTGCGTTATAAATTTATGACAGATTGGTGTGTAGCAAATAATATTGATGCATTGATGGTTGCGCATCAGGCAGATGATCAAATTGAAACATTTTTAATGAATTTATCACGCGGCAGTGGTGTATCTGGTTTATCTGCAATGCAGGCTGAATCTTATCGCAATGGTGTAAAAATAGTTCGTCCACTACTGGGGGTGTTTCGCAGTGAACTGATAAAATATTGTGATGATAATGATATTAAATATTTTTCTGATGAAATGAATGAAGATGAAAATTATACTCGCGTTAAAATCCGCAAGAATCGTCATTTGTTATCAGAAAAATTGGGTATCAGTGATGCCAGAATTTTATTGGCGGTTGAAAATTTATCGCGTGCCCGCGATGCGCTGGACAGCAATATTGATACATTGGTTCATTCTGTGATGTATGATGAATATGCATTATTTTCTGATTCTTTTCTATTTGACCTGCCACCCGATATTAGTTTAAAGTTTATTGGCGTATTGATTAAAACAATCGGGGGGAATAATTATCAGCCACGCTTGAATTCGCTGGTATTTGCACTAAGTAAATTAAAGTCAGATTGTAAATTTACATTGGGGCATTGTACCATTCGCAGATTCAAGAATCAGATTCTGATTGTTCCCGAAGGTGCAAAAACAAGTATCAGGAAGAAAAATGAAAAAATTAAAAGACTTCAAAAAATCAAATCAAGTAAACAATAAAAAGCGTGATCGTGCATCGATGTATTTGGCGATGTTCTTTGTTCTGCTAATTGCGGTGGGTGCGCGTATGTTTATGTTGGATAATATATCTGATGGCGCAAATGGTGTGGTCGCGGTATCGCGTCCAATCGAGTTATCTTTTTCTGATGTTATCAGGCGTGCAGATGATATAAAGACTATGGAAATTCGTGGTGATTATGCGACAGGTGTTTTGTCAGACGGTACAAAATATACTGCCACCATTACATACGATCCAGAAATGTTGGCAAAATTAGCGGATGCTGGTGCAACAATTACGATTGATGCATCAAAAACAGTATTCCAAAGTATCGCAACTTTTGCGCCATTACTGTTGACATTATTATTTATTTTTTGGATTTTACGTGGTTTTCGTCGTGGTGGACCATCTGGTATCAGTCGCAGTCTGGTCAGTCAGAATCCGACCAAAATTGCCACGGGAAAACCAAAAACAACATTCAAAGATGTTGCAGGTATTGATTCTGAAAAGCAAGAATTAGCAGAAATCGTTGATTTCTTAAAGAATAAAGATAAATATAAAAACCTTGGTGCGCGTGTTCCGCGTGGTGTTCTATTATCTGGTCAACCTGGGACCGGTAAAACTTTGTTGGCGCGTGCCATCGCAGGTGAAGCCAATGTTCCATTTTTTGCTGCATCTGGGTCTGACTTTTCAGGGATTATTGTTGGCCTTGGCGTTGCCAAGATAAAGGAAATCTTTGAAATGGCAAAACGCAATGCACCATGCATATTGTTTATCGATGAAATTGATGCGATTGGGCAAAAGCGTTCGACGCATTCGTATAATGACCAAGACAGGGAACAAACATTAAATCAGTTACTGATTGAAATGGATGGATTTGCGAATGATACAGGTATTATTGTGATTGGTGCGACAAACCGTGTTGATATGTTGGATAACGCGTTGTTGCGTCCGGGGCGTTTTGATCGTCAGGTTTATATTGAATTGCCAGACATGGCAGGTCGTCGTGAAATCTTGGATTTATATGCCAAAAAGGTAAAGGTTGGCAGTGATGTAAACTTGCAAGACTTGGCACGTGGTACAACAGGGTTTTCTGGGGCAGACTTGGAAAATCTACTGAACGAAGCGGCATTGCATGCTGTGCGTAATGGGCGCAGTGAAATTACCCCAGATGATGTCGAAGAGGCGCGTGATAAAATTATTATGGGACCACGTAAAATTCGTAAAATGCGTCCCGAAGATATTAAATTGACCGCGTATCACGAAGCGGGGCACGCGTTTGTTAGTCTGATGTATGCGGATATCACAGATCCAATTCACAAGGCGACAATTATACCGCGTGGTCGTGCATTGGGTATGGTTCAACATTTGCCAATTGATGACAAGGTTTCGATGACATTGGACGAAGTGCGTGCAAACTTGGCAATATACTTGGCTGGGCGCAGTGCTGAAGAGGTGTTCTTTGGTGCAAACAAGATTACAACAGGCGCAGAAAGCGATATTGCTGTGGCAACCAGATTGGCGCGTTATTCAATTACAACAGCAGGGTTGTCAAAGCGCGTCGGGTTGGCTGCAATCAATCAGGTTGGCACATTTGGTGTTCGTGGTGCGCTGGAAAATGCATCAGAAAAGACTGCAGAATTGGTTGATAATGAAATCAAAGCGTGGTTGGACGCTGCGCATAATGACGCAACAAAACATTTGACCAAGAATAAAAAGACCGTTGAAAAACTGGCGAATGCATTGCTGGAACACGAAACATTGACGGGCGAAGAAATTCGTGAAATTGTGTTTGGTAAAAAGAAAACAGACAAGACTTCATCGCGGAAAGTAACGGTTCGTAAAAATGCAAAAGCTAAAAAACAATAAGTTTGAATTGATTCAAATGCAACCCCAGAATACACAGTCTGTGATTGTGTGTTCTGGCACGGATTGCGTTGTTTTTGATCCGTGGGGATTGGCAGATGACTGGGATTCTGTATTAAAGGAACGCGGATTAAAATTGCGTGCAATTTATGTCACACATGGACATCCAGATCATATATCCGCAGCACCCAAGTTGGCTCAAAAATATAATGTGCCATGGTATTTGCATAACGCTGATTTTCGTCTGGTTGGTTGGGGAAATGATTTGTTGACTTACTTTGGTTTGCCACCAATTACAATTGATGATGTGCGTCCTGCATCGCTGGATTTGAATGATACAGAAATTTTACCAGATTTACACATGCGCATTATTGAGACGCCTGGGCACACACCTGGCGGTGTGGCGTATTATTTCCCAGATGAAAATGTTATTATTATTGGTGATACATTGTTCCAAGATAGTATTGGTCGGTATGATTTGCCAGGGGGCGATAAAAATATGCTGTTTCAGTCAATTTATAATTTGCATAGTATGCAACTGCCCAATGAGACTGAGGTTGTTCATGGTCATGGTATGGCAACAACGGTTGGCTGGTTGCATAAAAATAACCCATATTTTCACGAATAAAAGTGCCCCATAACGGGGCGATTTTATTTTGTTTTCAGTTTCAAAAATGTATCCACAGGTACCACAGCCGCCGGTGTTGGACCGTGCTGACCGTTATAGTGGCTGTTTGAATTTTTATCGTACGGTAATCTGTTTCCAGATGCTTTTTCATAGTAAATCTGACCGATACGCATGTATGGATAGACAACAGTTGGATACATTGTTCTGATTTCCAATGTCCATTGTCCGCAGAACCCATCATCACCACGACCAGCAGTATGATGGTTTAATATAAAATTGCGCCCAATGCTGGACTTTCCATCAATGTACGGGAACAGATTGCGTGTTTCTGTGTGTTCAAGTGTAGATCCCAAATATCCGATATATGGCGATAATATTAGACCTGTTTCTGGTATTTTTATGTCTATTGTTTCGTGATGCGCCGGATTGGTTGGATCAATTAAGAACTTTGGATTCATAATATCAAACTCGTGGCGTTCCAGTTGAAACATTCTGTACGCTAATGCGTTTGTAAACCAATCTCGCAAAGAATGTTTATCTGCACTGCCTTTGTATTCAATTGCAGGTTTCATACCATTTGGAATTGTATGTTTATAAACACGCAGTGTGTCTGCCAAGTGTAAATCATAACTGTTGCTGCCCAGACAACGCAAATCAAATGGCTCAATGACGATATCTGGTTTGCTTTTTGTATTATCAATAATTTTTCTATAAATTTCAGGTCCTGTCAGTTGCATAATAAACACCTTTGTATGTTTTTGAATTATTTTTATCACAAAAGTGCCTATATGCAAGATTTTTATTCACTTTTGAAATGTGTGTGCTATGGTTGTCGTATGACAGACAAAACATATTCGGGCTTCGTGGCGATAATTGGCCCAACAAACGCCGGTAAAAGCACATTATTAAACCAAATAATGGGACAAAAGGTTTCCATCGTTTCGCACAAGGTTCAAACTACGCGAACCCGCCTGCGTGCGGTAAAAATGGTGGGTGATAAACAGCTGATATTCGTTGATACGCCTGGGGTGTTTAAGCCATCCAGACGCTTGGATCGTGCGATGGTTGCGGCTGCCATGGATGCGGTATCTGATGCAGATGCGGTATTGTTGTTGGTCGATGTGACCAAGGGTATCACAGAAACAATACGTGCATTGGCAGAAAAGATAAAAGACCGCCCAAATATCTTTGTTGCATTGAACAAGGTTGATGCAATTGCGAAACTGGAATTGTTACCAATGGTGGCTGAAATTTCACAAATGGCACCATGGTCTGAAATCTTTATGGTATCTGCATTGAAAAACGACGGTATTGAAAAAATGCTTAAATCATTGGCATCTGTTATGCCAGAAAGCCCATATTTATTTGATACAGTTGATGCACCCGATGTCCCAGATGAATTATATCTGGCGGAATTGACGCGTGAAAAGGTGTATAAGTATATCCACCAAGAATTGCCATATCATATAAATGTTGTGACAGAACGGGTACAAGTTGCCGAAGATGGTGTCTTGGATATATATCAAAAAATTGCTGTTCGTAATGATGGACATAAAAAGATTGTTGTTGGTCGTGGCGGCACGCAGTTAAAACAGATTGGTACAGCGGCCCGTCATGATATACAAGATCAGTGGGGGGTAAATGCGCGCCTGCACCTGTTTGTGCGTGTTGAACCGGATTGGGAAGAAAAAGCAGAAAATTACACAGACCAAGGTTTAGAATTTGGTAAATAGGTAACACAAAGGAACAGAAAATGAATTTTGATGAAGAAAGTATAAAAAAGATGAACAAATTGCCAAAAGAATCTGTCCTGGGGCTGGCATCTTTTATGTTGCTTTTTATATTGGCAATGGTTGGTGGGGGAATATATGAAACACAAAGCCGGAAGACACATGGTATTGTTGGGGCGCGTGATAAAGATGCGTTGTATATCAGGGGATTGAAAGACACTGCTGAATATTATGGAATTGCGCGTACAGAAAAAGCTGGCAAAAAAATGTCACCGTTGGCGTTTGATAATATAAAAGTTGGCGATACATTGGAATTTTTTACGAACAGGGATTATCCACACAGAATAGACATGGTCCGTTCTGTAAATTCAGAACATGTTATCCGGTTTTCAAAGGCATGCGCAGCAAAACATTATTCAGACAGTATTCGTAGCCGTATGTTGCAAAATCAAAAGGTAAAATAAATGGGGGGTAAATGCACGCTTGCACTTGTTTGTGCGTGTTGAACCAGATTGGGAAGAAAAAGCAGAAAACTATACAGACCAGGGTTTGGATTTCGGTAAATAATAGTATAAGGAATGATAAATGGCGTTTAAAGAAGAGGATATAAAAAAGAGTCGTGAACTACCAGAGGGATTTGTTCTGTGTGCGATGGAGTGTGTTTTGGTGACAGCTATTGCGGTTGCGATGGTGGCAGTGCCGATATACGCAAAACAGAAACGTAAAGCCTGTGGCACAGTTGTTGAAAAATCAAAAGATACTTTGTTTGTGCGAAATTTAAAAGATACAACAAGATATTATACATTTACCCGTCAAGATCAGTTGGAATGTATTCCCCAGTATTTTGATTATATTGCATCTGGTGATGTGTTGAAGTTCTATGTACAATCATGTGATGGAACTAAAATTGACAATATTACAGAGATTGATTCCAAAGATGTTGCAAAATTTGTCAGATTAAAACGTGAACAACAAAGGAACGACAGTATTCATAGCCGTATGTTGCAAAATCAAAAGGTAAAGTAAAAATATGAATTTGAAAGAAAAAATTGCTTTAAGAGAAAAAATATACGAAGAGCAGCGTGGTTTTGAGCGGAAGCTAGAATATGGTTGTTTAGGGGTGTTTATATTATCGTTCTTTGTTGCTTTCCCCATATCATATAAATTGACCTGCCCAGCGAAAAAATGTGTTGTAACGCATGTTGATAAACTGAACAAAAACATTATTGTCCAAGATATCAGAAAAACAGATAACTATTACACGGTTATGTATGGTTACAATGATATCGTCCCGCAATATGTAAGACAGGGTGATACATTAAAATGTGTTGGCCCCAGAAGGACTCAAAAATACTATTTTGGTACTGATGTGACAACGATAAACGGCATTAAAACCGAAAAATATTTTGAAAAATTAAAACAAAAAACACGATAGCAAAAAAAGGATGCACCATGACTGAAAAAAAAGGCATAAAATCACGAAAAGATTTGCAAAATACACGTAGAGATATGCAGTTATTTGTAGCCTTACAATTGATGGTGTATGGATTTTTATTTTATAGTATACTAAAACCCGAAATAAATCGTGGTACGGGTGTTGTTATTGGTTGTGATAAAAACGAAATTTATATCAAAGGCATCAAAGATTCATATGCATACCGTTCATTTGTTTATGATACTGCAATGATTGGATTAAATAAACAGGCCTTTTCGCGGATTATGCCTGGGGATACATTGACTTATATTCAGAGTCAGAACAGTCCAAGCACATTTTCGGATGTGCGCAAAGTGAATGCTAAATCGTTGGATGAATTTGTCAAACTCCGTAATAATCATAGGGTAAGATAAATTGAATTATGTTTTTGTATTGCACAGTTTATATAATAAACATAATATAAGAAGGGGACGATAAATGCAATTTTATAAAAAGATATTACTGACATTATCTGGTGCGGGCATGATGTCATCTTGTGCACCTGTATCTAATATTACAAAACCGGTTGTTGCGCGCGTTGTTCATATAACAAAATATTACTATCTGGATCAAGATGGTGATGGCGTGGTTGATAATTGTTTATATATCAATGGGAAAAAAACAGACAATAATCAATGTTATTTCCATGACTATATTCAAGTTGGCGATACCTTAAAATTTCGGGCAGCAAATAAGCGTTCAGTGAATCTAAGCGCAGATGTTGCAACACGAAATGTAATATTAGATTCTGTGAATAATAAATCGGTTAAAGATTTAATGTATATTTATCAAGAGAAAACGAAATAACCAAGGAGTAAAAAATGGCAGAATTACATGAAGGCGGCAATCCAGAAGAATATATGAAAGCTAATGGACAAAAATTAGAAGAAATGAAACAGCAGATAAATCAAACTAAACAACGTTCTAATAAGACAGGCCAAGGCATTCCGATGGCACCGGTCGTTTTTATTTTTTCATTTCTTTTTTCTGTGGGGATGTGTCCATTTATAGCGATAGAGACCAACAGATCAAAAGGCGTTGTCAAAGATCGTGATGAAAAAAAGTTGTTTGTTCAAGATTTGAAAGATACTGCTGTTTATTATCAGTTCGAACATGACGCGGACTTTGGGGTAGATTTACACAGGGCGTTTCCGCATGTTGTGTCTGGCGATACATTGACATATTTGTTACCGGCTAGGAATACAGCAAGGTTTGATGCGGTACGTAAGGTTAATGGGCAATCTATGTCCGAATTTGCCAAAAAACGTCAACAAATTGCAGAATCTGCAAAAATTCGTAACAGTTTGAACCAGAAAACAAAATAAGACACGATTCTTGACAATTTTATATTTTGTATTATAATTATAGTGTGTAATACAAAACAAAAGGATAAAAAATGCAATTCTATAAAAAAGTATTATTAACATTGTCTAGTGCTGGTATGATGGTATCATGTGTGCCATTATCGTTAATGACGCATCCTGCACAGGGTAAAGTTGTTGACAAAGACGAATGTAATGTATATTTAGACTCAAACAACGATGGTTTGGTTGATGCATGTATGTATATCAATGGATCAACTGCAAAGAATCATCAATGTTTTTTCAAAGATTATATTGCGTTGGGTGATACATTAAAATATCGCACTACAACAGATGAACCAGTTGTTTTAGATGCTGATTTATATAGAAACGTTATCTTGGATTCTGTCAACGGTCGATCTGCCGAAGATTTAATACGTATCTATGATGTAAATGCTATACGCAATGCAATCGGACAAGAAAAAACCAGATAAAGAGATATGTTAACAACTTCGGACTTTGATTTTGAATTGCCAAGTGATTTAATTGCGTCGCACCCGTTGTCAGAACGCGATGCGTCGCGTATGTTGGTTGTTGAAAATGATAGTGTTTCAGATAAACATGTTCGTGATTTTTTGGATTATCTGCAGCCTGGCGATGTTGTTGTTTTTAATAATTCCCGCGTTATACCGGCTCGGTTTATTGCTGATGGTAAATATGAAATCACATTGCATACAGCAACCCGCGAAGGTCATTGGTGGGGACTGTGCAAACGTTTTAATAAAATCAAGCCAATGCAATTGTTGACATTGGATGATGGTACATTGGTTCGTGTTATTGAATGTTCAGAAAGTGGTCTGCGGTTAAAATTTTTATGTGATGATGCGCTGGCCGTTTTGGAACGCGTTGGCAAAATGCCACTGCCACCATACATGAAACGCGAAGAACAGTCAGAAGATCGAGAACGTTATCAGACTGTATATTCGTCACCGTTGGGTTCGATGGCGGCACCGACAGCAGGGTTGCATTTTACACATGAATTGTTGGATGAAATCAAACAGCGCGGTGCACAAATTGTAAATATAACATTGCATGTAGGGGCAGGGACATGGATGCCTGTTAAAACCGAAAATTTATTGGAACACAAAATGCACAGTGAATGGTGTTGCATTACCCCACAACAGGCAGATATTATCAATAATGCCAAGCGTGTAATTGCTGTTGGAACAACATCTATGCGCACATTGGAAAGTGCTGCGCAAAATGCACCAGATGGTGTGCGTGTTATTCCAATTTGTATGGATACATCAATCTTTATTACACCAGGATATAAATTTCGTGCGGTTGATGTTTTGCTGACGAACTTTCATTTACCAAAATCAACATTATTTATGTTGGTTTCAGCATTTTCTGGTCTGAATGAAATGAAGTCTGCATATAAACACGCGGTGGATGAAAAATACAGATTTTTCAGCTATGGCGATTGTTGTTTATTGTTTAAGAAAGATAAAGGAGAATAAAATGGCTGCACCTGTTGCTGCTGCACGCGCGATACCTGTGGTTGTTCGTGCAATTTCAAAACCAAAAGTTTTTAAGCGTTTCTTGGGAACCAAGGCTGGCAAAAAAGCAGTCTTGAAATGGGGAAAAATGCTGGTAAATTCCAAGATTGCCCAAAGTTCTATTGATAAATTGATGAACCGTATGGGAAATTCTGGCAAGAACTCAACAAAATACAAGAAAATGACCAAAGAATATGTTGCCTTGCAGAAAAAAGTAGCGGCATTAGAAGAGCAGTTAGAAACTGTAAAAAATGACAATGTTGCATTGGAAACCAAGACCTTTACATTGGGACGACAGGTTGTACAAATGCAACAGCTGTATAAACAAATGCTGACTGAACTTCAAAAACAACAGCAAATGATGATGGCACAAGTACGCGTACGATAAAGGGGGAAAAATGAAGTACAATCCAACTTTACATAAATTATCAAATGGTGTTAGTGTTATTCTGGACCCAATGGATATAGAAACAACATCTGTCGGGGTCAGTTTTAACACAGGGGCACGTGATGAAGCGCCACACGAATACGGTATAACACATTTTTGTGAACATATCTTGTGCAAGGGAACAATGCGTTTTTCTGCACGCAGGGATATTGAAAACTACTTAAAAGACAATGGTGGCGAATCAAACGCGTTTACTTCTGCCACAGAATTGCAATTCCATGGTCGTATCATAGGTAGTAATTTAGATAAATTGATAGATGTCTTGGCGGATCAGTTACAGAATTCGCAATTCGATTCAGAACGCATAGAATTAGAAAAAATTGTTGTTTTGGATGAATTGCGTCGTAAACAAGACGATAAAGACAAGCAGTTCATAGACTTGTTATCCAAGGAATTATTCGGTACTTCGTTGTACTCTTATCAGGTACTGGGGACTAAACAAAATATAAAATCATTTACCCGCGAACAGCTATTAAACTGGGTAAAAAAGCGTTTGTCTGCAAAAAATTGTACAATTGTAATTTCTGGAAAAATACCAGATAAAAATGCTGTGTTAAAACAGTTAAATGACCGATTCGCGTTTTTATCAACACATGATGTAACGGAAAACAAAGCCCAAAAATATCATCAAAAAATTATGCATGAACATTCTGTGCAAACAAAAAATACCAGTATTTGTGTTGCAATACCGCGACGCTTTGAATTTGATGAAGCTGTTCGTCTGGAACGAACATGTGAAATTCTGTTTAAGAAATATTTGCGTGAAGAAATTTATGATGAACTTCGTCAGAAACATGGTTTAGTATACGGTGTGTCGGTCAGTGTTTTTGGTGGTGAAAAAGGCTGCCATTTAATCGAAACAGAATGTGCCCCAGAAAATGTTGCCAAGGTTACAGAATTGATTGCCAAAACCTGTGCGCGTGTATATAACGAAAAAACAATAACAGATGATTGGCTGAAAAGATATGAAAACAGTTGTTTGCTGGGTGACGCGGATTGGCTTGATTCTGCAACAAAAAGAAGTAGTACTTTGTTGTCAGAATATCGGTACTCAGGCAAGTTGTATGATTTTTATGAAATAGTAGAAATGTCAAAAAACATAACTGCGTTAGATGTTCAAAAACATATCCATGGTTTTTTTGATATGCCGATATCTATCATTACAAAAGGACCGGATTTTAATGCGGACTTGGGCGCAATTTGGAAACAGAATTTTCCGAATTCTAATATTGCAACTGCACAGAATAAAATTACAAACCGAATACAAGATACTGTCCTGGGCAGATAACAAAGGGAAATAATATATGTCGTTAAAGTTTAATTTGATTGCAACAGATGGAAATGCGCGTCGCGGTTCTGTTGAAACGGCACATGGTACATTTCAAACACCTGCATTTATGGCGGTTGGCACAGCTGCTACGGTAAAGGCGCTGACAATGGAACAAGTTGCCGCAACTGGGACTCAGGTTATATTGGGTAACACATATCATTTAATGATGCGTCCAGGCGGTGATTTGGTTGAAAAAATGGGCGGGTTGCATAAATTTGGTGGTTGGCAAGGGCCAATTCTGACAGACAGTGGTGGCTTTCAAGTGATGAGTCTGTCTACCCTGACAAAAATGAGTGAAGAAGGCGTTCAGTTTACATCTCACTTTGATGGCGGTAAAAAGCATTTCTTGCGTCCCGAAGATTCTGTTCATATTCAGCATCAGCTGGATTCAAATATAACAATGGTGTTGGATGAATGCTTAAAGTTGCCTGCACCACGCGCACGCGTTGAAAAAAATGTTGATATGGTGACACGCTGGGCAAAACGCAGTAAAGATGCATTTGTTGACAGACCGGGTTACGGTATATTTGGTATTGTCCAAGGAGCAGATTTTCCAGATTTGCGCGAAAAGTCTGCACGTGCATTGACGGCAATTGGATTTGATGGATATGCAATTGGTGGGTTAGCGGTTGGCGAACCACAAGATGTTATGTTTGATATGATTGCAACAACAACGCCATTATTGCCGGCGGATAAGCCACGATATCTTATGGGGGTTGGAACACCATTAGACATATTGGGGGCTGTTGAACGTGGTGTTGATATGTTCGACTGTGTTATGCCAACGCGTGCTGGTCGCACTGCCCAGGCATTTACCAGACATGGTACAATGAATATGCGCAACGCGCGTTTTCGCGAAGATAATACACCATTGGATGATAAATGTGGATGTCCTGCATGTAAATTATCGCGTGCATATATTCATCACTTGATAAAGTGTAATGAAATTTTGGGTGCAACATTGTTGACACAGCATAATTTATGGTTCTATCAAGATTTGATGCGTGATATCAGAACGGCAATCGAACAGGGTAACTTTGCGCAATTCAAGGCAGAATTTATTAAAAACTATACAGGGGAATAAAATACATGAACAAAAATAAACCGATTTTAACATTAAATATGGAAGATAGTATATATTTGGCGGTTGCCAAGAATTTTACAGAAGGGTTGTCTTTTGTTTATACACTGGCGTGTAACAAAATGAAAAAAACAAACGGAAATGACTTATTTGCAACGCCCCAGATTCATACATTTCGTGACAAGGAATCTGCACGTGTGTATTATGATACTATTGAACAGTTGGTAGAAATAAATGAAAACAACGTAAAGTATGAATCAATCTTTAATCTTAATAAAGCTCAAATAGAAAACTTTATGTCACATCAAAGATAAATAAAACATACAAGGAAAAGGGGATAAAAATGACAAAAGTAAAAAAACAAGTCGAAGTTATCGATATGGGTGGTGCAAAAACCGTCGCAAAAAAGAAGTCTTTTGTTACAATGACCAAACGCACATTTGCAATTATCACACTGATTTGGTTTGTGTTGTTGGTATGGTTTCCACTGCATGTAAAGAATACTTATTCCCAACCGATAAAGAAGTCAATCGTTGTATCGATGTTCTTTGACTTGCAAAAGGGTATTGTAAAGCAATACGAAGCATTATTGGATTCTGTTGCCGACAGCATCAACTTAGAAAAACCAATTGCGATTGCAATTGATAAAGTCAAGATGGCGGAAACGGCAGTAGACAAGGTTACAGATACAACTGCTGCAGCCAAGAAAAAAACAGCAGCAGTATCTGAAAAGACATCTGGTGTTAAGAAATTGACAGGTCTGGCAAATAAATTTGGTGTTAAAACAGATGCTGTTGACAAGGCGGTTGCAGATGTTGATAAAACTGTTGATAAAGCAAATAAAACAATTGCATCTGTTGATGATACTGCTGCCAAGGTAAACAAGCAACTAGATAAAATCAAATCAGATTTAACACGCACTGCGCAAACAGAAATCGACACAATGTTGGACAGTGCGATAAAAAATGCGCTGGATAAGCAATCTGGTGGTTTGGGAACAACATTACTGACCAATTACGGCATTGAACATGTATATCCATGGCGCCCATCCAGTTGGCCAACAGCAACCAAGATTTATAACGATTTGTCCAAATCTGATGTTACAACAATCACAGTGATTACTAATACAGTTGATACATACTTTGGCTATGTTGCATGGGGACTGGTAATTGCAGTATGGGCAATCGGGTTATATTTGTGGTTCTTGGTATCTAAAAAGGTTAAATCAATGATAAAGCCATTTAATGTATGTCCGCGCTGTGGGCACACATATGCGGATAAACGCACTGCGCTGGGGCTGTTAAAAGTGTTCCAGCCATGGAAATGGTTTTAATGATAGTTGTAAAGGGGTAAAATATGGAAAAACAAAAAGTAGATGTAACAAATACAAGTCCAAAAATTGCTGCATTGTTGCTGATATTTATTGCAATGAATACATGTGTGTCGAATGTTTATCAAGAATTATCGTATGATATGCAACAGGAACAATTAAAACATGCAAAAAAGCAATATACATTGGATTCACTGCAATATGTTCATGATACAACATTGTATAATAATATGGTCAGATTTCATGACGAATATATGAAAACTGCAAAAAAGCAACAATATACAGATTCTTTGTTGGGTGTTTCCGCAGATGTCTTGGGGCGTGAATTTCAGAAAAAAACCAAACAAACACAGGAAATATTTGAATATACAAAGCGTGTACGCAATCAAAGATAGATTTTTAGAAAAAAGTACTTGCAATTGCAAAAAATATATGTCAACATATACCACGCAATGCGAGCGTAGCTCAGTTGGCTAGAGCGCAACCTTGCCAAGGTTGAGGTCGAGGGTTCGAGCCCCTTTGCTCGCACCAGAATTCATAAGGCCGTCCGCATGGACGGTTTTATTATAAAAAAAGACACAGGGTGCATAAAAAGCTATGAAATGTTCTTTGAAACGCTTTATGTAATACAGTGCGACCAACAGAAGATAAACTGCGGGCGCACTGTTATGCGTCCGTTTTTTTAATAAAAAACACAAGGGAAAAAGAAAAATGTCAGAAAATACAACACCAATATCAACAAACGAATTGACTGCACGTTTGCAAAAGGCTGAAAATATCAAGGCGCGTGATGGCGTTGTATGGAAAGATAAGTTTGACCGTACGCACACAATTGAATCTGCACGCGAATTGTCGGATGATACACCAGTAAAACTGGCTGGTCGTGTAACTGCACTGCGTTGGTTGGGTAAATTGATGTTTGGTCGTATTTATGATATCAATGGAGAAATCCAATTTTCTATGTCGCGCGAAGAACTGGGCGAAGAAAATTACAAATTTATGAAGGCAAATGTTGACCTGGGTGATTTTATTGGTATTACTGGCGTTTTGTATCATACAACAGCTGGTGAATTGACAGTCAAGGTATCAAACTATGAAATTTTGGCCAAGGCACTGCGTCCATTGCCAGAAAAATATCATGGCCTGACAGATATGGAAACCAGATATCGTCAGCGTTATTTAGATATAATTTCAAATCCGGAATCGCGTAACGCATTGTTGGGGCGTTTCAAGATGACACAATACTGGCGTGATTATATGAACAGAAATGGTTTCTTGGAAATTGAAACACCGATAATGCAGAATATTGCATCTGGTGCGGCGGCGCGTCCATTTACAACCCATCATAATGCATTGGATGCAGATTTTCAGTTGCGTATTTCCCCAGAATTGTTCTTAAAACAGGCAATTGGTGCTGGGTTTGATCGCGTTTATGAAGTCGCCAAGGATTTCCGTAACGAAGGTATGGATGCGATGCATCTGCAAGAATTTACAATGGTTGAATGGTATGCAGCATACTGGGATTTCAAAGATAATATTAAATTTACATGGGAATTGATTCAAGAATTGCTGATGAAATGTCGAGGTACATTGCAGATTGAATATCAGGGGACTCCGTTGGATTTCAGCAAATATGAAATGATTGATTATACTGCCAAGATGAACGAATTCTTTGGTTGTAATATCTTGGATTTTGATGATGTTGATGTTTTGCGTCAAAAGCTGGTTGACGAAGGAATGTTTCCAATGGCGGAATTAGAAGATTTGAAATCGATACCAACATTGGTTGACTATGTTTACAAGCGTAAAATCCGTGGCGATATTGTAAATCCAACATTCTTGTATAATTATCCTGCATATATGGTGCCACTGGCGCGTCGTAATGATGCAGACGAGCGCATAATAGATATGTATCAGTTATTGGTATGTGGTGCAGAAATTTGCAAGGGGTATTCAGAACTTGTGAATCCAATCCAACAGTTGGCGGCATTCGAAGAACAGGCAAAAAATATTGCAGATGGTGATGAAGAAGCATTTAATCCAGATAATGATTTTGTTCGTTCAATGGAACATGGTTTTCCACCAATTTCTGGTGTTGGTATGGGTGTTGACAGGTTGGCCAGCATAATATTTGATCAGCCGACATTGCGCGATGTAATATTGTTCCCGATAATGAAATAAAAAAAGCAGGCAAATTATGTTAAACGCGACATCAGAAACTGATATTCAATTACTGACGCTGGAAAACGACAGAAAAAATCTGGCAGCGATTGATAGAGCATTAGAAAGCAATCGTATTGATGATTATTCTGCGGAATATCTGCGCGGTTTGTATTCAGATAGTATGACTTGGTTGCGCGAAGTGTTTTATGTTTTGGGAAAGACATTTGGTGCGCCCAAGGCACCTGTTATGAAATATGATTATGAATCAGACAGTGCGATTGATGAACCAATCAGAATTTCGGATATCAATCCATTTGTGCCATATTTGGTAAATCATCGTTTGGATGCAGATCCGATGAGAAATCAGTTTTTTACCAGTTCAGCGGGGCACAAAATTGACTTGTCGGTATCATCGATTGTGACAGTTATTGTTGCTGCCCAGAAAAAGATAGACAGGGCATTGGATAAAATTACTGGTAAATATTACACAGATTATGTCGAAGATGTTGCAAACGCTGCGTATGATGTTTTGTCTTCTCATGACAGGGATGCATCTGCGCGTGCGATTGCAGATAAAATACGCGAAAAATTTTCAGAAAAATATATCAGTACAGGTTCTGAAACAGTATTGTCTATTATTGGACGTGGTCATGAAAAAATTGCGGTTGATTTGGTGCGTGCTATTGACAAGGTTATGCCCCCTCATTTTAGATTACAAGATGTATGGCGTGTAAAATGCTTGTTCGATTTGATTCCTCAGGCGCGTTTATTTATTGAACGCCTGTATGAAATAATGCCAGACAGAATTTTATCGGTACGTGATAATTTCTATAATATGCAGAACCCGCGTAATTATCGTGATGCCAAGGTTATAATCAATATTGGTACAGACAGTGAACATGTTGTTCCGATGGAAATTATATGTCAGGTTCGTACATTTTTTGAATTCGAGCGTCAAACACATGGTGCGTATGAAATTGCGCGTAAAAGCAAAACTGCAAAATCAGACAATATCGAAGCTAAATTAGCTGATTTTATGGAAGATGGCGTAAAGTCTTATAATCGTATGATTTGTCAGTGCTTGGAAGATTTGTTTGAACGTGTTGGTTGGAATATTTTGTATTCCAGAAATAACAATATTTCTATATTCGAAGGTTTTCCAAAAGAATGCACATTGTATTACCCACCAAAGGTATTAGATAACATTTTGGAAAAGTTGGACGACGCATTGGAAAACGAAGTATTCCATGTTGAAAATGCACCTGTCAAATTGTCAAAGCATCAAGAAAGCCGCATTTTTCACTTTATGGCACGGTTTATCTTGGTTGCTGCGATGCCATATATGCAGCGCGACTGGAATGTCCCAGCCACCAGCCAGGCGGGGAAATTATTTAATTTTGTTATGAATGAAGTTCAGCGATATTATAAAAAAGACTAAAATTCCCGCCGTTTATGGCGGGTCTTTTTATTCCCCTTGCTTTAATTGGTCAAAAATGTAAAAATTATATCAGGTTCTTATCTGTCTTACAGAACCATAACAAGCATAACAAAGGATTACGATTATGCGTCAAGGAAAAGTAAAATGGTATAACGGTAAAAAGTGTTTTGGGTTTATTGCACCTGATACACCAAACGCAGACGGCAACACAGATGATGTATTTGTTCATTCCAGTTCATTAAAGGCCGCTGGCATCAGATTTTTAAACGAAAACGACATTGTCGAATTCGAAGAAGAAGTTCGAAACGGCAAATTGTCTGCAACAACAATTTCTGTTGTTCAACGCGACGAAGAATCCGCATTGCGGTTCCAAGAACGTCGTGCAGAACGCAGACGCGCTGCAGAAGAACGCAAACAGCGTGCAGAAAAATCAACACGCCGTGGATTTGCATTTTGGAAAAAATAATTCTAACCAGACAATAAAATGCCCTTATGGGGCATTTTTTGTGGCAAGTATAAGTGATAAATGTAAGCGGTGGCATAATTTTATTATGTAACAGACTAAAAATAATTCTGGCACTAACCACTAACACTAATCACCAATAAAAAATCCCCCAAATGGGGGATTTTTTATTTCTGGATAAAGTGTACACTGTATTGTGGTTTTTTGTCATTACCCAATGCGGATCGTACAACGCGGTTGGATGCGACTTGAACAGCGCGTACCAGATTGTTTCTGTCTTTGCGTTCGGTCTTGGTCAAACCATCGATTGCTTTGGATATTTCAATTTGAATTTGGCGTTTCATGAAACCTGTCTCATCTGTTTCAAAGATACCAGCACTGGAAACTTCTGGGACTCCTTTCAAGAATCCACGCTTGTCAACGGGCAGGGTGACAAACACCGCTCCATTTGATGCAATTTTTTTACGATTTTTGTAAACTTGGTCGTTTGCGCTACGTTCTGTTTCGCCTTCCATAACGACATAGTTTGTTTCGATTGTTTCTGCCACATATGGTTCATTTCCATCGGACAATGCAATCATTTCGCCGTTATGTACAATCATCATGTGCTTTGCACCACCACGTTCCATTGCCATTTTACCATTTAACATTTCGTTGATATAATCGCCATGCATTGGGACAGATACCTGTGGGTGTACCATGTCATAGAATTTTTCCAGTTCTGGGCGACCTGCGTGTCCACTGGCGTGCAGGTTGTCTGTATCAAAGATAGTATGTGTTTTTACACCCATGCGTGCCAACTTATTATACAAATATGAAACATCTTGTTCGCGTCCTGGAATAATAATTGCGCTGAATACTACTGTATCAGTCGGCATCAGTTTCATTTCTTTTACCTGACCATGGCACAGGCGCGTCAGCATTGCAAATTTTTCGCCCTGTGAACCGGTCAAGAAAATTGCCTGTTTTTCTGCTGGTAAATCTTTTATTTCACTGTGAGTATAAACATCATCTTTGTTCAGATATCCCAGTTTTATACCCATTTCACGGAATTCAGGCAATCCAACATATGGTACAGGGTTTGGATTGCTGCGTTCTTTGATTGCAGCGATGCGTCCTGAGTTTTTTGCTGCTTCGGCAAACATTTTGATGCGTGCCAAGCTGCGAGAATATCCTGTAACAATAACGCGACCTGGGGCGTTCTTCATAATTTCTGTCAGTGTATCACGAACCTGTGTTTCTGTGACTTGTTTTGTTTGACGTGAAGAATTCGTAGAATCGCACATGCACGCCAACAATTTTGGGTCAGAACCAATTTCTGCAAGGCGCGCAAAATTTGTTGGGGCTTCGATTGGAATATCGTCGTTAAATGTCCAATCGCCTGTATGCAGGATTTTCCCTGCATCAGTTTTGATAATCAGCATTTGTGCTTCTGGAATACTGTGTGTAACATGGAAGGTTTCGACTTCAAATGGAGTCAAATCAAGTGTTGCGCCATTATGATCAAACTCAACGATGTCTTTATTCGGGTCGAAATCCATTTCAATCCCTGTAAATGTTTGACGTAATATTGCCGCTGGAAAACGAGTGCAATAAATAGGTTTTCTGAATTTTGGCCAAATATATTTCAGAGCACCAATATGATCTTCGTGACCGTGTGTGATGATAAATCCGACAACATCTTTTTTGCGTTTTTCCAACCATGTTGTATCACAATATTGAACATCGCCAGCACCGATTTCTTCATCCAAGAATCCCATCCCGCAATCAACAACCAGGTATTTGCCTTTGTACTTATACAAATACATATTTTGGCCGATGTGTTCCAAACCACCCAGTGCCATAAAATAGACTTTGTCATCATTTGCATCTGTTTCGTGTTTGTTTTGTCCTTTTATAGCCGTTGGTGTTTTTGGCTTATCCCCTTTCTTTGGGGCAGTCTTTTTTTCTTTTACTTTTACCATTTATAATCCTTTGTTTATGTTAGTGTTTTGCACGGTCTCCAATTCATTGCCAATAAAGAAAGTTTCTTTATCCGTAGTGAATCTGTGACCGTGCGCCTGATATTCCCATAGTATCAAAAAATCATTAAAATACAAAGAGGGAAATATGCTTTGTAATGACAATATAGTATAAAAATCCCTAAAATCAAGGGGTTTAAGTTATCTGCCCTTTAAGATACGGGCTTTACTTTTATCCCATTCGCGTTGTTTAATAGTTTCGCGTTTATCGACTTTGTTTTTTCCGTAACCAATGCCCAGCAAAACCTTTAGTTTACCACGGTTGTTAAAGTACATTTTTAATGGTACGATTGTTGCGCCTTTTTCTTGTAGTTTTCCAATCATGCGGTTGATTTGATTACGATGTAACAACAGCTGTCGACTGCGTCTTTCGTCAAAGTTTACAATGCGTGCCGCAGTTGGTAATTTCTGAATTTCAACGCCTGCCAAGAACAAATTGTCACCGCGTCGTTGAACAAATCCGTCAACGATTGTAACCAGTCCGTATCGTATCGATTTTATTTCTGCGCCTGTCAATGAAATTCCAGCCTCTATCGTATCTTCAACAGAGTAATTAAATCGCGCCTTGCGATTTTCAGAAACTTGACCAAATTTTATAATATTTCTTGCCATACCATAGTATATTTTACACACATAAAAATAAATTGCAAATATAATAGGTTGTGCTATGATTGTACAACAAAACAAAATAAAGGTTTTAAATGTCAAAATATAATATTGATGAAATGGTATATAGTTCTTCATTTGATTATAAGCATACAAAAAGTGAATTAAAATCCCCAAATTTAATTTATAGATTTTTAAATAAAATTGGTAAAAACAAACAGATAATTGACGAATTACATACGATATGTCATGTTGTTTTTACGGACAGTTGTCTTGTGTTTACGCCAAAAATCCGTAGACAAATTTTGCGCAATAAATCGCAGTCTAAAATTAAATATGTACGAAATTATGTAAAAAAATTATTAGATGATTTGGGTTTTGAAACATTTGTATATCATAACAATCAAGATTGTGCTTCTGTATATGTATCGTTGCATGAACCAAAGAATAAACAAAAATTACAACAGATGGGTAATGTGTTTAAATTTAATAATGTTTCACCTGTTTTAACTCAATCTGTTCTAGATTCAATTAAACAACACAAACGATAAAATAAAACCCGCGATTGCGGGTTTTATAATTGAATTTTTGGGTACAAATTCTTTACATTTTGCATCAATATTTTTTCTAAATCGGTTAAATCTATATTTTTTATTTGTGCCAAAACGCGTGCTGTTTCAACGACCATATATGGTTCACATGTTTTTCCACGATGTGGCACAGGCGCGCAATACGGTGCGTCTGTTTCGATAACAATTCTGTCGATTGGAAGCTTGGAAAATGTTTCCCTGATTTCATCAGAATTTTTAAATGTTAAAATTCCACTGGCCGAAAAGAAGAATCCGCGGTCCAGCATTTTCTTTGCTAAATTCCACGAACTGGTAAAACAGTGCATAACGCCATGTATATCGCTTGTTAAAATATCTGCTGTATCAGATTCTGCGTCGCGTGTATGAATTGCAACGGGCAGGGCATGTTTCTTTGCTATTTCCAGTTGTTGTTCAAACAGTTTGATTTGTGCGTTTCGTGTTTCTGGGTTGTAATGATAGTCCAAACCAATTTCGCCAACGCCGACGACCCGTAGGTTGCATAAAACGTCATCTGTTAAAAAATCTGTGGCGTTTACATTACTGTATTCTGGATGAATACCGATTGTACAGTATATATTATTATATGTGTTTGCAATATTCAGTGCGTGTGGAATGTCATTTGGGTCTGCGGTTGGACAAACCATAATACCAACACCTGCATCATGTGCATTGGCCAAAACTTTATCTAAACCGTCTGTATATTTATCAGTCAAATGACAATGTGTATCTATAAACATTTTTTTATTTCCATAATAATTTTAAATATACCGATTTCTGGTTCCAGATACAGTGTTTTTATATCATTGATTGCACGTGTTGCCTGTGGGTACATATCTGCCAAGCCAAAGTGCGCAACAGCATCCAATAAAATTCCATGTAATGCAGTATCTGATGCGATTTTTTTTGCCAACATCATTGCGTCACCACTGTTTGCGCGTGTATTATTCAGAAAATCAATCAGTTCAGCATATATCTCATCGCCGCCAGACTGTTTTAATCCAGCGATTTTACCAAAACTGCCATTTGACAGTTTTAATGTTTCTGTGCTGATATCTTCGTCAGGTATAAATTTGACACATAGTTCACGCAGTTGTGATATGGTAAGCGGGCGCATTTTTTCAACACGTGCACGCGAACGAACAGTTGGTAATACATTTGCCAACTGATGAACAACCAATAAGAACAGTGTTTTTGCGGGTGGTTCTTCCAACAGTTTTAATATTGCATTTGATGCAGCTGTGTTTAATTGATCCACAGAATCTATCAAAACAACGCGCCATTCCCCAGACATAGACGACATTTGCATTTTATCAATCATCGCACGCACGGTAAATACAGAAATGACTTTGCCGTCTGGTTTTGGTTTGCCATCCTTATCAATGTTTCTTTCTTGGTCGATTATAAAAAAGTCACCGACATTTCCGTAAACCATTTTTGCGATTTTGTACGCCAGCGTTGCTTTACCGATTCCCATTGACCCAGTCAGCATCCATACAGGATGTATTGGATGTGTGTTACGATTATTCCATGCATTGATAAAGTTATTTAATGTATCGCTATGTCCCACCAAATATTCATTATCCATCGGGTGCGGGAAAGAGTATGCAGAATTTTCTTTTTTGCGTGGTGCCATATTACAGTCCTAAGATAACTTTGATGTTTTTGAAGACGCGCCCAAAGAATTGTATTTTTTTAACTTTATTTTTGGCGACGATTGGTGCACGTGCAATAACGCGTCCATTTTGTTCTGCGATGATTTCACCGATTGTATCACCCATTTGCACAGGTGCGATGATTGGTTCGTCGTATCGTACCAATATGCGCAAATTTTTTAATCCTGTTTTTTTATCAACAGTTACAGCAAATGGTTTTGCAACTGTTGCGGTAACGGTTGGATTTTTTCCATACCATACAGGAATTTCTGCAATTGTATCACCTGGATCAAAGAAAGTTTTTCCCGTGGTATTAGCAAAACCATATTCCAGCAATTTTTTCATTTCGCCCGCCAATGCATCATGCCCTTTGCCGTTAAATCCGTTTATTACGCCAATCAACCTGCGCCCACCAATTTTTGCGCTGGCCACCATGCCGTACCCACCGTCTGATGTATGTCCGGTTTTAAGTCCGTCTGCACCGCGCATATTGAATAGCAGCTTGTTATAATTGACGGTATGCGTGCGCCCCCAATCGCGACACCAGTCTGTTTTATGATCCTTGAACTCGAACCGTTTGGTAGAAAACATCGGATACAGTTCTGGATAATTAGAAATCAAGTGTGTTGCCAATACAGCTAATTCGCGACTGGTCATCAAGTTGTTTGGGTCTGGTAACCCGCTGGCATTACCAAATGTAGACAGTTCCATACCAATACTGCGTGCTTTATCAGTCATTTTTGCAGTAAATGCATTTTCAGATCCTGCAATTTGTTCTGCAACAACAACAGATGCATCGCCGCCAGATAATACAATAATTCCCAAAATTAAATCGCGTACAGAAATAGTTTGGCCTGCAACCAAACAGATTTTACTGGCAGGGTACCATTCTGGACGATTGTAATCTGCATTATCGCCGACGGTAATTTTAGAATCCAGTGTCAGGTTGCCATTTTTGATTTCATCAAACAATACGGCCAATGTCATCAGCTTTATCATCGAAGATGGTGGCATCAGTGTATCAGCATTTTTTGCGACTATTTCCACACCAGAATCATAGTCGATCAAAAAGGCAGATTTTGCTTTTGTCTTAAAGTTTGCATGTGCCCCAGTCGTTGATAATATCAAAAATAAAATAATCAGTTTCTTTTTCATGTTTTTGATATTAGCAACAATAATTTCTAAATCCAACATATTTTTATAATAAAAAGCACTTGCGTTACATGTATGATTTTTTCTACACTGTAACAATAAAGGAAGGGGATTATATGTTCAAAAAAACAAAAAAAACTCAGATTTTTACCGTTTTTGCGCTGTTTTTTATATTCTTGTTGCCTGTGTCTGTATGTGATGCTGCGATTAAATGTGTTGCGATGGGAACCGGTTCATCGTGCAGCGCAGATTCAACAGAGCAGAGTCAATCTGACTGGGGTGGCGTATGTAATGGTGTTGCTGTACATGGTGTTTCTGTATGTGGCGGTTGGTTCGAAGGACGTGACTTGAATGGTGTTTTGCATAAAGAATCTATTCATTTTGATTCCAGTCCGGCGGGTAATACCAGTTGCTTTTGCAAATTGGTTCAACCCGTTGTATCGCGTTGGGTTTTTGCCGAAGAATTTAAGGATGAAGGTGGCGAAGCCAGTGGTTATCGTTGTACCAAATACTGTGCAGCGACATGTGCTGGAAAAATGGCGAACAAAGGGGCAAATGCGACCTTTTTCAATACGCTGATGGGTGAGTTGTACGAATAAAGATTGTGAAAATATATGATGGGGATATTATAACAGGGGAATTCAAAATGAAAATATTTGGCATTTGTCAAAAATTACTAGTTTTTTCGGCATTGGTATGCCTGTTCCCGTCATTATCTTTTGGTGCTGTGTCGTGCCCGTCGGGTTATGTTGCAATTACAGAACCTGATGATATTTATGTAACAACTGGCGACACCTGTCCATCTGGACATACTAAATTGGGTGGTGAATATGCTGGCAACACAATTGAAAATTGCATCAGCGGACTGTCCAGTGGAACAAAACTGTGTACTTTTTATGAAGAATCTTGTGTGTCAGGAAAATATTTTGATGGTACAGCGCATAAAACATGCCCTGCTGGGTCGTATTGTGATGGTTCTGGTACGGCTGTTCCAGGTACTTCTGGGTGTTCCAAACCATGTCCTGCAAATTCGAACAGTACGACGGGCGCAACCACATGCACATGTAATACAGGATACAAAAAGATTGACGGTGTATGCGAAGCGATATCATGTGCGGATGGGTATTATCTGACCGGTAATACATGTACAATCTGCCCTGTTGGTTCATACTGTGCAAATAATATAAAGACAGCATGCGATAATGGTTATACAACAGATACAACTGGGGCATCAGCTGAAACACAGTGCTATACAACATGTACAAAACAATGTACACAACAGAATTGTCCAGGTAATGCAACATGTACAGATGGTAATACATCGACATCTGGTA